>NZ_JBLQGP010000001.1:0-463624 GCF_047806685.1 Thauera sp. WH-1
GCGATCGCCTCGCTCACCCAGACCGGCTCGACCGCGCTGTGGATGAGCCGGCTCAATGCCGGCGTGCCGATCTACGCCCTGACCCCGGAGGTGTCGGCGCGCAACCAGATGACGCTGTACCGCGAGGTCCATCCCCTGCTGATGAGCCAGACCCACCAGGACCGCGACGTGCTGCTGTGGGAGGCCGAGCAGGTGCTGCTGGAACAGGGCGTGGTCGATTACGGCGACCTCATCGTGCTCACCATCGGCGAGCCGATCGGCGCCTCGGGCGGCACCAACACGCTCAAGATCGTGCGCGTCGGCGAACACCACATGCCGGGCACGCTCGACGACCCGGTGTGAGCCACTCGCGGCGGCGAGCCGCGCCGCCCGCTTCGCTTCGACCTCACGCCTGTGCCGCACGGGCCGTGCTGCGCTCATGCAGCGCACGACACAGGCTAAAATAGCGTTCTCAACCTCGCCCCGCGCCACCGGCGCCCCCTGACGGAGATACTCATGCCCCTCGTTTCCATGCGCCAGCTGCTCGACCACGCGGCCGAACACAGCTACGGCCTGCCCGCCTTCAACGTGAACAACCTCGAACAGGTCCAGGCCATCATGGAAGCGGCTGCCGAATGCGACAGCCCGGTGATCATGCAGGCCTCGGCCGGCGCGCGCAAATACGCGGGCGAGGCCTTCCTGCGCCACCTCATCGACGCCGCCGTCGAGGCCTATCCCAACATCCCCATCGTCATGCACCAGGACCACGGCCAGAGCCCGGCGATCTGCATGGGCGCGATCCGCTCGGGCTTTTCCAGCGTGATGATGGACGGCTCGCTGCTGGAAGACGGCAAGACGCCCTCCTCCTACGACTACAACGTCGCCGTCACCCGCGAGGTGGTGAAGTTCTCGCACGCGATCGGCGTCAGCGTCGAAGGCGAGCTCGGCTGCCTCGGCTCGCTGGAGACCGGCCAGGCCGGCGAGGAAGACGGCGTCGGTGCCGAAGGCACGCTCGACCACAGCCAGATGCTGACCGACCCCGACCAGGCCGCCGACTTCGTCAAGCAGACCGACTGCGACGCGCTCGCCATCGCCATCGGCACCAGCCACGGCGCCTACAAGTTCAGCCGCAAGCCCACCGGCGACATCCTCGCCATCGAGCGCATCAAGCAGATCCACGCCCGCATCCCCAATACCCACCTGGTGATGCATGGCTCCAGCTCGGTGCCGCAGGAGCTGCTCGAGATCATCCGCCAGTACGGCGGCGACATGAAGGAGACCTACGGCGTGCCGGTCGAGGAGATCGTGCAGGGCATCAAGTACGGCGTGCGCAAGATCAACATCGACACCGACATCCGCCTGGCGATGACCGGCGCGGTGCGCAAGTTCCTGGTCGAGAACCCGTCCAAGTTCGACCCGCGCGAGTTCAACAAGCCCGCACGCGAGGCCGCCAAGCAGGTGTGCAAGGCCCGCTTCGAAGCCTTCGGCTGCGCCGGCATGGCGAGCAAGATCAAGTCGGTGCCGCTGGAGAAGATGGCCGCGCGCTACAAGGCGGGCGAGCTGACGCAGGTCGTGCGCTGAGCGCCTACCCCGCCCCTTGACAGACGCGCCTCCGGGCGCGTTTTTCGTTTACCTGCTCACCGTTCCATCGCCCGCATCCGCGCCGCCCCCTCGGTCTGCAGGAACTCCAGCAGCGCATCGAGCGCGGGCGTCATCGGCCGGTCGGTGCGCGAGACCACGTTCCATTCCCGGATCACCGGCGTATCGGCCACGTCCAGGCGCACCAGGCGGCCGCTTTCCACCTCCATCGCGAAGGTGTGGTGCGACAGGAAGGCGATGCCCATGCCGGCCATCACCGCCTGCTTCAGCGTTTCGTTGCTGCCGAGCTCGTCCGCCGCCAGCGGCTTGACGCCGTGCGCGCGCAGGAAGCGCTCGAGGTTGTCGCGCGTGCCCGATCCCTGCTCGCGCAGCAGCAGGCGCTCGTCGGTGAGCGCGGCGGGCGGGATGCGCTTGCGTCCGGCCAGGCGGTGATCCGGGCGCGCCACGAACGAGAGCCGGTGCGGCGCGAACGGGATGCGGCGCAGATCCAGCCCACGTGGCGGCTGGCCCATGATCGCGACGTCGCAGCGCTGCTCCTGCAGCAGCGTGCGCACGCGTTCGCGGTTTTCCACCGTCAGGCGGAAGGTGATGTCCGGGTGGCGGCGGCCGAATTCGGCCAGCAGGTGCGGCACGAAATATTCCGCGGTGGTGATCGCCACCACGTCGAGCGTACCTGCCGCCACGCCCATGCGCGCCTTCAGTTCGACCTCGGCCAGTTCCAGGCTGTGCAGCGCCTGGCGCGCCGCTCGCACCAGGATCTCACCCGCCTGGGTGAGGTGGATCTCACGCCGGCCATCGACCAGCACCTGACCGACCACGGCCTCCGCATCGCGGATCTGCATCGAGATCGCCGGCTGCGTGAGGTGCAGCAGGCGCGCGGCCTGGGTGAAGCTGGCGCTGTCGGCCACCGCCACCAGGGCGCGGAGCTGCTTCAAGGTCAGGCGTTGCGCCAGCTTCATCAGAAAACCTTATCTCAATAGAGCAAAAAACGTCATTTGAGCTTATTCAAGCACCGCCCTATTGTCCAGTCACCACCTCGAAGCACACACAGGAAGGAGACAGAAAATGGGCGCCGCAGAAAACCCGCAACAGATCCTCGATCCCAAGAAGCGCTACCAGGCCGGCGTGCTCAAGTACGCGCAGATGGGCTACTGGGACGCGGACTACGAACCGAAGGACACCGACGTGCTCGCCGTCTTCCGCATCACCCCGCAGGAAGGCGTCGATCCGATCGAGGCCGCCGCCGCGGTGGCCGGCGAATCGTCCACGGCGACCTGGACCGTGGTGTGGACCGACCGCCTGACCGCCTGCGACAAATACCGCGCCAAGGCCTATCGCATCGACCCCGTGCCGGGCCAGGAGGGCCAGTATTTCTGCTGGGTCGCCTACGACCTCGACCTGTTCGAGGAAGGCTCGATCGCCAACCTCACCGCGTCCATCATCGGCAACGTGTTCAGCTTCAAGCCGCTCAAGGCCGCGCGCCTCGAGGACATGCGCCTGCCGGTGGCCTACGTGAAGACCTTCCGCGGCCCGCCCACCGGCATCGTGGTCGAGCGCGAGCGCCTGGAAAAATACGGCCGCCCGCTGCTGGGCGCGACGATGAAACCCAAGCTCGGCCTCTCCGGCAAGAACTACGGCCGCGTGGTCTATGAAGCCCTGCGCGGCGGGCTGGACTTCACCAAGGACGACGAGAACATCAACTCGCAGCCCTTCATGCACTGGCGCGACCGCTTCCTGTACTGCATGGAAGGCGTCAATCAAGCTGCGGCGCAGACCGGCGAGAGCAAGGGCCACTACCTCAACATCACCGCCGGCACCATGGAGGAGATGTACAAGCGCGCCGAATTCGCCCGCGACCTCGGCTCCTGCATCGTCATGATCGACCTCGTGATCGGCTGGACCGCGATCCAGTCGATCAGCAACTGGTGTCGCGATAACGACATGATCCTGCACATGCACCGTGCCGGCCACGGCACCTATACCCGGCAGAAGAACCATGGCGTGAGCTTCCGCGTGATCGCCAAGTGGCTGCGCCTGGCCGGCGTCGACCACATGCATGCCGGCACCGCGGTCGGCAAGCTCGAGGGCGACCCGATGACGGTGCAGGGCTTCTACAACGTCTGCCGCGACATGGTGACGAAGCAGGACCTGCCGCGCGGCCTGTTCTTCGACCAGGACTGGGCCAGCATCAAGCGCGTGATGCCGGTGGCCTCGGGCGGCATCCACGCCGGCCAGATGCATCAGCTGCTCGACCTCTTCGGTGATGAAGTGGTGCTGCAGTTCGGCGGCGGCACCATCGGCCACCCGATGGGCATCCAGGCCGGCGCCACCGCCAACCGTGTCGCCCTCGAGGCCATGGTGCTCGCCCGCAACGAGGGCCGCGACATCGCCAACGAAGGCCCGCAGATCCTCGCCGATGCCGCCAAGTGGTGCCAGCCGCTGCGCGCGGCGCTCGATACCTGGGGTGACATCACCTTCAACTACACCAGCACCGACACGTCCGACTTCGTGCCGACCGCCAGCGTGGCCTGAAGCCGACGCCCATCCCGGAACCGAGGAGACACATCATGCGCATCACCCAAGGCTGCTTTTCCTTCCTGCCCGACCTCACCGACACCCAGATCGCGGCCCAGGTCAACTACTGCCTCGACCAGAACTGGGCGGTCGCGATCGAATTCACCGACGACCCCCACCCGCGCAACACCTACTGGAACATGTGGGGCCTGCCGATGTTCGACCTGCGCGACCCCGCCGGCGTGATGGGCGAGTTGAAGGCCTGCCGCGAGGCCAACCCCGAGACCTACATCCGCATCAACGCCTTCGACTCGACCAAGGGCTGGGAGACGGTACGCATGTCCTTCATCGTCCAGCGCCCCACCGCCGAGCCGGGTTTCCGCCTCGTCCGCCAGGAGACGAAGGGGCGCAGCCTGCGCTACACGATGGAGAGCTACGCCGTCGGCCGTGCGCCGGAAGGTGCACGCTACGCCGGCTGACAACCCGGCGCCTGAGCAAAGGCGCCGGAACAGGCCGATCGGGTGATCTGCGAAGCGCGGCGAGGACTGTCCGAGCGCGCGCAGCGTGCGAGTTCCGCAGCCAAGCGGCGCAGATCACCCGGTCGGCCGGCGAGCCCGCGCACACGCCCACCCACGCCCCGATGAACCGACACCCGCAGGAGACGCGACCATGAACGCCCCCGAGAAGGCCCCCGCCCCCGCCCGCATCGACCTCGGCGCCGAGTTCCGCGACGCCGGCATCGGCGAAGTGCTCGACGCCCTCGAACGCGACCTCGTCGGTCTCGCCCCGGTCAAGCGCCGCGTGCGTGAGATCGCCGCCCTGCTGCTGGTCGACCGCGTGCGCCAGCGCCTGGGGCTGGCCACCGAGCACCCCTCGCTGCACATGAGCTTCACCGGCAACCCCGGCACCGGCAAGACCACGGTGGCGATGCGCATGGCCGAGATCCTGCACCGGCTGGGCTACTGCCGCCGCGGACACGTGGTGGCGGTGACGCGCGACGACCTCGTCGGCCAGTACATCGGCCACACCGCACCCAAGACCAAGGAGGTGCTCAAGCGCGCGATGGGTGGCGTGCTCTTCATCGACGAGGCCTACTACCTCTACCGCCCGGAGAACGAGAAGGACTACGGCCAGGAGGCAATCGAGATCCTGCTGCAGGTGATGGAGAACCAGCGCGACGATCTGGTGGTGATCCTCGCCGGCTACGCCGAGCGCATGGAGCGCTTCTTCGAATCCAACCCGGGCATGAAGTCGCGCATCGCCCACCATGTCGACTTCCCCGACTACAGCAACGACGAGCTCGGCGAGATCGCCCAGCGCATGCTCGCCGGCTGGAACTACCGTTTCGACGAGGCCGCGCGCCGCGCCTTCGACGAATACATCGTGCTGCGCCGCCGCCAGTCGCACTTTGCCAACGCACGCAGCATCCGCAACGCACTCGACCGCATGCGCCTGCGCCAGGCCCTGCGCCTGTTCGAATCCGGCGCCACGGTCGACGCCGAGGCGCTGACCACGATCACCGAGGCCGACGTCCGCGCCAGCCGCCACTTCCAGCCCGCCGAGCCGAGCTAGGCGCCACGGCCCACCGCCCCGCGACCCAAAACAACACGCACCGATCCGGCACCGCATCGGAGGAGACCCTCATGTTCAGCCTCGACCGCAGCACGCTCACCGAATACCTGATCGAACACCGCCGCCGCAACCCGGAGGCCACCGGCGAATTCAACGCCCTGATCCTGCAGGTCGCCCAGGCCTGCAAGGCGATCTCGCGCGCGGTCGCCCACGGCGCGCTGGCCGACGTGCTCGGCAGCCAGGGCAGCGCCAATGTGCAGGGCGAGGAGCAGAAAAAGCTCGACGTGCTCGCCGACGAGATCTTCCTGCGCGCCACGCACTGGGGCGGCGACCTCGCCGGCATGGTCTCCGAAGAGAACGAAGCCCCCATCCCGCTGCCGGCCAGCGACCAGCGCGGCAAGTACCTGCTCGCCTTCGACCCGCTCGATGGCTCGTCCAACATCGACGTCAATGTCGCGGTGGGCTCGATCTTCTCCATCCTGCGCGCGCCGCGCCCGGGCGAGGACGCCGCCGCCGAGGACTTCCTGCAGCCCGGCAGCCGCCAGGTCGCCGCCGGCTACGCCATCTACGGCCCCTCGACGATGCTGGTGCTGTCGGTCGGCAGCGGCGTCGCCGGCTTCACCCTCGACCCCATCATCGGCGAGTTCTACCTCACCCATCCCGACATCCGCGTGCCCGAGACCACGCGCGAGTTCGCCATCAACGCCTCCAACTCGCGCTTCTGGGAGCCGCCGGTGCGGCGCTACGTGGACGAGTGCCTGGCCGGGCGCAGCGGGCCGCGCGGCGTCGACTTCAACATGCGCTGGATCGCCTCGCTGGTGGCCGAGACCCACCGCATCCTGATGCGCGGCGGCGTCTTCCTCTACCCGCGCGACCGCAAGGACCCCGCCAAGCCCGGGCGGCTGCGGCTGCTCTACGAATGCAACCCGATCGGCTTCCTGATCGAGCAGGCGGGCGGGCGCGCCAGCACCGGCGTGCGCCCGGTGCTCGAGGTCCAGCCCGAGAGCCTGCACCAGCGCATCGGCTTCGTGTTCGGCTCGCAGGCAGAGGTCGAGCGCATCGAGCGCTACCACCACGAGCCGATCGTCGGCGGCGTCGAGGACGAGCTGCCGCTGTTCCACGCCCGCTCGCTGTTCCGCGACACCGAATTCGCTCAATAAGCCCCGGGGAGAAGCACCATGTCCGAACGTCATCCGATCGTCGCCATCACCGGCTCGTCCGGTGCCGGCACCAGCACCGTGCAGCGCACCTTCGAGGAGATCTTCCGCCGCGAGGGCGTCACCGCCGCCGTCATCGAGGGCGACAGCTTCCACGCCTACGACCGCAAGACCATGCGCGAGAAGCTCGCCGCCTGCGAGGGCGACCCCCGCTGCCAGCTCAGCCACTTCGGCCCCGAGGCCAACCTGTTCGGCGAGCTCGAGCACCTGTTCCGCAGCTACGCCGAGTCCGGCGGCGGCAAGCGGCGCAAGTACCTGCACAGCGCGGAGGAAGCCGAGCCCTGGAAGCAGGAGCCGGGCACCTTCACCCCGTGGGAAGAGCTCCCCACCGGCACCGACCTGCTGTTCTACGAGGGCCTGCACGGCGCCGTGCAGCATGAGCAGGTGGATGTGGCCCGCTTCGTCGACCTGCTGATCGGCGTGGTGCCGGTGGTGAACCTGGAGTGGATCCAGAAGCTGCACCGCGACAAGAGCACCCGCGGCTACTCCACCGAGGCGGTCACCGACACCATCCTGCGCCGCATGCACGACTACGTGCATTACATCTGCCCGCAGTTCGCCCGCACCCATGTGAACTTCCAGCGCGTGCCGATGGTGGACACCTCCAACCCCTTCATCGCGCGCTCGATCCCGACCGCCGACGAGTCCATGGTGGTGATCCGCTTCGCCAACCCCAAGGGCATCGACTTTCCCTACCTGCTCAACATGATCAACGACAGCTTCATGAGCCGGGCAAACACCGTCGTGGTGCCGGGCGGAAAGATGGAGCTGGCGATGCAGCTGATCTTCACCCCCTTCATCTGGCGCCTGATGGACCGCCGCCGCAAGGCGCTGGCGCAATGACGCACACCGAACTGGAGATGCCCCGATGAACATGCGACTCACCCAGGCCCCGATCGACACCCTGTGCGCCAACGCGCTGCGCTTTCTCGCCATCGACGCCGTCGAGGCGGCCCAGTCCGGCCACCCCGGCATGCCCATGGGCATGGCCGAGATCGCGGTGGCGCTGTGGACGCGGCATCTGAAACACGACCCCGCCGACCCCGCCTGGCCCAACCGCGACCGCTTCGTGCTGTCCAACGGCCACGGCTCGATGCTGCTCTACGCCCTGCTGCATCTCTCGGGCTACGACCTGCCGCTGGATGAGCTCAAGCGCTTCCGCCAGCTCGACAGCCGCACGCCCGGCCACCCCGAGGTCGGCCACACGCCCGGCGTCGAGACCACCACCGGCCCGCTCGGCCAGGGCCTCACCAACGCGGTGGGCATGGCGCTGGCCGAGAAGCTGCTCGCCGCCGAGTTCAACCGCCCCGGCCACACCCTGGTCGATCACCGCACCTGGGTCTTCCTCGGCGACGGCTGCCTGATGGAAGGCATCAGCCACGAGGCCGCCAGCTTTGCCGGCGTGCAGCGCCTGTCCAAACTCATCTGCTTCTGGGACGACAACCGCATCTCGATCGACGGCGACGTCGCAGGCTGGTTCGCCGACGACACCCCGGCGCGCTTCCGCGCCTATGGCTGGAACGTCATCGAGGCGGTCGACGGCCACGACGTCGAGGCGGTCGACCGCGCGATTCGCGAGGCGCGCGCCAACGCCGACAACGACATCGGCCCCACCCTGATCTGCTGCCGCACCACCATCGGCCGTGGCAGCCCGGCGCGCGCCGGCACGGCGGATGTGCACGGCGCGCCGCTCGGCGCCGACGAGCTCGCCGCCACCCGCGCCGCGCTCGCCTGGCCGCACCCGCCCTTCGAGATCCCCGCCGAAATCCGCAGCGCTTTCGACGCCCGCGCCCGCGGTGCCGAACAGCGCGCCGCCTGGCAGGCCGCCTGCGAGGCCTATGCCGAAGCCTACCCGGACGCGGCGAAGGAGTTCGGCCGGCGCATGGCCGGCACGCTGCCGGTCGGCTTCCCGGTGCTGGCCAATGCCATCCTGCGCGGGGTGCACAACGAAGCGGCCACGCTCGCCACCCGCAAGGCCAGCCAGCAGGCCATCGGCCGCCTGGCGCGCGCGCTGCCCGAGCTGCTCGGCGGCTCGGCCGACCTCACCCACTCCAACCTCACCGACTGGCCGGGCTGCGGCGCGGTGCGCGCCGACGACGCCGGGCGCCACATCAACTGGGGCGTGCGCGAATTCGGCATGGCCGCCGCCCTCAACGGCATCGCCCTGCATGGCGGCTTCATCCCCTTCGGTGCCACCTTCCTGGTGTTTTCCGACTACGCCCGCAACGCGATCCGCATGAGCGCGCTGATGAAGCAGCGCGTGGTGTACGTGATGACGCACGACTCGATCGGCCTCGGCGAGGACGGCCCCACCCACCAGCCGGTCGAGCACCTGCCCAGCCTGCGCCTGATCCCCGGGCTGGACGTGTGGCGCCCGTGCGACGCGGTCGAGACCCAGGCGGCCTGGAACGCCGCGGTGATGCGCGCCGACGGTCCCAGCCTGCTCGCGCTGTCACGCCAGAACCTGCCCCACCAGGCGCGCGACGGCGAACAGCTGCAGGCCATCGCCCGCGGCGGCTATGTGCTGGCCGATGCCGCGGAACCGGCGCTGGTGATCATCGCCACCGGCTCGGAGGTGGCGCTGGCGATGGCGGCGCGCGCCACCCTCGCCGCCGAAGGTGTCGCCGTCCGCGTCGTGTCGATGCCCTGCACCGCGGTGTTCGACCGCCAGGACGCCGCCTACCGGCAGCAGGTGCTGCCGCCCGACGCACCGCGCCTGGTCATCGAGGCCGCGCGCAGCGACGGCTGGTGGCGCTACCTCGCCGGGGTGCGCGGCGCCGTGATCGGCATGGACGGCTTCGGCGAATCGGCCCCCGCCGCCGCGCTGCTGCGGCGTTACGGCTTCGAGGCCGAGTCCGTCCTCGCCCACGCCCGCGCGCTGCTGCAGGCCGCGTGACGATACCCGCCCGCCCCTGAAGGAGGATTTCCCGATGAACTTCCTGCGTCTCTCCGAGCTCGACCTCGCCGGCAAACGGGTCTTCATCCGCGCCGACTTCAACGTCCCCTTCAACCCCGACGGCAGCCTGGCGGACGACACCCGCATCCGCGCCACCCTGCCCGCCATCCGCCACTGCCTGGACGCCGGCGCCGCGGTGATGATCACCTCCCACCTCGGCCGCCCCGCCGAAGGCGCGCTGACCGCGGCCGACTCACTGGCGCCGGTCGCCGCCGCCCTGTCCGCCCTGCTCGGCCGGCCGGTGCCGCTCATCCAGGGCTGGGCCAGCGGTCACTTCCACGCGCAGCCGGGCGAGGTCGTGCTGCTCGAGAACTGCCGCGGCAACGTCGGCGAAAAGGCCGACGACCCCCGGCTCGCCGCGCGCATCGCGCGCTTCATCGACGTCTATGTGAACGATGCCTTCGGCACCGCCCACCGCAAGGAATGCACGCTGCACGCGCTGGCGCTGGCCGCCCCGGTCGCCTGCGCCGGCCCGCTGATGACGGCCGAGCTCGACGCCCTGGGCCGCGCGCTCGCCCAGCCGGCACGCCCGCTCGCCGCCATCGTCGCCGGCTCCAAGGTGTCGACCAAGCTCACCATCCTCGAGAGCCTGGCGGACAAGGTCGACGTGCTGGTGCTCGGCGGCGGCATCGCCAACACCTTCCTCGCCGCGCGCGGCTGCGAGGTCGGCGCCTCGCTGCACGAGCCCGACCTGCTCGAGGCCGCGCGCCGGGTCGAACGCCGGCTCGCCGAACGCGGCGGCGTGGTGTGGCTGCCCGAGGACGTGGTCATCGCCGACCGCTTCGCCGCCGATGCCGACGCCCGCATCAGCGACGCCGAGCGCGTGCCGGCGGGCTGGATGATCCTCGACATCGGCCCCAAGAGCCGCAACTCGCTCGCCGCCGTGCTCGCGCGCGCCGGCACCATCGTCTGGAACGGCCCGGTCGGCGTGTTCGAGTTCGACGCCTTCGCCGCCGGCACCCGCTGCCTGGCCGAGGCCATCGCCGCCAGCCCCGCCTACAGCATCGCCGGCGGCGGCGACACGCTGGCCGCGATCGCGCGCTTCGGCGTCGGCGAGCGCATCGACTACATCTCCACCGGCGGCGGCGCCTTCCTCGAGTTCCTCGAGGGCCGCGAGTTGCCTGCCGTCGCCGCGCTGCGCGCCCGCGCCCGTCCGGCGAGCCGACGCATCGAGCCCGTGCCGCAGTTCGAGCACGAACCCGAACCGAGCTGAGCCCTTTCACTTACGGAGACCCACCCCATGGCCATGATCGCCCTGCGCCAGTTGCTCGACCACGCCGCCGACCAAGGCTACGGCGTGCCCGCCTTCAACATCAACAACATGGAGCAGATCCAGGCCATCCTGCTGGCCGCCGAGGCCACCGCGAGCCCGGTCATCCTGCAGGCCTCGGCCGGCGCGATGCGCCGGCTGATGAGCACGGACCGCAAGGAGTTCGACCCGCGCAAGTTCTTCAAGGCCGCCCGCGACGCCGCGCGCGACATCTGCCGCGACCGCTTCGAGGCCTTCGGCTGCGCGGGCCAGGCCAGCCGCATCAAGCCGCTGCCGCTCGAGGCGCTGGCGCGCCGCTACGCCAGCCACAACGCCTGACGGGCTGCGCCGCCCTTCCTCTTCTCGTCAGCGACTCGCGCATCACCCCTGCCGTCGCCTCGCAGCCGTCCTGACCCCGCTCTCTCCCTGCCCACGGGCATTGCGCCCGCCTCCCATCCAGGAGGCGGGCACTTTTCTGGGCGGCATCCGGCCACGGCGAGCCATCCACACGCCAGGCCGGCTTGTCATCGCCTGCGCCGGCGGGCAAGAATGCCGCTCCACCTGCCGCCCACCCCGCCTCCATGTCCTTGTTCGAACAGCACCCCCTGCGCCAGACCCTCAGCGACGAGGTGCACGCCCGCCCGCCGGTCCCGCTCGACACGCCCGAATTCGTCACCTACCTCGCCTTCCTGCATCACGACGGCAGTGCCACCCGCGAGCATGCCCACCTCGCCGCGCTCGCCGCCCAGCTCGGCCTGCCGCCGCCGAGCACCGCCAGCGGCCATGTGCTGCTCGAGGCCGAAGGCTTTCGCCTGAAGTGGGAGCGCCACAACGAGTTCTCGAGCTACTGCTTCTTCCGCCGCATCGAGGCCGAGGACAGCCCGGACGAATACGCCCTGCTGCACGTGCCGGCGGCCTGGCGCAAGGGCATTCCCGGCCTGCTGATCGCCGCCACCCACATCGAGCTGCGCAGCGTGGCCGACGTCCCGCTCGAGACCGTGCTGCACCAGCAGTCGCGCCGCGGCCAGCCGCTGGTCGCCTCGGCGGTGTCGGACGGCGCCGGCTGGGTGCTGACCGACTTCCACCTGCACGAAGGCTTCTCGCATTTCCTGCTCGTCGACAACGGCTTCACGCCGCGCCAGGCCGGCCGCATCGCGCAGCGCCTGGTCGAGATCGAGACCTACCGCGTGATGGCCGTGCTCGCCTTCCCGGTCGCCAAGGAGGTGGGACGACTGGTGTCGCGCGCCGAGGACGAGCTCGCCGACCTGATGGACGGCATGGGCCAGTCGCGCAGCGCCGAGGACGACCGCGCGGTGCTCGCCCGCCTGTCGCGCCTGGCGTCCGAAGTCGAGCGCTCGGTGGCGCGCACGACCTTCCGCTTCGGCGCGGCGGCGGCCTATTACCGCCTCGTGCGCCAGCGCATCGACGACCTGCGCGAGCAGCGCCTGTCGGGATTCTCGCCGATCGGCGAGTTCATGGACCGCCGCCTGGTGCCGGCCATCGACACCTGCTCGTCCATCGCCCGCCGCCAGGACGACCTCTCGGCCCGCATCGCGCGCAACTCGCAGCTGCTGCGCACCCGCGTCGACATCGAGATCGAGCGCCAGAACCAGGAGCTGCTGGCGCAGATGAACCGCCGCGCCAAGATCCAGCTTCACCTGCAGGAGACGGTCGAAGGCCTGTCGGTGGTGGCGATCACCTACTACGCCTCGCAACTGGTCAACTACCTCGCCAAGGGGGCGAAGGACTTCATCGCACCGGCCACGCCCGAGGTGCTCACGGCGCTGTCGATCCCGGTGATCGCGGGGCTGGTGTTCATGGGGCTGCGGCGCATGCGCAAGCTGCTGGGCAAGGAAGAAGGCGGCGAAGCCCACTCCTGAGCATCGGGCGCCCCGCGCCGTCCCGTGCTGCACGGCGAACCGCGCAGAGGCCAGTCCCGCGCCTGGCCTCGGTCGGGCAATCCGGAGCCCGTCAGGGCGCGGAACCGAGCGAGGCACGGGCGGTCCTCTGACCATGCACGACAAAGGAACCGCAGCCATGTCCCAACCATCCGGACGCCGCCGCCAACTCGTCCTCGGCGGCACGGCCGCGCTGGTGTCCGCGCCGCTCGCCGCGGCACAGCGCACACTGACACCGAGCCAGATGCTCGGCCCCTTCTACCCGGTCACGCCGCCGCTGCACAAGGACAACGACCTCACCCTGGTTGAAGGCAGCAAGGTGCGCGCCGCCGGGCAGATCGCCGATCTGTCGGGCCGCGTGCTCGACCTCGACGGCCGCCCGCTGGCCGGCCTGCGCGTCGAGATCTGGCAGTGCGACGCCAACGGACGCTACCGCCACCCGCGCGACCGCGGCGGCCTCGAGGAGGACCCGAACTTCCAGGGTTTCGGCCACACGATCACCGACGCCGAAGGGCGCTACCGCTTCCGCACCATCCGCCCGGTGCCCTATCCCGGGCGCACGCCGCATATCCACGCCGCGGTGTTCCAGGAGGCCGCCCGTCCCTTCGTCACCCAGATCTACGTCGCCGGCGAACCCTTGAACCTGCGCGACGGCCTCTTCACGCGCGTACCCGAGGCGCTACGGCCCTTGCTGCTGGCCGACTTCGTCGCTGTGGATGACCCGGTCGCCGAACTCGCGGCAGAATTCGATTTCGTGTTGTCGCCGGTGCTGGCCGGACTCTTCGAGGCCCATACGGCCTGAGCCCGGGCCGGAGGCTCGCTTGCGGATGTCCCTGCCGGCCTGAACCTTCAACGCGCGAACCCAGGCCCCATCTGGAAAACCACCCGTCCATGACCATCCGTTCCGTCCTGCGCATGGGCGATCCTCGCCTGCTGCAGCCCGCCGCCCCGGTCACCGAATTCGGTACGCCAGAGCTCGCCACACTCATCGCCGACATGTTCGACACGATGGCAGCCGAAGGCGGCGTCGGCCTCGCTGCCCCGCAGATCGGTGTCGGCCTGCGCGTGGTGATATTCGGCTTCGAGCACAGCCAGCGCTACCCGGACGCGCCGCCGGTGCCGATGACCATCCTCGTCAACCTGGTGATCACGCCACTGGATGACGAGACCGAGGAGGGCTGGGAAGGCTGCCTGTCCGTGCCCGGCCTGCGCGGCGTCGTGCCGCGCCACCGCCGCATCCGCTACCAGGGCTTCACGCCCGACGGCCAGGTGATCGACCGCCTCGCCGAGGGCTTCCACGCCCGCGTGGTGCAACACGAATGCGACCACCTCGACGGCACGCTGTATCCGATGCGGGTGCGGGACTTCAGCAAGTTCGGCTTCACCGATGTGCTGTTTCCCGAGCTTGGGGGGTAGGGCGGCGCGCAAGAAGCCCACGTTCCTGTGCGTAATGCGACCACATTCCGAGCACGCGAACCACGTGCTCGTCGGCGAAGACCTCATGGACGAGGCGGTGCTGGGTGTTGATCCAACGCGTGCTCGATGGGGCGATTGCTTTCGCCATGGCGTTACACCAGAATGAAACCGTTTTGGTTCCTCTGTAGAGCCTGGAAATGCCAACTTCCCTGACGCTGAAGAACATCCCCGACACCTTGTACGAGCGCCTGAAGGCGGCTGCCGAGTTGCATCGCCGCAGCCTTAACAGTGAGGCGATTGTCTGCCTGGAAACGGTGCTGCTGCCAAGCCGCGTTGCGCCCGGCGACCGACTGGCGCGAGCCCGCGCGCTCCGGGCCGGTTTGCCTGAAGGTCTGTTTACTGCCAAGGACATCGACGCAGCCAAACGCGCGGGACGCCCGTGATTGTCGTCGACACCAACATCCTGGCGTACCTGTATCTGCCCGGCGAGTTCACCGAGGGGGCAGAAGCCTTGCTGGAGCGCGAGCCGGAGTGGGCCGCACCGCTACTATGGCGCAGCGAGTTTCGAAACATCCTGATGGGCTACCTTCGGCGCGGCCTGCTGAGCTTCGAGCACGCCTGCAGTCTTCAGGCGGAAGCCGAGGCCTTGATGGACGGGTTCGAGTTCGAGGTGCCCTCGCGCGATGTGCTGGAATTGGCTAAGGACAGCGACTGCTCCGCCTACGACTGCGAGTTCGTGGTGCTCGCCAATCGCCTGGACGTCAAGCTGATGACGATGGATAGGAAAGTCCTCAAGGCGTTTCCGAAACGCGCCTTTTCCCTTTTAGCCTGACGATTTGATTTCGCATTCGACCGCCCGGCGCATGTCGATTACTCGACGCGCCTGCGCAGCCCCGAAAGCGAGCGCCCCTCGCCTATAATCCCGCCTTTGCCAGCAACCCGAGGCCCAATCGTGGCGACGCCCCTTTTCGAAACCTCCATCAAGAGCCTGCCGCTGCTTGGCCGCGGCAAGGTGCGCGACATCTACGCCGTCGACGAAGAGAAGCTGCTGATCGTCACCAGCGACCGCCTGTCGGCCTTCGACGTGATCCTGCCCGACCCGATCCCGGACAAGGGTCGCGTGCTGGTGGCGCTGGCCAACTTCTGGTTCGACAGGCTCGCCCACATTCTGCCCAACCAGCTCACCGGTATCGACCCCGAGACCGTGGTGGCCGCCGACGAGCGCGAGCAGGTGCGCGGCCGTGCGCTGGTGGTCAAGCGTCTGAAGCCGCTACCGATCGAGGCGGTGGTGCGCGGCTACCTGATCGGCTCGGGCTGGAAGGACTACCAGGCCACCGGCGCCATCTGCGGCATCGCGCTGCCGGCGGGCCTCAAGCAGGCCGCCAGGCTGCCGGCGCCGATCTTCACGCCCTCGTCCAAGGCCGAAATGGGCGAGCACGACGAGAACATCTCCTTCGCGCAGGCGCAGGCACGCTGCGAAGCGATGCTGAAGGACGCGCTCGCCGGCAGCGGCAAGACCGGCGCCCAGCTGGCCGAAGAAGCCCGTGCGGCGGCGATCGCACTGTATTCCGAGGCGGCCGAATTCGCGGCCAGCCGCGGCATCATCATCGCCGACACCAAGTTCGAGTTCGGCATCGACGCCGCCGGCACGCTGCACCTGATCGACGAGGCGCTCACCCCCGACTCGTCGCGCTTCTGGCCGGCCGACAGCTACCGCGAAGGTATCAGCCCGCCGTCCTTCGACAAGCAGTACGTGCGCGACTACCTGGAGACGCTCGACTGGAACAAGGCGCCGCCGGCGCCCAGGCTGCCCGCCGACGTCATCGAGCACACCGCTGCCAAGTACCGCGAGGCCTACGAGCGCCTGACCGGCCGCACGCTCGCCTGACAACCCGCGCAGCATCAGCAATACCGGGAACAACTCGTATTCGCGAACTCACGAAATCTGTCCTACTCTAAGAAGCAGCCCGCCGCTTCAAGGACCGACTGCCGGGGCCGTGTGCCTCGCGGTCCTTGAAGCGTGAGGCTCATTCCGCTGCAACCAACAGGGAGGCTGCCATGGACAAACCGATGAATTCGCTTGACCAGCATTTCCACCTGCCGCACGTACGCCATGTCGATCGCTCGCGACCGATGCAGTGGCTGAAGATGGGGTGGGAGGACATGCGCGCCAATCTTGGGGCGAGCTTGCCGTACGGGATCATCCTGGCAGCGCTCGGTTACGTCATCCTGTCCTTCGCGGCAGACAAGCCTTACCTGTTCACCGCGGCGATCTCGGGCTTCTTCCTCATCGGGCCGATTGCCGCAGCCGGCCTGTACGAGATCTCGCGCCGCCAGGAGCGCGGCGAAAAGATCTCCTTCCTCGCCTCGCTCAGCAGCTTGCGCGCGCACGCCGACAGCGTGGCCTACTTCGGCGCCTTCCTCGCGATCGCGCTGATCAGTTGGGAGCGCATGTCCGCGATCCTGTTCGCGCTGCTCTTCCAGGGCGAACTGGCCGAGGTGTCGAACTTCTTCAGCAGCGTCTTCCTGTCGGGCGACAACCTGTCCTTCGTGTTCACCTACGCGCTGGTGGGCGGCATCCTGGCGGCCGTGGTGTTCGCGCTGTCCGCGATCGCCATTCCGATGCTGATGGATCGCGACACCGACAGCGTGACGGCGGCGATGACCAGTCTGCGCGCCGTGCAGATGAACTTCGACACCATGGCGCTGTGGGCCGCGATCATCGTCGCGATGGTGCTCATCGGCTTCGCCACCATGATGATCGGCATGGTGATCCTGCTGCCGCTGCTGGGTCATGCAAGCTGGCACGCCTACCGCGAACTGGTGGAATGACCAGCGCCGACTGATTCCGAAGTCCGATTGAATTTGCTGCGGGCGCCCATAGCGGCGCCCGCAGCAATTTTTGCGGCACAATAGCCCGCATCAACCACCTCCAAGACCGCTCAAGCATGGACAACGCCATCCCCAGCCCGACGACGAATCCGCTGCTCGATTTCAGCGGCATGCCGCGTTTTGCCGACATCAAGCCCGAACACGTCGAGCCCGCGATCCGCGGCCTGATCGACGAGAACCGCGCCCTCATCGAGCGCCTCACCGCCGACTCGGCGACGCCGACCTGGGACGGCTTCGTCAGCCCGATGGACGAGGCCGGCGAGCGCCTGGGCCGCGCCTGGGGCGTCGTCGGCCACCTGCACAGCGTGTTCGACGTGCCCGAGTGGCGCGAGGCCTACAACGCGATGCTGCCCGAGATCTCGCGCTTCTACGCCGAGGTCGGGCAGAACCTGGCGCTGTTCCAGAAGTACAAGGCGCTGCACGACAGCGCCGAGTTCGCCACCCTGTCGCCGGTGCGCCAACGCATCCTCGAGCACGCGCTGCGCGACTTCCGCCTGTCCGGCGCCGAACTGCCCGACGCGCAGAAGCCGCGCTTCCAGGAAATCCAGGAAGAGCAATCCCAGCTCGCCGCCAAGTTCTCCGAAAACCTGCTCGACGCCACCAACGCCCATGCCGAGTGGATCACCGACGAAGCCGGCCTTTCCGGGATTCCCGAGGACGCCCGCCATGCCGCCCGCGCTGCCGCCGAGGCCGAAGGCAAGGACGGCTGGAAGTTCACGCTGCAGATGCCCGCCTACCTGCCGGTGCTGCAGTACGCCGACGACCGCGAACTGCGCGCGCGCATGTACCGCGCCTACGCCACCCGCGCCTCCGAGCTCGGCAAGCCCGAGCTCGACAACGGCCCGCTGATCGGGCGCATCCTCGCGCTGCGCGATGAGGAAGCACGCATGCTTGGCTACAAGAACTTCGCCGAAGTGTCGCTGGTGCCCAAGATGGCCGACACGCCGCAGCAGGTGCTCGGTTTCCTGCACGACCTTGCCGCCCGCGCCAAGCCCTTCGCCGAGAAGGATCTGGAAGAACTCAAGGCCTTCGCCAAGGCCGAGCTCGGCCTCGACACGCTCGAGCCCTGGGACGTCGCCTACGCCTCCGAGAAACTCCGCCAGGCACGCTACGCCTATTCCGACCAGGAGGTGAAGCAGTACTTCCCCGAGCCCAAGGTGCTCGACGGCCTGTTCGGCGTGATCCGCGCGCTGTATCGCGTCGACATCCTGCCGGACGAGGCGCCGAAGTGGGACCCGGACGTACGCTTCTTCCGCATCGAGAAGGAGGGTGCCAACGGCCCGGAACTCGTGGGCCACTTCTACCTCGACCTGCACGCGCGCAGCACCAAGCGCGGCGGCGCGTGGATGGACTCGGCGCGCAGCCGCCACCGCAACACCTGGGGCAGCGACACGCCGGTGGCCTACCTGGTGTGCAACTTCCCCGGCCCGGTCGGCGAGGGTACGAAGAAGCGGCCGGCCACCTTCACCCACGACGACGTGCTGACCCTGTTCCACGAGTGCGGCCATGGCCTGCACCACCTGCTCACCCAGGTGGACGAGCTTGCGGTGTCCGGCATCCACGGCGTGGAGTGGGACGCGGTCGAGCTGCCCAGCCAGTTCATGGAGAACTTCTGCTGGGAATGGGACGTACTGCAGGGCATGACCGCACACGTCGACACCGGGGAGCCGCTGCCGCGCGCGCTCTACGACAAGATGATCGCCGCCAAGAACTTCCAGAGCGGCATGCAGACCGTGCGCCAGCTCGAGTTCTCGATGTTCGACCTGCGCCTGCACAGCGAAGTGGATGCCTCCTCGGGCCCCGTGCCGATCGAGCGCGTGATGGCCCTGCTTGACGAGGTCCGCCGCGAAGTCGCGGTGATGATCCCGCCCGCCTGGCACCGCTTCCCGCACAGCTTCTCGCACATCTTCGCCGGCGGCTACGCGGCGGGCTACTACAGCTACAAGTGGGCCGAGGTGCTGTCGGCCGACGCCTTCGAGGCCTTCGAGGAAGCCGGCGCCGGCCGTGGCAGCCTGCTCGACCCCGAAACCGGCGAACGCTTCTGGCGCGAGATCCTCGCCGTCGGCGGCAGCCGCCCGGCGCTCGATTCCTTCAAGGCCTTCCGCGGCCGTGAACCGAAGGTCGACGCCCTGCTGCGCCACAGCGGCATGGTGGCGCAGGCATGAAGATCGTCACCTGGAACGTCAATTCGCTGAAAGTCCGCCTGCCCCAGGTCCTCGACTGGCTGGCGGCCAACAAGCCCGACGCGCTGTGCCTGCAGGAGCTCAAGCTCGAGGACAAGGCCTTCCCGGTCGCCGAGCTGGAAGCGGCCGGCTACCACGCCGTCTTCATCGGCCAGAAGACCTACAACGGCGTCGCCATCCTGAGCCCGCAGCCGATCGACGAGGCCAGCGTGGTGCGCAACATCCCCGGCTTCGAGGACGAGCAGAAGCGCATCATCGCCGCCACCATCGCCGGCGTGCGCGTAGTGTGCGGCTACTTCCCCAATGGCCAGGCGGTAGGGTCGGACAAGTTCGAGTACAAGCTGCGCTGGCTCGCCGCGCTGACCGACTGGCTGCGCGAGGAGCTGACGACGCACGAGCGCCTGGTGCTGGCGGGCGACTTCAACATCGCGCCGGAAGACCGCGACGCCCACCCCGACTGGAAGGACGAGATCCATGTCTCCGAGCCCGAACGCGCCGCCTTCCGAGCGCTGCAGGACCTCGGCCTCATCGACGCCTTCCGCCTGTTCGAGCAGCCCGAGCGCGCCTTCTCGTGGTGGGACTATCGCATGATGGCCTTCCGCCGCAACTTCGGCCTGCGCATCGACCATCTGCTGGTGTCGCCGGCGCTGCGCGAGGCCTGCCGTAGCTGCGTGGTGGACAAGGAACCGCGCCGGCTGGAGCGGCCGTCGGATCACGCGCCGGTGGTGCTGGAGCTGGCCTGAGGCCAGGCGCCGCGCCGACGCCTGCCCGGAATACCCTCCATGACGCCGACTCCCGCCGCCTCCCCTGCTGCCGCGCCCACGCCCGTGCCCGCCGATGAGGCCCGCCTGGATGCGTGTTACCCGGTGCTCGCCGCACTGTCCGCGCCGGCGCGCGCGCGCCTGGCGCACAGTGCGCAGTGGCTGCACGTGCCGGCCGGCACCTTGCTGTTCGACGACCACCAGGCCTGCGAGGGCTTTCCCTTCATCGTCGAGGGCTCGGTGCGCGTCAGCAAGTGCGCGCCCAACGGGCGCGAGTTGCCGCTGTACCGCGTCGGCGCGGGCGAGACCTGCATCATCTCCTCGTCCTGCCTGCTCGGCCACGAGGACTACAACGCGCGCGGCGTCACCGAGGCCGACACCGTGCTGATGCTGCTGCCCAAGCCGGTCTTCGACGCCATGATGGGCGAACGCGCCTTCCGCGACTTCGTCTTCCACCTGTTCGCCGAGCGCATCGCCGACCTGATGCAGCTGATCGAGGAAGTGGCTTTCCGCAAGCTCGACCAGCGCCTGGCCGCGGTGCTGCTCGGCAAGGGGCGCACGATCCACGTCACGCACCAGCAACTCGCCGACGAGCTGGGCAGCGTGCGCGAGATCGTCAGCCGCCTGCTCAAGGGCCTCGCCGAGCAGGGCCTGGTGCGCCTCGGCCGGGAGCAGGTCGAGATCCTCGATCCGGCCGGGCTGCGCCGGCTTGCTGCCGACGGCTCGACCAAGGCGGGCTGAGCACCGGCACCTTGTGCCCTTGCCGCTGTCGATCGGATGCAGTCGCTATGTAACCGTGGTTACAGACCACGCTGCGGCAGGCGTGCTTCAATGGCCTCACTCATTCATCGGCAGCAAGGAGAACTCCATGAAGACGAACGTTGGTGGCATCGACAAGATCCTGCGCATCCTGGTCGGCGTCGCGCTGATCGCATGGGCGCTGTTCGGCGGCCCGGTGTGGGCGTGGATCGGCATCCTGCCGCTGGTGACCGGCCTGATGGGCTGGTGCCCGGCCTACATGCTGGTCGGCGTCAATACCTGCCCGCTGAGCAAGAAGTAGGCGGCAGGACGCAAAGACGACGAAGCCGGGGCGCCCCGGCTTTTTTTCGTTGACCAACCGCCGCCGGCCCACCCCGCCCTTCAGCCCCGTCGCGCACAGTGGTTGGCGATGGCGACAAACTGCTCGACGGCCAGCCGCTCGCCGCGCAGTCCGCCGTCGATGCCCAGCGCCTCGAAGTCGGCATCGCCGATGAACTCGCGCAGCGTGTTCTTGAGCGTCTTGCGGCGCTGGCCGAAGGCGGCGGTGACGATGCGTGCGAGCAAGGCCTCGTCCTGCGCGCCGAGCTGCTCACGCGGCAGCGGCGCCATGCGCACGATGCTCGACATCACCTTGGGCGCCGGACGGAACGCTCCTGGCGGCACATCGAAGAGCCGGCCCATGCGGAAACGGTACTGCAGCATCACCGACAGGCGGCCGTACTCCTCGGTGCCCGGCTCGGCCACCATGCGCATGACGACCTCCTTCTGCAGCATGAAGGTCATGTCCTTCACCCGGTCGGCAAACTCCGCGAGGTGGAACAGGATGGGGGTGGAGATGTTGTAGGGCAGGTTGCCGACGATGCGCAGCGCCGGCGCGGCATCGGCATCCAGGCCGGCACACAGGCTGCCGAAATCGAACTTGAGCGCGTCGCCCTCGTGGATCGTCAGCTGCGCCGGCGAGTAGCTGTCGCGCAGCCGCGCGATCAGGTCGCGGTCGATCTCGACCACGTGCAGATGGCCCAGGCGCTCGATCAGCGGCGCGGTCATCGCCCCCAGGCCGGGGCCGATCTCCACCATCAGCTCGCCCGGCTGCGGCCGGATGCCGTCGATGATCTTGCGGATGATGTTGGGGTCGGACAGGAAGTTCTGGCCAAAGCGCTTGCGGGCGCGGTGGCCGTCGGTGTCGTGATCGTGCATGTGGGCTCTCGAGCGGGCGCGCGCGGCGTGGGCTAGGCGGCGGCGCGTGCGGCCACCATCGCGGTCGCCAGATCGACCGCGGCAAACAGGCTGCCGGCGTCGGCGCGGCCGCTGCCGGCGAGGTCGAGCGCCGTGCCATGGTCCACCGAAGTGCGGATGATCGGCAGCCCCAGGGTGACGTTCACACCACCACCGAAGCTGGCATGCTTGAGCACCGGCAGGCCCTGGTCGTGGTACATCGCCAGCACCGCGTCGCCACGCTCGAGCGTGTGCGGCACGAACAGCGTATCGGCCGGCAAGGGGCCGAGCAGGTGCAGGCCCTCGGCGCGCAGGCGGGCCAGCACCGGCCCCATGACCTCGATCTCCTCGCGCCCCATGTGCCCGCCCTCGCCGGCATGCGGGTTGAGGCCGGCGACCAGGATGCGCGGGGCGACAAGGCCGAAGTGGCGGACGAGGTCGCGGTGCACGATGCGCAACGTCTCCTCCAGCAGCGCCGGCGTGATCGCCGCCGGCACCGCGGCGAGCGGCAGATGGGTGGTGGCGAGCGCGACCCGCATGCCGCCGCCGACCAGCATCATCACCACGCGCGGCGTGCCGGTGTGCTCGGCGAGGTATTCGGTATGGCCACTGAAGGGCAGCGTGTCGCGCGCGCCCAGCCCCTCGCAGATCACGCCCTTGTGCACCGGCGCCGTCACCATGGCGGCGAACTCGCCGCGCATGCAGCCGTCGATCGCACGATCGAGCAGGCCGAGCACGTAGCGCGCATTGGCTGGGTCGAGCCTGCCCGGGCGCGAGCGCTGTGCGAGCGGCAGGTGCAGCACGTCGAGCGTCCCAGCGGCGGGCTGCGCAGCGGCCTCGAAAGGCACGAGCCGCACGCCACAGCCAGCCGCCGCGGCGCGCTCGCGCATCATGTCGATGTCACCGAGCACCACCAGGCGCGCCGCCCAGGCGCGGTCGGCCAGACGTGCGCACAGCTCGGGCCCGACGCCCGCCGGCTCGCCGCTGGTGACGGCAATCAACGGCGAGCCGGCGGGCGGGCGGGCGTGGTTGGGATTCATTCGCGCTCGAGGCGGAGGTCGACGTAGGTGCTGTCGCGCAGCTGGCGCAGCCAGTCCTCGTAGGCTTCCGCGGCCTTGCGCTCGCGCAGCGCCTGGCGCGCGGCGTTGCGCTTGCGCTCGTCGGTGACGTCCTGCAGCCGGCGCTCGACGACCTGGATGAGGTGCCAGCCGAAGGGCGAGCGCACCGGCGGGCTCATCTCGCCCGGCTGCAGCGCATTCATGGCACGCTCGAACTCGGGCACGGTATCGCCCGGATTCAGCCAGCCGAGATCGCCGCCGCTGGCGGCGGACAGGTCGGCCGAATTGGCCTTTGCCAGCTCGCCGAAGTCGGCCCCGTTTGCCACCCGTTCGCGCAGGGCGAGCAGGCGGGCTTCGGCGTCGGCGTCGGACAACACCTCGGAGGTTCGCACCAGGATGTGTCGCGCGCGCGTCTGCTCGAGCTGCTGCACGGCATCCACTCCCCCGCCGCGGCGATCGACCAGGCGCACGATGTGCAGGCCGGCGGCACTGCGCAGGATGGGCGAGGTCTCGCCCGGACGCAGCTCGCGCACCGCATCGGCAAACAGCGCCGGCAGGCGGTCGAGCGGGCGCCAGCCGAGCGCACCGCCGGACAGGCCATCAGGCGCATCCGAGACCTCGGCGGCAACACGGGCGAAGTCCTCGCCCGAGCGCAGCCGCGCCATGACCTGCTCGGCACGCTGGCGCACGGCGTCGACCTGCTGTGGCGACGCGCCCTCGGGCGTACGCAGCAGGATGTGGGCGACGGCGAACTCCTGCCCCGAGAAGGCGTCCGGGTTGCTGGCGATGAAATTGTCGATCTCGGCGTCGGTCACGACGATGCGGCTGTCGACCTCGCGCTCGCGCAGGCGGGTGAGCAGGATCTCGGTGCGGATCTCGTCGCGAAAACGCGACCAGCTCACCCCGTCGGCCTCCAGCGCCGCCCGCAACTGCTCGGCAGAGAGGTTGTTGTTGCCGGCGATGCGGTCGATGGCGCGCTCGAGGGTGGCGTCATCCACCCGCAGCGCGGTCTCCTGGGCCAGCTGCACCTGCGCGCGCTCGACGATCAGCCGCTCGAGCAGCTGGCGCTCGAGCACCTCCATCGGCGGCAGCTCCACGCCCTGACGGCGCAGCTGGCGTTCGGCCTGGGCGACGCGCGCGCGCAGCTGAAGCGCGGTGATGACCTCGTTGTTGACGACCGCGACGATGCGATCGACCTCGACCGCGCGCGTCGCGGCCTGAGCGGGAAGTCCGAAGCTGGCAGTGGCAAGCGCGATGACGAGGGCGCTGCGGGAGCGCGAAAGGAAACGATTCATGTTCATGTGCAAGGGTTCGCTTGGCGGCGGTCAGTCCTGACCGAAGACACGGTCGGCCGAAGAGTCGTTGATCTTGCCATAGCCCGGCACGCTGCGCTTGATCAGGCCGATGGGGTTGGAGCCGATGCCGGCGAGGTCGTTGAGTTCGAGCTGCACGAAGACCGCCTTGGTGACGTCGCTCTCGTCGATGGCGAAGCGGTGGACCGCGACGCGAAAGGCCCAGCAGCCGCCGTCGTACTCGAGGCCACCGATCGCCTCGGTGATGCGGTCATCCTTGAGCGAGTGGGTCACCCGGCCGACACCGTACCAGCCACGGGCGATCGGCCACTGGCCGGACACGTCGACGTCCTCGAGGCCGACGATGTTGTCGGCGATGCGCAGGTTGGGCGCGTAGCGGTAGCTGAGGTTGAGCACCTTGGCGAAGTCCGGCTGATAGCGGACGCTGGCATTGATGCGCTCGCTGCGCCCGAGATCGGTGTTGTACTGGACGTAGGAGTCGGCGGTCACGGTGCGCGACAGGCGGCCGCCAATGCCCGCCAGCAGCTCGGCCCCTTGGCCCGAGGGGCGCAGGGTGTCGGCGGCATTCAGCGACACCTGCTGGTCGGAGAAGTAGTAGCGCTGGCCGATCAGCGCGCGCAGGCGCTCGACGCCGGTGTCGGATTCGATGAAGCGCGTCGTCACCGCCGCCGTCAGGTCATTGGCGTCGCCGATGCGGTCGCTGCCCGAGTAGCGGTTCTCGGCGAAAAGCTGGGCAAAGCCAACGTCGAAGCGGTTGGTGTCGAACAGCGGAATGTCGTCCTGATTGCGGCTGGGCACGCGCAGGTAGTACAGCCGCGGCTCCAGCGTCTGCAGGTAGTCGCCGCCGAAATAGCGCGCCTGGCGCTCGAAGAACAGGCCGGAATCCACACTCAAGATGGGTACCGAGCGCGTGATCGAATCGGGCTGGTCCGTCGTGCCACGTCGGCGGTCGATGTCGTAGCTCGAGTAGTGCACGCCCGCCTTGGGCGTCAGGAACCAGGCCGCGCCCTGCAGCGGCAGCGACAGCTGCGGATAGACGGTGAAACGCGAGGCCTCGTCCTTGTCGCGCCGCGGATCGGGGTTGCCGGCATCCTGATGGGCGAAGCGCACGAACTCGGACTCGAACTCGGCCACCACCCCGCCGGGCAGGTCGGGTCTCGCCGCCGTCAGCAGCACCTGCGGCAGCCGGCGGTAGGGGCTGACGTTGGCAAACGGCCTGTCCGCGTCCGGGTTCAGCGTCTGGTAGCTCTGCGCCAGCGCCGAGGCGGTCCACCAGCCGCCGCTGTAGATCAGCCGGCCTTCACGCAGCAGGTTGACCCGCGAGGCCACGCCGATGCGCGAGGACAGGTCCTCGAAGTAGCTATCGTCCGACACCGCGTTGAGGTCGAGCGAGCCGTACAGATTGGGGGCGATGCGCTGCTGATGCTGCAGCGCCCCCAGGCGGCGTTCCTCGCCGGTGATGCTGTCCTTGGGCATCCACTCGACGCGGCTGCTGCCCAGGTAGTCCTCGCCCAGGTAGCGAAACTCGCCGCCCACCTGCAGGCCGCGCCGGCTCATGATGCGCGGCGCGATCGTGGCGTCGTAATTGGGCGCGATATTGAAGTAGTACGGCTGGGTGAAATCGACACCGGTCTTGTTCGACGAACCGAAGGTCGGCGGCAGCAGGCCGGACTGGCGCTGGCCGTTGAGCGGGAACTCGGCCCACGGCATCCAGAAGATCGGCACGTCCTTGAACACCACCGAGCCGCCGCGTGCCGTGCCCACCTCGCGGTCGTAGTCGAGCTGCAGGTCGCGTGCCTTGATGTACCAGTCCGGATCGACCGGCTTGCAGGTGGTCCAGGTGGCGTTCTCCAGCCGGTACTGGTTCTCGCCCTCGAGGCGCAGCAGATCGGCCTCGCCGCTACCCGACACCGAGCGCGGCTCGCCGCCCACCTCGCGCGGCCCCTGCTCGCGCGACAGCGCGTAGCGCGGCGACTCGAAGCTGCCCACCTGGTCGCCGACGATCAGCGTCGCGCGCGGCCCCTCGATGCGGTCGCCGCCCTGGCGCAGCACCACGTTGCCCTCGGCGACCACCTCGTCGGTGGGCTCGCGGTAGGTCACACGGTCGGCGGTCAGGACCAGGTCGTCGCGCTGCAGCTCCGCCTCGCCCTCGGCGACGAGCTCGATGCCGCGCGCACCTTGGATGCGCAGGGCGCTGACCGCGGTCGTCCCCAGCGGCAGCGCCGGCGCGGACGCAGTCGCGCCCGACGTCGGAGCCGGGCTCTCGCTGGTGGCCGGCGGCGGGACTTCGGGCGTTGCGGTCTCCGGCGTTGCGGTCTCGGGCGTTGCGGTCTCGGGCGCTGCGGTCTCGGGCGCAGCCGGGGCGGGCAGTCTGCGCTCCTCGACCGGGGCGGCGCCGGCCGCGGTGGGGGTAGCCGGAGCGGCAGGGATGGTCGCGGGGGTGACCGGCGCAGCCGGGGCGGGCGAGGGAACCGGCTCTGCCACCGGCGCTGCCTCCACCGCCTGCGGCACGGGCGGCACGGGCGCAGGCGCACGGCCACGCAACAGGTCGGGCGACACCTTGAGGGGCGGCAGGCTGTCCGCAAGGCTCACGCCCGACATGCAGAGCAGCATCAGGGGGATCAGACGTAGTCGCGTATTAAGAGCCATGAAGCCCAAGCCTTTGCCGTCGTTCGCAATGTGCGGACGCGCACCCGAACCATCGTGTTGATAAACTCGCGGATTGTACACGAACGCCCACGGAGAACCCGTTTGCATCGCCTCGAACAGCTCAACGCCTGGCTTGCCGCCACCCTGCCCGGCCAGCCCTGCCAGCTCGCCCCGGCCTCGGCCGATGCCAGCTTCCGCCGCTACTTCCGCGCCAGCTTTGCCGACGGCAGCCCCTCGCGTATCATCATGGACGCCCCGCCCGACAAGGAGGACGTGCGCCCCTGGCTGGCCGTCGCCGCCCTCTTTCGCGCCGCCGGCGCCCATGTCCCCGAGGTGCTGGCGCAGGACCTCGAGCAGGGCTTCCTGCTGCTGTCCGATCTTGGCTCGACCACCTACCTCGCCGCCCTGCAGCCCTCCGACGGACAGGCGCCCGACCTGCAGCACGCCCACGGCCTCTACGCCGACGCGCTCGGTTCGCTCGCCGCCATTCAGTGCGCGAGCCGCCCCGGCGTGCTGCCCGAGTACGACCGCGCCCTGCTGCTGCGCGAGCTGCAGCTCTTCCCCGAGTGGTACGTCGCCCGCCACAAGGGCATCGCGCTCACCGACAGCGAGACCGCCACGCTCAACGCCGCGTTCGACAAGATCCTGGCCGTCAACCTCGCCGAACCGCAGGTCTTCGTGCATCGCGACTACCACTCGCGCAACCTGATGCGGCTCGAACCGGCCGACGGCCTCGGCCCCAACCCGGGCATCATCGACTTCCAGGACGCGGTGTACGGTCCGATCAGCTACGACCTGGTGTCGCTGTTCAAGGACGCCTACATCCGCTGGGACGAGGACTTCATCCTCGACATGCTGATCCGCTACTGGGAGACGGCAAGGAAGCTCGGTCTGCCGGTGCGCGCGGAGTTCGCCGACTTCCACCGCGACTTCGAATGGATGGGCGTGCAGCGCCACATCAAGGTGCTCGGCATCTTCGCCCGCCTGTGCCACCGCGACGGCAAGGACGGCTACCTCGCCGACATGCCGCTGGTGATGGACTACCTGCGTCGCGCCTGCAAGCGCTGGCGCGACCTCGGCCCGCTGCTCAAGCTGCTCGACCGCCTCGAGCCCGAGGACGTCCAGGTCGGCTACACCTTCTGATGGCGACCCCCAAAGCGATGATCCTCGCCGCCGGCCGCGGCGAGCGCATGCGCCCGCTCACCGACCACACCCCCAAACCCTTGCTGGCGGTGGGCGGCAAGCCCTTGATCATGTGGCACATCGAGCGCCTGCGCGCGGCCGGCATCACCGAGCTGGTGATCAACCACGCCCACCTCGGCCACCGCCTGGAGGAAGCGCTCGGCGACGGCGCGGCCTTCGGCGTGCGCATCGCCTGGTCGCCCGAGGCGAGCGCGCTCGAGACCGCCGGCGGCATCCGCCACGCCCTGGCGCTGCTCGGCGACGCGCCCTTTGTCGTCGTCAATGGCGACGTATTCTGCGACGCCGACTTCGCGGCCCTGCACACCGCCACCGAAAGCCTGCGCGCCGACGGCCCGCTTGCCCACCTGCTGCTGGTCGACAATCCCGCGCACCACACTGAGGGCGATTTCCGCCTCGCCGCCGACGGTCACATCCACGCCGACGGCAAACCGCGCCTCACCTTCTCCGGCCTCGGCGCCTACCACCCCGCGCTCTTCTCGGCCCTCGCCGACAACACCCCCGCCAAGCTCGCCCCCCTGCTGCGCGAGGCCATGAACGCGGGCAAGGTCACCGGCAAGCGCCACGCCGGGCGCTGGATCGACGTCGGCACCCCGCAGCGCCTGGCCGAACTGGACCGCGCGCTCAGCGCAGCCGCCGTTCGCCCCGTGACATAATTCCACGCATGAACGCACCCACCGCAAACCTCGTCGACACCGCCCCCTTCCGCGCCCGCCGCGCCCGCCTGCTCGCGCGCATGCAGGCCGCCGGCGGCGGCGTCGCGATCCTGCCCACCGCGCCCGAGCGCGTGCGCAACCGCGACGCCCATTACGCCTACCGGCACGACAGCTACTTCTACTACCTCACCGCCTTCCGCGAACCCGAGGCGGTGGTCGTGCTGGTAGCCGGCAAGGACACGAAGCAGATCCTGTTCTGCCGCGAGAAGAACGAGGAACGCGAGATCTGGGACGGCTACCGCTGGGGCCCGGAGGCCGCGCGCGAAGCCTTCGGCTTCGACGAGGCGTGGACCATCGGCGACCTCGAGAAGCGCCTGCCCGACTACCTCGCCGACCAGCCCCTGCTGTGGACCAGCCTCGGCTACGACAACGACTGGGACGCGCGCGTGCTCGGCGCGCTCAACGCCGTGCGCGACAAGGCCAGGAGCGGCCTCACCCCGCCGCACTCGGTGCGCGACCTGCGCGCCGAGCTCGACGAGATGCGCCTCGTCAAGGACGCCGCCGAGCTCGCCACCATGCGCCGCGCCGCGCAGATCTCCGCCGCCGCGCACTGCCGCGCGATGCGCGCGACACGGCCCGGTCGCTTCGAATACGAGATCGAGGCCGAGCTGCTGCACGCCTTCCGCGCCGCCGGCAGCCAGGCGCCGGCCTACACCTCGATCGTCGCCGGCGGCGCCAATGCCTGCGTGCTGCACTACGTGGAGAACGACCAGCCCCTGGCCGACGGTGCGCTGCTGCTGATCGACGCCGGCTGCGAGCTCGACGGCTACGCCTCCGACATCACCCGTACCTTTCCGATCAACGGGCGCTTCTCCGGCCCGCAGCGCGACGTGTATGAGATCGTGCTCGCCGCCCAGGCCGCCGCGCGCGAGGCGACCCGCCCCGGCGCGCACTGGAACGAGCCGCACGACGCTGCGGTGAAGGTGCTCGCCCAGGGCATGCTCGACCTCGGCCTGCTCAAGGGCAGCCTCGACGCCGTGCTCGAGAACGGTGACTACCGCCGCTTCTACATGCACCGTACCGGCCACTGGCTGGGCATGGACGTGCACGACGCGGGCGAGTACAAGCTCGGCGGCGAGTGGCGGCCGCTGGTCGAGGGCATGGTGCTGACGATCGAGCCCGGCTGCTACATCCGCCCGGCGGACGACGTGCCGGAGGCCTTCTGGAACATCGGCATCCGCATCGAGGACGACGCGGTCGTGACCGCCGGCGGCTGCGAGCTGATCACCGAAGACGTGCCCAAGGCCGTTGCCGAGATCGAAGCCTTGATGCGCGAGGCCCCGATGCGCGAGACACGGACGCAGGCGCGCGACCATGGCTGAAGCCGCGCCGGAGCGCGTCCATGACCTGCTCATCGTCGGCGCCGGGCCAGTCGGCCTCGCCCTGGCGCTGGCGCTCAAGGACAGCGGGCTAGACATCGTGCTCGCCGACGCGCGCCCGCGCGAGGCGGTGAGCCGCGACCCGCGCGACCTCGCGCTCGCCCATGGCAGCCGGCTCACCCTGCAGCGGCTCGGCGTGTGGGATGGCCTGCCGGTGACGGCGATCGAGCACATCCACATTTCGCACGAGGGCGGCCTCGGCCGCACCCTGATCGACGCCGACGAACACGAACTGCCGGCGCTCGGCTATGTCGTCTCCGCCGGCGCGCTCGCCGCCGCGCTGCGCCAGGCGGTGGACGCCGCCGGCATCCCGGTGCTGGACGACACCGAGGTCGCCCACCTCGCCCCGGGCGCCGACGATGTGATCGCCAGCCTCGCCGGCCCCGGCAAGCCTGCCGCCACGCTGCGCGCCCGGCTCGCCGCCTGCGCCGAGGGCGGCCTGCGCGCAGACGACAAGGACGTGGTCGAGCACGACTACGGCCAGCACGCGCTGATCGCCCAGGTCGAGGTCGCCGGCGGCCATCGCCACACCGCTTTCGAGCGCTTCACCCGCGAAGGGCCGATCGCGCTGCTGCCGCGCGGCGACGGCTATGCGCTGGTGCACGTCGCCCGTCCCGAGACGGCCGACACCCTGCTCGCGCTGGACGACGCCGCCTACCTTGCCCGCCTCCAGGGCCACCTCGGCCACCGCGTGCGCCTGACCGGCGTCGCCGCCCGCCTGCGCTATCCGCTCGCGCTGCGCTACCGCAGGACGGCGGTGGGCGAGCGCACCCTGTGGCTGGGCAATGCCGCGCAGACCCTGCATCCGGTGGCGGGCCAGGGCTTCAACCTGGCCTTGCGCGACGTCTGGGCACTGGCCGACACCCTGCTGCGCCAGTGCGTCGATGCCGCGCCCGCCGGGACTGCGGGCCGCGTCCGCGCCGACCCCGGCAGGGCCGAGGTGCTGGCCGCCTATGCGCGCAGTCGGGGGCTCGACCGCCTCGGCGCGATCCGCTTCACCGACACCCTGGTGCGGGTGTTCAGCAACGATCTCGCCCCACTGCGCCACGCCCGCGGCGCGGCGCTGCTCGCCCTCGACCTGTTGCCGCCGCTGCGCAACTTCCTTGCCCGCCGCATGATGTTCGGCGCCCGCGCCTGGCCCTGAGCGCCCACTGTGCGCCCGCAAAAAAAGGCCTGCACCCGGCGGCGGGTTGCAGGCCTTCTTGCTCATGCGCGCCGTCACCGCAGCGCGCGCCCTTCAGACAAGACTCAGAACGCCGGCACCACCGCGCCCTGGTACTTGTCGGCGATGAACTGGCGCACCTCTTCGGAGTTGAGCGCCGCCGCCAGCTTCTTCATCGCCGCGCTGTCGGCGTTGTCCTCGCGCGCCACCAGCAGGTTGGCGTAGGGCGAGCTCGCGTCCTCGATGAAGAGCGAATCCTTCAGCGGGTTGAGCTTGGCCTCGATCGCGTAGTTGGTGTTGATCACCGCCAGGTCGACCTGGTTGAGGATGCGCGGCAGGGTCGCCGCCTCGAGCTCGCGGATCTTGAGCTTCTTCGGGTTGTCGGCGATGTCCTTCTGGGTGGCCGAGATGTTGTTCAGGTCCTTGAGCGTGATCAGGCCGTTCTTGGCCATCAACAGCAGCGCGCGCCCGGAGTTGGACGGGTCGTTGGGGATCGCGACGGTCGCGCCGTCGGGGATGTCGGCCACCGCCTTGTGCTTAGCCGAGTAGGCGCCCAGCGGCTCGACGTGCACCTTGGTGACCACGGTCTGGATGTCGTTCTTCTGCTTCTTCTTGAACTCGTCGAGGTAGGGCTGGTGCAGGAAGAAATTGCCGTCGACGCGCTTCTCGTTGGTCTGCATCGAGGGCTGGACGTAGTCGGTGAACACCTTGACCTCGAGCTCGACGCCGTCCGTGGCCAGCATCGGCTTGACGAACTCGAGGATCTCGGCGTGCGGCACCGGGGTGGCGGCGATGACCAGGCGGTCGGCAGCGAACGCGGTAGCGCCGGCCGTGAGCGTGAGCGTGCCGAGGGCGGCAGCGAAGAGTTTGCGCAGGGTTAGCGACATCGTTGAAGACTCCTTCGTGGGGATCACTTGCGGGTGAAATACAGCACCAGGCGGTCGCCCGAGTACTGGATGATCTGCACCAGCACCACCAGCAGGGCGACGGTGATCACCATCACCTCGGTCTGGAAGCGCTGATAGCCGAAACGGATGGCGAGGTCGCCGAGGCCGCCGCCGCCGATCACGCCGGACATCGCGGCGTAGGACATCAGCGTGATCGCGGTCACGGTCACCGCCGCGATCAGTCCGGGCAAGGCCTCGGGCAGCAGGGCGCCAAAGATGATGCGTGCTGTGCGGATGCCCATCGCCTGGCAGGCCTCGATGACGCCGCGGTCGACCTCGCGCAGCACGTTCTCGACCAGACGCGCGAAGAAGGGCGCGGTGCCCACCACCAGCGGCGGAATCGCGCCTTCGACGCCCAGCGAGGTGCCGATCAGGATCACCGTGACCGGGATCATCACGATCAGCAGGATCAGGAAGGGCACCGAGCGCAGCACATTGACGACGAAGGACAGCACCGCATACACGACGCCTTGCTCGAGCAGCTGGCGCCTGGCGGTGACGAACAGCAGGATGCCCAGCGGCAGGCCGAGCAGGATGGTGAAGAACAGCGACACCCCGGTCATCACCAGGGTCTCCCAGGTCGCGATCCAGATGTCGCTCCAGTCGATGACGGACAGGTCCATTACTGCAGCACCTCGTGGTGGATCTGGTGGCGATCGAGCTCGGCGAACACCGCGCGGATGTCGTCCTCGCTGCCCTCGAGCTCGAGCAGCAGCTGGCCGAAGGGCACGTCCTTGATGCTGGAGACCTCGCCCTGCAGGATCGTCACCTGCACCTTCGCCCCGGCCATGATGCGGCTCAGGATGGGCTGGTAGGTGACGTCGCCGAGGTAGGTCAGGCGCACCAGGGTGCCGCGCAGCTTGTCGCTCATGTAGGCGTGCGCGGGGTCGAAGCTCGCCGCGGCGAGCGCGTCGCTCTGCGCCACCATGCTGCGCGTGACCGGGTGCTGCGGATGCAGGAAGACGTCGGCGACCTTGCCCGCCTCGACGATGCGCCCGCCCTCGATCACCGCGACGCGGTCGCAGATGGTGCGGATGACCTGCATCTCGTGGGTGATCAGCACGATGGTCAGCCCGAGCTGGCGGTTGATGTCGAGCAGCAGGCGCAGGATGGACTGGGTGGTTTCGGGGTCGAGCGCCGAGGTCGCCTCGTCGCACAGCAGCAGGCGCGGCCGGTTGGCGAGCGCGCGCGCGATGCCCACGCGCTGCTTCTGGCCGCCGGAGAGCTGGGCCGGGTACTTGTGGCCGTGCTCGGACAGGCCGACCAGCGCGAGCAGCTCCCTGACCCGCGCGGCGCGTTCGGCGGCATTCGTATGCCCGGTCGCCTTCAGCGGCCAGTCGATGTTGTCGGCCACCGTCTTGGCGTTGAGCAGGTTGAAGTGCTGGAAGATCATGCCCACGCGCCGGCGCAGCGCATACAGGCCCTCGCTGCCCAGCGCGGTGATGTCCTCGCCGTCGATCAGCACGCGCCCGGCCGAGGGGCGCTCGAGCAGGTTGAGGGTTCGGATCAGCGTGCTCTTGCCGGCGCCCGAGCGGCCGATGATGCCGAACACTTCGCCGCTGTCGATCTCGAGGTTGATGTCGGCAAGCGCCTCGACCTCGCGCCCGTCGGCGGCGCGGTAGGTCTTGTGCAGGTTTTCGATGCGGATCACGGCAGCTGCCCGGACGGGGAAAAAGCCGCTGATTTTACCCCCGCCCCCGACTCGACACCACCACGGCGAACTTGTAGGCTCGCCGCCAGCTGGCCTGCCGCTTCGGCGCCCATCTCGGCACTCACCTCGACGCCGCCTCTGCTCCCACCTCGCCGCGCCTGCCCCTCGCCCCTCGCTCTCAAGGACCGCGCCTCATGCAGCACCACGACCGCCTCTCCCCCGCCACCCTCGCCGCCCAGGGCGTCGGCGCCGAGCCGATGCCGCACCGCGACATCGTGCCGCCCATCCACATGGCGAGCACCTTCGAGCGCGCCGAAGATGGCAGCCTGCCCGGCGGGCGCATCTACGCCCGCGACGCCAGCCCGGCCTACGATCCGGCCGAAGCCCTGCTGTGCCAGCTCGAGGGCGGCGCCGCAGCAGCGCTGTTCGCCTCCGGCATGGCGGCCGCCACGGCCGTGCTGCTCGCGCTCGAGCCGGGGGCGCGCATCGTCGCCCCGCGCGACATGTACTGGTCGCTGCGCAACTGGCTGATCGGCTTCTCGACCAACTGGCAGATCACGCTCGATTTCTACGCCGACGACGACGAGCTCGCCGCCCTGCTGCAGCGCCCGGCCGCGCTCGTGTGGGTGGAGACGCCCGCCAACCCGACCTGGGACATCACCGACATCGCCCGCGCGGCCACGCTCGCCCACGCCGCCGGCGCGCGCCTGGCGGTGGACTCCACCGTGCCGACGCCGGTGTTCACCCGTCCGCTGGCGCTGGGCGCCGACATCGTGATGCACTCGGCCACCAAGTACCTGAATGGCCACTCCGACGTTGTCGCCGGCGTGCTGGTCACGCGCGCGACCGACGACTTCTGGGCCCGCATCAAGACCGCGCGCGCGGCCGGCGGCGCGGTGCTCGGCCCCTTCGAGGCCTGGCTGCTCAATCGCGGCCTGCGCACGCTGTTCCCGCGCGTGCGCACCGCAGCGGCCTCGGCGCTGCGTATCGCGCAACACTTCGAACACCACCCGGCGCTGGTCAAGGTGCTCTACCCCGGTCTGCCCTCGCACCCCGGCCACGCGGTGGCCGCGCGCCAGATGGAAGGCGGCTTCGGCGCCATGCTGTCGCTGCGCGTGCGCGGCGGCGCAGCGGCGGCCCAGGCGGTGGCGGCGCGGGTGCGCCTGTTCCGCCGCGCGACCTCGCTCGGCTCGGTGGAAAGCCTGATCGAGCATCGCGCCGTGGTCGAGGGGCCGGGCACCCGCTGCCCGGATGATCTGCTGCGCCTGTCGGTCGGCATCGAGGACACGAACGACCTGATCGCCGATCTGGCACAGGCGCTCGAGGCCGGCCACAGCGCGTAGCACGCGCGCCGCAGCAGCCCGCTCGCGGGTGGGCACGGCGCAGATCGGCGGGGCCAGCGCCGCTGCCCGACGCCCGCGCGGCGTTGTCAATGCGCCGCGCGCGACAGGCGACACGCCCAAGGGCTTGAACGATGGGGTAAAATGCGCGCCTTTCCCTGCCCGCCCGACCCCCGTCCATGCAGTTTGCCGGCTTCACCTTGCGCAACAATCTTTTCGTCGCCCCCATGGCCGGGGTGACGGACCGTCCTTTCCGCCAGTTGTGCAAGAAGCTCGGCGCAGGCGTCGCCGTGTCCGAGATGGTCACCTCCAACTCGCTGCTCTATGGCAGCGAAAAGACCCGCCGCCGCGCGGACCACACCGGCGAGGTCGACCCGATCTCGGTGCAGATCGCCGGCGCCGACCCGGCGATGATGGCCGAGGCGGCGAAGTACAACGCCGACAACGGCGCGCAGATCATCGACATCAACATGGGCTGCCCGGCCAAGAAGGTGTGCAACGTGATGGCCGGCTCGGCGCTGATGCAGGACGAGCCGCTGGTCGCGCGCATCCTCGAGGCGGTGGTCAAGGCCGTGCCCGATACGCCGGTCACGCTCAAGTTCCGCACCGGCTGGAACCGCGCCAACAAGAACGCCCCCACGGTCGCCCGCATCGCCGAGGAATCCGGCATCCGCGCCATCGCCATCCATGGCCGCACCCGTGCCGACCAGTACATGGGCGAGGCCGAGTACGACACCATCGCCCACGTCAAGACGCGGGTGAAGATCCCGGTGATCGCCAACGGCGACATCACCAGCCCGCAGAAGGCCAGGTACGTGCTCGACTACACCGGCGCCGACGGCGTCATGATCGGCCGCGCCGCCCAGGGCCGGCCCTGGATCTTCCGCGAGACCGAGCATTTCCTCGCCACCGGCGAGCTGTTGCCGCCGCCGCTGGTGAGCGAGATCCACCGGGTCTGCCGCGAGCACCTCGCCGACCTCTATGCCTTCTATGGCGACGAGCGTGGGGTCAAGATCGCGCGCAAGCACATCTCCTGGTACACCAAGGGTCTGGTCGGCTCGGCGGCCTTTCGCCGCGCGATGAACCAGATCCCCGACATTCCCGCCCAGCTCGCCGCCGTCGACGACTTCTTCGGCCAGCTCGCCGAGGCCGACGCCCGCCTGAGCTATGAGACGGACCCGCAAGCCGAATACCCGCAGGAACTCGCAGCATGAGCCGCAGCAACGAGATCGCCGACGCCGTCCTCCGTACGCTGGACCAGTATTTCCGCGACCTCGACGGCGAAAAGCCGGCCGCCATCCACGACATGGTGATCCGCAACGTCGAGCGTCCGATGCTGCAGTTCGTGCTGCAGCAGGCCAAGGGCAACCAGACCGTCGCTGCCGAGATGCTCGGCATCAACCGCAACACCCTGCGGCGCAAGCTCACCGACTACGAACTGCTGTAGGCCGCCCTCGCGGCCTGCCGTCCGACAGGCGCCGCGACACGGCCCTGTCATCGCAACGATTTTCCGATCCTCTCCATCCTTGCTCCAGGCATCACGATGAACGTCACCCAAGCCCTGATCAGTGTTTCCGACAAACGCGGTGTGCTCGACTTTGCCCGCGAACTCGCCGGCCTCGGCATCAAGCTGCTGTCGACCGGCGGCACCGCCAGCCTGCTGCGCGAAGCCGGGCTGGCGGTGACTGACGTCTCCGAGCACACCGGCTTCCCGGAAATGCTCGACGGCCGCGTCAAGACGCTGCATCCGAAGGTGCACGGCGGCATCCTCGCCCGCCGCGACCTGTCCGAGCACATGGACACCATCGCCGCCCACGACATCGGCCGCATCGACCTGGTGGTGGTGAACCTCTACCCCTTCCAGCAGACCGTGGCCAAGCCCGACTGCACACTGGAAGACGCGATCGAGAACATCGACATCGGCGGCCCCACCATGGTGCGCGCGGCAGCCAAGAACCACGGTAACGAGCAAGGCGGTGTCGGCATCGTCACCGACCCCGAGGACTACGTCGCCATCGTCGCCGAGCTCAAGTCGAACGCCGGCAAGCTCAGCCACAAGACGCGCTTCGCGCTCGCGGTGAAGGCCTTCACCCACACCGCGCGCTACGACTCGGCGATCTCCAACTACCTCACCGCGCTGGTCACCAACGAGGCCGGCGACGTGTCGCTGCAGACCTACCCCGAGCGCCTGCAGCTGGCCTTCGACAAGGTGCAGGACCTGCGTTACGGCGAAAACCCGCACCAGAGCGCCGCCTTCTACCGCCAGCCAGGCGCCGCCGAAGGCGGCATCGCCGGCTACACCCAGCTGCAGGGCAAGGAGCTGTCCTACAACAACATCGCCGACGCCGACGCGGCGTGGGAATGCGTCAAGGCCTTCGACAGCGCGCTGCCGGCCTGCGTCATCGTCAAGCACGCCAACCCCTGCGGCGTGGCGCTCGGCGCCAGCCCGCTCGAGGCCTACACCAAGGCCTTCTCCACCGACCCCACCTCGGCCTTCGGCGGCATCATCGCCTTCAACGGCGAAGTCGACCGCGCCGCGGCCGAAGCGGTGTCGGCGCAGTTCCTCGAGGTGCTGATCGCCCCGTCCTACAGCGCCGACGCGCTCGAGCTGCTCGCCGGCAAGAAGAACGTGCGCGTGCTCACCTGCCCGCTCGGCCAGCCCGGCGGCGCCTTCGACTACAAGCGCGTCGGCGGCGGCCTGCTGGTGCAGACCGCCGACGAGGCCCGCATCGAGGTCGCCGATCTCAAGGTCGTCACCCAGCGTGCGCCTTCTGAGACCGAGATGCGCGACATGCTGTTCGCCTGGCGCGTGGCCAAGTACGTCAAGTCCAACGCCATCGTGTACTGCAAGGACGGCATGACCATCGGCGTCGGCGCCGGCCAGATGAGCCGCGTCGACTCGGCCCGCATCGCCAAGATCAAGGCCGAGAACGCGGGTCTTCAGATCGCCGGCTGCGTGGTCGCCTCGGACGCCTTCTTCCCCTTCCGCGACGGCCTCGACGTGCTCGCCCAGGCCGGCGCCACCGCGGTGATCCAGCCGGGTGGCTCGATGCGCGACGAAGAGGTGATCGCCGCCGCCAACGAGCAGAACATCGCCATGGTGTTCACCGGCTTCCGCCATTTCCGCCACTAAGAACGACCACCCCAGCAGAGATTCGGAGCAGCACATGAAAGTCCTCGTCATCGGTTCCGGCGGTCGCGAACACGCGCTGGCCTGGAAACTCGCCCAGTCGCCCAAGGTCACCCGCGTACTGGTGGCGCCGGGCAACCCCGGCACCGCTGCCGAGAAGCTGCTGCAGAACGTGCCGGTCACCTCGATCCCGGTGCTGGTCGAGCTGGCCAAGCGCGAGCAGGTCGCCTTCACCGTGGTCGGCCCCGAGGCACCGCTGGCCGCCGGCGTGGTCGACGCCTTCCGCGCCGCCGGGCTGCCGATCTTCGGCCCGACCAAGGCCGCCGCCCAGCTCGAGAGCTCGAAGGACTTCGCCAAGCAGTTCCTCGTCCGCCACAACATTCCCACCGCCCGCTACCGCACCTTCTCCGACCCCGCCGAGGCGCATGCCTACATCGACGCCGAAGGCGCGCCGATCGTGATCAAGGCCGACGGCCTGGCCGCGGGCAAGGGTGTCGTGGTCGCGATGACGGCCGATGAGGCCCACGCCGCCATCGACGTCATGCTGCGCGACAACAAGATGGGGGTGCAGTACACCGAGGCCGGCGCCCGCGTCGTCATCGAGGAGTTCATGGAAGGCGAGGAGGCCAGCTTCATCGTCATGGCCGACGGCAAGAGCGCGCTCGCGCTCGCCACCAGCCAGGACCACAAGCGCCTCAAGGACGGCGACCAGGGCCCCAACACCGGCGGCATGGGCGCCTACTCGCCCGCCCCGGTGGTCACCCCCGACGTCCATGCGCGCGTGATGCGCGAGATCATCAATCCGACCCTGGCCGGCATGATCGCCGACGGCCTGCCCTACACCGGCTTCCTCTATGCCGGCCTGATGATCGACGGCGACGGCCGTCCGCGGGTGGTGGAATTCAACTGCCGCATGGGCGACCCCGAGACGCAGCCGATCATGATGCGGCTCAAGACCGACCTCGCCGATCTCATCGAAGCGGCCATTGCCGGCAAGCTCGACCACACCGAAGCCGAGTGGGACCGCCGCTTCGCGCTCGGCGTGGTGCTGGCGGCCGCCGGCTACCCGGAGAACCCGCGCAAGGGCGACGTCATCAGCGGCCTGCCCGGCAACGCCCAGGACGACGTGCACGTATTCCACGCCGGCACTGCCGAACAAGACGGCAGAATCGTCACCGCCGGCGGCCGCGTGCTGTGTGTCACCGCGCTCGGCGACAACGTGCGCAGCGCCCAGAAGCGCGCCTACGAGGTCGCCGATGCGATCCAGTTCGACGGCCGCCAGTACCGTCGCGACATCGGCCACCGCGCCATCGGACGCAAGCTCGGATGAGCCTGCAGGCCGACACCGTCAAGCCCTGGTTCACCGGGCTGCAGGCGCGCATCGTCGAGCGCCTCGAAGCCTTCGATGGCGGCCGCTTCCGTGCCGATGGCTGGGACCGTCCGGGCGGCGGTGGCGGGCTGACGCGGGTCATCGAGGACGGTGCCTTCTTCGAGCGCGGCGGGGTCAATTTCTCCCACGTCACCGGCGACACCATGCCGGCCTCGGCCACGGCCCACCGCCCGGAACTCGCCGGCCGGCGCTTCGAGGCGATGGGCGTGTCGCTGGTCCTGCATCCGCGCAATCCCTATTGCCCGACGGTGCACATGAACGTGCGCTGCTTCATCGCCATGGCCGAGGGCAAGGAGCCGGTATGGTGGTTCGGCGGCGGCATGGACCTGACGCCTTATTACGCGTTTGAAGAGGACGTGCGCCACTTCCACCGGGTGTGCCGCAACGCGGTGCTGCCGTTTGGCGGCGAGGCCGAATACGCGCGCCTCAAGGACTGGTGCGACCGCTATTTCTTCCTCAAGCACCGCAACGAGCCGCGCGGCGTGGGCGGGCTGTTCTTCGACGACCTCGGCGCCGACGGCCAGACCGACTTCGACACCGCCTTCGGCCTCACGCGCTCGGTCGGCGAGGCCTTCCTCGAGGCCTGGCTGCCGATCGCGGAACGCCGCCGGCACATGGCCTATGGCGAGCGCGAGCGCGACTTCCAGGCCTACCGGCGCGGCCGCTACGTCGAATTCAACCTGGTGTTCGACCGCGGCACGCTGTTCGGCTTGCAATCGGGCGGTCGCACCGAATCGATCCTGATGTCGATGCCGCCGATCGTGAAATGGCGCTACGACTGGCATCCCGAGCCGGGCAGCGCCGAGGCACAGCTCTACGAGGTCTTCCTCAAGCCGCAGGACTGGGCCTGATCCAAGTCTGATGCAGGCCTGATGGGCCGGCGCGGACCCCCTTGCGGGGCCCATCCGGGGCAATCGAATCCCTCAATCGAATTCCAGCGCGGCCGCCGCATCGCCGCGCCTGCGTCAGGCCGCGGCACCGGCCACCTTCTCGGCCGCCGCGCGGTAATGACGCTGGGCGTCGGCGGGGCGCTGCAGGGTATCGAACAGGTGCGCCAGCGCGAGGTGGGTATCCACCGCCGGCGCCAGCTTGAGCGAGGCCTCGAGGTAGCTCTGCGCCTTGCCCCACAGCTCGCTGCGGCGGCACAACTGGCCCAGCGCAAACAACAGGCCGCCGTCCTGCGGGTGCGCCTCAAGCCAGCCTTCGGCCTTCTGCAGGCAGGTGCGCGCGTCCGCCTCGGACTCGGCACAGTAGGCATACAGCCGCGCCAGCGCGCTATCCCAACGCTCGTCGAGCAGACGCTCGACCTGGCGCCTCACCATCACGCCATGGCCGGCGCGCGCCATCAGCGGCAGGGCGCGCTCGACCAGGCCGCGATCCTGCAGTTCTTCGGCCGGGATCTCCGTCCAGTAGGTCGCGAGCGCAGCCGGATCGGCGGCGAGCTGCTTCATGCGTTCGATGTGCGCACGCCGCAGCTTGGGCGCGGCCTGCTCTTCGGTCAGCGCCTTGTGCTTGCGCAGCTGACGCACGATGTGCACCAGCTCGTCCCAACGCCCCAGCGCCAGCGCCACCCGCGACTCCAGCCGCAGCATGGCAATGTGCTTGTGCCCGCCCTCGCGCAAGGTTGCCAGTCGCTTGGCGGCGAGGTCGAACTGGCGGCTCTCGATGGCGAGCTCGGCCTCGGTCATCAGGCGCGCAACCTCGGTGCCCTTGCTCTCGGCGGCATGGCCCAGCCACTCGGTATAGCGCGCCTCGTCCTGCAGGCCGTGGGCCGCGCGCGCCGCCACCAGCGCCGCCATCGATGACCCCTCGCTGGCCGTATAGGCAGTGGAGGCAGATTTGAGCGACTGCGCGAAGCGTCCCTCGAACAAGGCGTTGATCGCGGCGTGCAGCGAGCGATCCGCCTTCTGGCGCCGGCGCCGATCGCGCCAGTTCGCCACCCGTGTCGGCAAGGACAGCGTGCGGCTGATCAGACGCAGCAGCAGATGGATCAGCAACACCGCGGCCACCAGCAGCACGATGAAGAGGTTCAGGGAAATCTGCGCCCGCCACGGCGACAGCACGACGAGAACGTAACCATCGTTCACCCCGGCAACCATCGCCACGCCGACCGCGAGGGCGAAGATGCCGATCAACCAGATCAGTGCACGCATCGATCGGCCCTCACTCGCTCACGCCGGGCGCCTGGCCCGCCGGAGCCTCGGCCTGTGCGGGCGCAGGCGCGGCATCGGTGCCCTCGGCCGGCGCGGCCTCGCTCGCCTCCGCGGCTGCCTCGGCTTCGGTCGCTGCGGCTTCGGCTGCCTCGGCTTCGGTCGCTGCTGCGTCTTCGGTCGCTGCGGCCTCGGCCGCCTCGGGCGCCGGCTGTGCCGCTGCGGGCGCTTCGACTGCTGTGGGCTCGGCCGCCGGAGCCGGCGCGGCCGACTCGGGCTGCAACGCCGCCGGCAGGGGCGGGCGGCCGCTGCGCGCCTGCGCGGTCCGCAGGGCGCTGAAGGTCTGGGCCAGGTTGGGCGGCTCGTAGCGCACGCGCACCGCTTCGAGCGCCTTGATCTCATTGAGCGCGGCCTGCACGCGCTCGTCGCGCAGATTGAAGAAGCGCTCCATCCACACCCGCGCCTGGGCCAGGTCGGCCTCGTAGGTGCGGCCGTCGCGCGCCAGCAGCGCCAGGCGCGCGGTGAGCAGGCGGATCTTGAGGTTCTCGCGCAGGAAGGTGTTCTGCGCCGGCGCCAGCAGCACCGGCTCGGTCTGGTCAAGGCGTTCGACACGGACCAGCGTGCGCACCTCGTGCCACACATCGGCGGCCAGCGCCTGCGTGAAGCGCCACGCCCCCGCCATCCAGCCCGCCAGGCCGCCGCTGTCGCCGGTGGCGAGGTCGCGCCCCACGGCCGCCTCGATCGGCAACTGGCCCTCGAAGGCCAGCGGCAAGGCGTCGGCGCGCTCGAGCAGGCGCTCGAGGCGCAGGCTCAGGCCCGACACATCGAGCACCGGCTGCAGCTTCAGTTCGTCGATGTCGCTCGCCAGCGCACGGCGCAGGCCGGCAAGCTGGCCGCGATCGTGGATCGCCAGCCGCGCCTCGGCCTCCTGCAGCGCGATCAAGGCCGCACCGACATTGCCGGCGATCTGCAGCTGCTGCGCGGCCAGCGCCACCGCCTGCTCGACCTCGGCGAGCACGCCGTCCTCGCGGGTGCGCGAAAATTCCTGGTACATGGCCTCGAGCGCGGCCGCCTGGCCCTCGGTGGCCTCGACCTTGGCATCGAGCACGCCGAGCTTGCCCTGCAGCGAGGCGATGACCTCCTGCTGCTGGCGGACAATGCCGCGCGCCTCGGTGGCGATGGTCTCGCCCTCGGACAGGCGTTGCGCGAGCTCTTCGCGCAGGGTGATCGCGCCGATCTGGGTTTCGCGCGCCTGCCACAGCGCCCAGCCCGCCGCCGCGATCGCGATCAGGGCAAGCAGCAGGGCCCACCATGCCGCCGGACTACGGCCTGGCTCGGCCGCCTCGCTGGCGGCGCCCGCGGGCGGCGGCGAGACGGGATCCGAGCTGGAGACGGAGGCCGAGGCCAGCGCAGACTCGGGCGGCGGATCGCCCGCCGTGGCGGCAGGCTCGCGCTCGGCGTTGGACCCGGAAGGAATGTCGTCCTTGCGCACGGACTGAGCGGACGCCGGCGGCTGGATGAGGGCGGGGATCTCTTCTTTCATGGCCTCAGTTTAACCAAAGTGGTTCTCAAGTGCCTGCATCAGGCCGTCATCGCCCGCAGGCGCCTCGACCACATGGGCAAAACCCGCGGCATGCGCCTGGGCGACGATGCGCGGATGGGTGGCAAACACGGTCACCGGGCGCAAGGCGGCAAGCCCGTCCGCGCCCAGCATCTGCTCGAGGTTGCGCACGCCCTCGCTGCTGGTCAGCAGCAGCGCATCGACCTCGCCGCGGGCGACCGGCTGCAGCAGCAGCTCGGGGTCGAGATCGGGGCAGTAGCGCCGGTAGCAGGTCACATAGTCGACGCTCGCGCCGCGCTCGCGCAGGGTATCGGCCAGCAGTTCGCGCCCGCCATCGCCGCGGAAGATGAGCACCTTGCGCCCGGCGACCGCATCCGGCGCAAACTCGGGCAGGGCGATCACGGCCTCGCTGTCGAAGCCGGACTGCGGCGCGATCACGTCGGCAAAGCCATAGCCGTGCAGCACGCGCTCGCTGCCCTTGCCGACCGTGCTCAGGCGCAGCCGTGGCGGCCACGCGCGGCGCGGCAGGATGAACTGCATCGCATGGTCGACCGCGTTGGGGCTGACGAAGAAGGCCAGGTCGAACTCGTCCAGGCGCGGCACGATCGCCTCGAGCGGGCCGGGGTCCAGCGCCGGGCCGATGGCGATGACCGGAAAGCGCAGCGCGCGGCCACCGGCGGCCTCGATGCGACGGCACAGGCTGTCGGCCTGCTCGCGCGGGCGCATCACCACCAGCGTACGTCCGGCCAGGCCATGCCCGGCCGCGCCGGACATGGCAGCGGCGGCAGACTGGGGCGAGGGTGAGGACGACAGCGGCGACGACATCGGAGCCCGCGGCGCCGTCAGCCGAGATCGGCCAGGATCAACTCGGCGCCCTGGGCGCGCAGGTCGTCGGCCAGGGCGCGTCCGAGCGCCTCGGCTGCCGCCGGATCCCCCTCGCGCTCGGCGCGCACGATCTCGCTGCCGTCGGGGCGGGCGACGAAGCCGCGCAGCCACAGCTGCCCCTCGCGCATGATCGCGTAGGCGCCCAGTGGCACTTCGCAGCTGCCGGCCAGCGCACGGGCCACGGCACGCTCGGCGAGCACGCAGGCGCGGGTGTCGGCGTCGACCAGCGGCTGCAGCCAGCCGATCACATCCTGGCGCGCGGCCAGGCACTCGATGCCGAGCGCGCCCTGCCCCGGCGCCGGCAGCGAGACTTCGGCCGGCATCACCGAGCGGATGCGCTCGCCCAGCCCGAGCCGGGTCAGGCCGGCCGCGGCGAGGATGATGGCGTCGTACTGCCCTTCGTCGAGCTTGCGCAGGCGGGTGTCGAGGTTGCCGCGCAGGCTGGTCACGCCGAGGAAGGGGTACTGGGCGTGGATCTGCGATTCGCGGCGCAGCGAGGAGGTGCCCACCACCGCACCGGGCGGCATGTCGGCGAGGCTCTCGTAGCGGTTGGAGACGAAGGCATCGAGCGGCACCTCGCGCTCGGTGATGCAGGGCAGCACGAAGTCGGCGCCCATTTCCATCGGCACGTCCTTCATCGAATGCACGGCGATGTCGGCGCGGCCGTCGAGCAGCGCGGTCTCGAGCTCCTTGACGAACAGGCCCTTGCCGCCGACCTTCGCCAGCGGACGATCGAGAATCTGGTCGCCCCGCGTAGTCATGCCGAGAAGCTCGACGCTGCAGCCGGGATACAATCCCTCGAGCCGGGCCTTGATGTGTTCGGCTTGCCACAGGGCGAGGCGGCTCTCACGGGTGGCGATGACGATACGCTCGGGGGTCGCTTGGCTCACGATGAATAAACTCACGTAACAGGAAGGAACATGCTGAACACGGCCGCGTTTCGCCGCACTGCAGCATCAGGGTTCGCACCAATGGTGCGCGGAGTGGCCTGGATTCTAGCATGCGTGCCGATCGCACTCGCCGCAGCCCCCGATGCACTGCCCAAGGCCGACGACCTCGCCCGCGACGCCGCGCTGATGCGCGCGGACAACATGCCGATGGTCGTGCTCTACAGCCAGGCCAATTGCAGCTACTGTGAGCAGGCGCGCCGCTACCTGGGCCCGATGGCGCACGACCCGGCCATGAGCCAGCGCGCCCTGTTCCGCCAGATCGACATCGACTCGGACGCCACGCTGACCGACTTTGGCGGTCGGCCGGGCACGCACCGCAGCCTGTCGCGCGCGCAGAAGGCACAGTTCACCCCGACCGTGGTGGTGCTCGACGCCGACGGCCGCACGCTGGGCGAACCGATCATCGGCATGCGCCTGGCAGACTTCTACGGCCAGTACATCGAGAATGCGATCGACGACGCACGCCGGGCGCTCGGCGCGCCGGACTGAGCCCGGCCCGCCGAGCGCCTGCCGGCAGCAAGCAGCACCCCGACAACCCGCCCAGACAACCTACGACGACGGACCAGACACTCACATGACCCAGGACAAGGACGCTCCGCTGCGTGAAGACATCCGACTGCTCGGGCGCCTGCTCGGCGACACCGTGCGCGACCAGCAAGGCGCAGCCGCCTTCGAGCTGATCGAACGCATCCGCCAGAACTCGGTGCGCTTTCGCCGCGACGACGACATCGCCGCCCGCCGCGAGCTCGAGGACATCCTCGACGCCCTGTCGCGCGACCAGACCATCCAGGTCGTGCGCGCCTTCAGCTACTTCTCGCACCTGGCCAACATCGCCGAGGACCAGCACCACATCCGCCGCTCGCGCGCCCACCTGGTGGCCGGCTCGGCGCCGCGCGAGGGCAGCCTGCCGCACGCGCTGCAGACGGTGTTCGACAGCGGCGCGATCGACGCCGCCGGGCTGGTCGAATTCTTCGACACCGCGCTGGTGTCGCCGGTGCTCACCGCCCACCCGACCGAGGTGCAGCGAAAGAGCATCCTCAACTGCGAGACCGTGCTCGCCCGCCTGCTCGACGAACGCGACCGCATGCAGCTCACCCCCGAGGAGGCCGAGGCCAACCTCGAGGCCCTGCGCCGCGCCGTGCTCACGCTGTGGCAGACGCGCATGCTGCGCACCGCCAAGCTGTCGGTGATCGACGAGGTCAACAACGGCCTGTCCTACTTCGACACCACCTTCCTGCGCGAGCTGCCCCGCCTCTACGCCAGCCTGGAAGACCGCCTCGTCGCCGCCGACCCCGCGCTCGGCGCGCCCGAGCTGGCCGCCTTCGTGCAGGTGGGGAGCTGGATCGGCGGCGACCGCGACGGCAACCCCTTCGTCACCGCAGAGGTGCTCGAGCGCGCGCTGTCGATGCAGGCGGCGGTGGCGCTGGGTTACTACCTGGGCGAGCTGCACACCCTGGGCTCGCAGCTCTCGCTCGGCCTTGGCCTGGTGTCGGCTTCGGATGCGCTGCTGGCGCTCGCCGGGCGCTCGCCCGACCATTCCCCGCATCGCAGCGACGAGCCCTACCGGCTCGCCATCTCGGGCATCTACGCCCGGCTGGCGGCGAGCTACCGGCAGTTGCTCGGCCATGCCCCGGCGCGCCCGGCGGTGGCCGAGGCCGAGCCCTATGCCAGCGCCGCGGCCCTGCTCGAGGATCTCGACATCCTGCACCGCTCGCTGGTCGCCAACGGTTCGGCCGCGCTCGCGCGTGGCCGGTTGCGTCATCTGCGCCGCGCGGTGAAGGTGTTCGGCTTTCATCTCGCGCCGGTGGACCTGCGCCAGAACTCCGACGTGCACGAGCGCGTGGTGGCCGAGCTGCTCGAAGTCGCCCGCCCCGGCAGCGCCTATTCCAGCCTCGACGAGCAAGGCCGCTGCGCACTGCTGCTCGAGGAACTGGCCACCGCACGCCCGCTCGCCTCGCCCCACGTGCACTACTCGGACGAGACTGAAGGCGAGCTGGCGATCTTCCGCACCGCGCGCAGCATCCACCTGCGCTACGGCCCGGCGGCCATCCGCAACTGCATCATCTCGAAGACCGACGACGTCTCCGACCTGCTCGAACTCGCCGTGCTGCTCAAGGAAGCCGGCATCCTGCGCCCGCTGGAGAACGCGCTCGACGTCAACATCGTGCCCCTGTTCGAGACCATCGGCGACCTCGAGAACGCCGCCGGGGTAATGGAGCGCATCTTCTCGCTGCCCGCCTACCGCGGCCTGCTCGAAGGCCGCGATCACACCCAGGAGGTGATGCTGGGCTACTCCGACAGCAACAAGGACGGCGGCTTCCTGACCTCGGGCTGGGCGCTGTACAAGGCCGAGGGCGAGCTGGTCGACACCTTCGCCCGCCACGGCGTGCGCCTGCGCCTGTTCCACGGTCGCGGCGGCTCGGTCGGCCGCGGCGGCGGCCCCAGCTACCAGGCCATCCTCGCCCAGCCCGACGGGGCGGTGCAGGGCCAGATCCGCCTCACCGAACAGGGCGAGGTCATCGGCGCCAAGTATGGCAACCCGGAAGTCGGTCGCCGCAACCTCGAGGTACTGGTCGCCGCCACGCTCGAGACCAGTCTGCGCCCGGCCAGCGCCAGCCCCACGCCGCCCGCCTTCCTCGAGGCCATGCAGGCGCTGTCGGATGCGGCCTTCACCGCCTACCGCGGCCTGGTGTACGAGACCGAAGGCTTCGAGCGCTACTTCTGGGAATCGACCGTGATCAGCGAGATCGCCGCCCTCAACATCGGCTCGCGCCCCGCCTCGCGCAAGAAGAGCACCGCGATCGAGGACCTGCGCGCCATCCCCTGGGTGTTCTCGTGGTCACAGTGCCGCATCATGCTGCCCGGCTGGTACGGCTTTGGCAGCGCGGTGCAGGCCTTCCTCGCCGCCCGCCCCAAGGACGGGCTGGCGCTGCTGCAGCAGATGAACCGCGAGTGGTCCTTCTTTGCCACGCTGATGTCGAACATGGACATGGTGCTGTCCAAGACCGACCTCGCCATCGCCAGTCGCTATGCCGCCCTGGTCAAGGACGTGGCGCTGCGCGACGCGATCTTCGGCCGCATCCGCGCCGAGCATCAGGCGGCGGTGCACGCCCTGCTGCAGATCACCGGCCAGCAGGAACTGCTGGACGGCAACCCGCTGCTCAAGCGCTCGATCCGCAACCGCTTCCCCTACCTCGACCCGCTCAACCACGTACAGGTCGAACTGCTGCGCCGCCACCGCGACAGCGACGGCAGCGACGAGCGCATCCGCAACGGCATCCACATCTCGATCAACGGGATTGCGGCGGGCTTGCGCAACAGCGGGTAAGCGGGCCGCAGTTGGCGGGCGGCCTGCACGACTGCCCGCCAATCTCCGCCCAAGCCTCGGTTACCAGCAGTCCGCCACGCTGCCCGTACCGGTCTCGGTACGCGCGCCTGCTTGGTTGATGCCCAAGGTACCGCAGCGCGCGTCACTTGTCTGAGCCCCCTGGGGGCTGGCCTCGAGTTCGAAAGTCGAAGCGGTAACCGCATTTGCCGAGAAGCCAAACGTATAGAAGCCAGCCAGATCGGTCCGGCATGCCGTATTCGGCAATACCGCCCCCGCATAACTCATGTTGGTCGTGTAGTGGCGCTCCATGAACTGCGCCAATTCGAGCAGACAACCCGCAGCCGCAGCACGCCGCGTCTTGCGCACATGCTCCTGGTAGCTCGGATAGGCCACCGCTGCGAGGATGCCCACGATCGCCACGACGATCATCACCTCGATCAAGGTAAAACCGCTTCCTCGCTTCATCTCAATCCCTCACGATCTCGCGCCACGAGATACGTCCCGTGCGCTTCAGCCCAAGGTTGATCCGCATGTCGGCAATGTCGCCACTCGAGCCGCCGACGACGAGTCGATCGCCAACGATTGTCGGCTCACCCGGCATCCCGATCCTGGGATCGAAGGAGCCGACCACCTTGTCGCCGCCCAGCTTGTCGCTGTCATCGAAGCGACCATCGTTGTTCAGGTCGAAGGGCGAGTAGGCAAGCCGTGCCCCAGTAAATGGATTGATCGCATTGACATAGCCACCGCCACCCGCCTCGCACGGGTCAGGGTCAGGGATGATGCTGCTCACCAGCAGCACGGGCTCAAGGAAGCGATAAAGGATGGAGCTCGTCACGATGCGCTCGCCGCGCGCAGTCGGATCCTTCAGATCGACGAACCAGCCCTTCTTCCCGCTCATGTCGCCGTTGGTCCCCTCCGAGAAGACCCGCGTCTGGAACATGCCAACCGTCCCGAGCAAATCGATCGTTCTCTGCTTCAGGTCGGCCCGACCGCCCGTGATAGGTCCAACGTCAACATTCGGGGCCGGGCCCCGGTCGATCAGCCCATACCACGACTGGACCTGCGTGCTGGTCACATCGCTCGCATAGACGTAGCTGCCCGTGCCGAAGAACACGAAGATCTTGCCGTAGTTCAGCAAGTCGGTCGTGACCGTGTTCTGTGCGACGGTAAGCTGCGCCGTGATCGGTTGAGGGTTGCCATCGGGGTCTAGCGCAGTAAACAGGGGCAGCGGCGTACTGCCACTGCGATAGTGCGATTGCCACTGGTTGGCGTTCTTGTCGCTCAAGTCGAAACGCCAGACGTTACCCTGCAGGTCGCCCGCATAGACGGTATCAATGTTGCCGTTCGCATCGCTATCCACGAGCGCCGGCGTCGACAGCCCGTTCGGATTCGCGCCCCCACCGACACCCGTGTCGATCTTCTTGATCAAGGCACCCGTCTCGAGGTTGAAAACGTACAGCACTGCCCGCTCATTCACGCTGTTGTGTCCGTTCCCCACCAGGACCGCCTTGGTACCGTTCTCAAGGGTGGCGATCTGCGGTCGGCCAAGCATGTGTCCGAGATCGTTGTCGGCCGCGCTGCCATACTCCCACAGCACGTTTGCCGCAACGAAGCTGGCGGGATCAGTGACGTCCAGCGCGAAGAGCCCCTTTGCTCCGCGACCTGTCGACCCCACCAGGATGTTCTTGCCTGGCGTCTGCGAACGCGTGGATACCGCAATATCGCCATCGACGAAGAAGGTATGGGCATAGGCGGGCGAGGCCAAGGTGGGCAGCTTGTTGAACACCAGCCCCGGTATGTAGGCAAACACCTCCGCCCCCGTGCTTGCCGAAAAGGCGTGGAGCATGCCGTCGTTCGCGCCGACGAAGACCGTGTTGTTGTCCTTCACGAAGTAGGGTGAGGAATGCACGACGTCACCCAGCAAGCGATTCCGCGTGCGCAATGTCCCGCCCTGCTGGATCTCGTTGCTCCGATCTCCGCGCAGGTAGTTGAACACCGCAGTCCCGCCCAGCGTTGTCTGTTGCGCGCCCGACAGGCTGTCCCAGAGGAAGGGAACGCCCTTGGTCGTTGCGTCCTTCCAGGTGAATATGCTGCGCGATGCGGCAGCGGGGATCATCGTCGAGGCACGCCATGTCGGAATCGTGCTGACGCCGGAGGACGTGATCGCATAAGAGAAAAGCTCGCCTTCCCAGTTCGCGCTATTGAACTGGGTCTGGAAGACGCGGCTCTCTGCCTGCAACTGCTGGCCGTTGGAGGTGATGTTGCCGGCACTGGCGCTACGCGCCACGATCGTGTCGAAGCTGCGCTTGAGCGCCTCGCGCAATCTGAGCGGGTTCTGCACGAGGAAATAGGTATCTGGAACGCCGTCGCCGTCCGCATCCCATTCCAGCGGCAGGTCCGGGCGATTGTTGCCATTGCGATCGACGAACCCTCCCCACTTCGCCGCGTACCACAAGGGGTCCCTGAGCAGACTCGCCGACGATGCGCCCGGGGAAAAGAAACGTTCGCTGTAGCGGAGGTTGGTCGGGTTTATTGGACCGTTGGTGTAAGGCAGCTTCCCGCAGGCCGCAGGCGGGTTGCTGACGTCGCATGCGCCCGGATTGAGGCCCGGCGGCACATTGAGGTGATAGTGCCTGTCCACATCCTCGTCCTGCACCACCAGATAGATGCCGTCATTGGTGGTGCCGGAAATCACGTAACCCATGCTGTGCTGAATGCCACCTTGCTGGTACTCAGGAGTCAGTCGCACACGCAAGGTGTTGTTGGCGGTCGCCGCCACCTCGTAGACGACGATCGCGTCCATATCGTGGTCAGCGCCCTGCTCGACGTCTTCGAAGTTGATGCGAAAACGCGCAAAGTAGCGTCCGCCATTGACCGTCGAGTCATGATCTGCGGTGGACGAATTGGCAATCGTATCCACATAGAAGTCCACGATCTGGTTGGTCGGCTGAAAGGAGCCTTTGGCATTACTGATACTGGAGCCGCCAATCGACTTGGCAAATGGCACCAAGGTAATGCTGCGGCCACCCACCGGCACCTCGATCCGAGGCAGGGGCGAACTCAACACCACGGCGTAAGTATCGACCGACTGTTGTCCGGTCAGGCTCGGCCGCAAATCTGTGGTCTTGCCGAAATGCGCCACTGAGGCCGAGTAGAAACTGCCCTGCTTCGTCGGCTCTTCAGGTGCCAGGCCCCGAATGTTGCCCAGCGAAGTCACATTCTTCGCCGTAGGCGCACCGTCATAATCGGTGCCCACCTGCCCGATGTAACGAGGCCCCACGATGTTGGGCTCATGAGACGTAATGGTCTGGGCGATATCCGCCACATTGAGACCCGTGAGGTCCCCGGAAAAAGAGCCAAAGGCAGCGCCCGGCAGCTGATCCGAATCGAAGGACGGGTTGATGCCCGACACGACGAGCATGTTCGGTCGTGCACACCATTGGGCACTGGCTGCACTCCCCGCCTCGTAGGGGTCGTCCCAGGTCGCCACCGGTAAGCCGAGATGTGCATCGTGGCTACCCGAGGTCTGGAACGCGGACGTTGCCGCCTTCTTGCCCGCAAAATAGCGCAGCGCCTCGTACATGATCTCGCCGATCGGATTGCCCCAATCGACAAACTCGCCTTCAGTCATCGCTCGCGTCGTCACCCACCCGCCACGATACTGATTGGAGGTGTTGCCGTTATTGAAGTCTCGGATACGCAAACTGTTGAGCGCATTCACGATCGTGGCATTGGCGGTGAATCGCCCCGTCGTTTGGTCAACCTCCGCCTTGAAGGACGAGACGACCCTGCGCAACACGCCGCCCGACATGTTCTTGTTGTAGCTGCCCGTCAGCAAGCCGAAATACATCGACTCGTTCTCGCCATACTCGTGCAAGAGCCCGTATGGCTTCAAGTTGCCGTTCGGATAGCGCTTGCACCCGTTATTGAAATTGGCCGTGCAGACCAGAACACGCACGGAATAATCTGTACGTGTGCCGTTGTGGTTGTTCGTCTCGTGCAAGACGGGAACCTCCGTCGACGCCCATTGCCATACGCGCCGATCCTTACTGTTCGTGATCACCCGCAGCAGGGGAGGTCGATCACTACAACTGCTGAGCGTGGCGCAGTTTATCCCTCTGGTGTCCGTGAGATTGCCAAAGAAATGCCGCCTTCCAGAAGTAGGCTTGGAAAGCGGGGTGTACTCACTGATATCGTAGCCGTCATTGGCTACGCTGGTGTATTCCTTTGCCCAGGAGTGTGCATCCTGCGGAATGTAACTCCGCCGCAGGATGGTCTCAGCGTCGGTATCGACTTCACGGTGACCACCATAGAACACCTTGCGCAACGCATCGATGCGGCTGGTGGTGACATAGTTCAGCCAGTTCCCCGACCACCTAGCATTACTGGGGCACTTTCCCAGCGCACCTGCCGCTGCCCTTGGCGAAAAAAGACCCGTGCTATCGTCATACGTATAGCAGACTCCCGAATCGAACAGCCCGTAATAGGTGATGGACGGCTTGAACCGGATATCGAGTACACCATCGCCATTGAGGTCGCTCGCATCGTTATACGCTTCATAGAAAAGCGTATGGTCACGACCAACGGTGAGCATGCTCAGCGGCACCGCCGCCTGCGTCGCGACAAGCGGCGTCTCGGGAATGGTGGGCGCGCCAATCGCCACGGGCTGCATTGTGAAGGAAGCAACAAGCAAGCAGCACGCAGCAAGTGCGCGTCTGATGAGGGGACGGGCGCGCGCCGGCCTGGAATCGAAAGTCATCATGCACCTCTCATTCTGTCGCATATATCGATTGCAGAATCACCATCGCCCGATCCCCACCGCCATGGCTTCGTGCAGTGACTCGGTAACGGTTGCAGTCCTGCGCCCCAGTCGTGGGGTCTTCGATATTGCAGGGAAAGTTGTCCCCAAGAAGCTCGACGATGTATTGCGGCGTGGTCGAAAGCGCACCCAGACCCAGCCCCGCTGCATTCACCCAGCCGGCGAAGTTCTGGTCCAGCCAGCGCGCCGGGCAATCCTTGTCGGGAGTGGAGCACAAACCGTTCTGGCACGGCGACGCGACGCAACTGGCATCCGCATCCACATACACGCCGTAATTGTCAAAGCCGCTGTTTGGCGGGATGGCGTCAGCCTGAGCCTGCGCTGCGTTTTCCCCCGCACGCAGACCCGCCTCGGCGATCTGGAAGGCGAGGCTTCGGTCACGGGTATTGGCCGTCATCCGCTCCTCGAGCGCGACGGTTCGCACGCTCGACAATCCAAGCAGAGTCATGATAACGAGAAGAATCAGGGCCACGATGAGGGCCGCTCCACCTTGCGCCCCAGAGGAAGCGAGTTTTCTCATTGCAGCGCCTCCCGATGCCGAAGGCTGACAACGTGAATCAATTGCCGCCGGAGCACCGTATTGGGATTCGTCGCATCGGTCCCGACCGCTTCAAGCGACTCGAGATCCATTGCAATCCTCACCGCAATCACGGGCGAAACGGCGTCATTTGCCCACGAACCGATCAGCGCGGCATTGGCGTAACTTGATGCGGGGCTGGTACCGACCCGCGTCAGATACTCCATTTGCAGATCCATGACGCCTTCCGCAACCTCCTGGGGCGCGCCCGCATTCTCGATGCGGAACAAAGAGCGTCCTCCGCGCGCGTTGTTTCCGATGTACCAGTTGATCACAGCCAGGCGGCTCAGAAAGCCGTTGCTCTTGAATTCATAGAGATTACCCAGGGTCGAACTGCAGTCGGTTGGGAAGCCGAGCCCTTTGCTGCAATTCCCAGGGCCAGTAGGGACATTTCCATCATTGTGAACGATCGTCTTAGTCGGGGTCGACGGACCTGTCATCTGAAAGATCGCAGCCTGCCTGTAATCGCAGGCCATGAGAATAGCGTTAACTTCAAATCCATGCGCATCCGTATTGACCTTGAACTGCGCCGACGTCGGCGGATTATGATCGGTGATGATGACTCCAGTATTGAGCGAGGCCGTACGGATCGTCACGGCATCCGTGCCCGCGACACGTTGCCCCGTGCCGTTGCCCGTCACCACTCCCGGCATTGAAACGTTACCTTCATATCCCTGAATCCCGCCGCGACTCCAATCGAGCCAGTGTGATCCGCCCGATCCGTTCACGACATTGGCGACCCGGCTCGTACCGCAGGGGTTTCCGCCGGCCTCGCGCAATTCACGCGCCATCAACTCGAAAGCAATACGCGCATTGTCCTGCATGCGTGCAAGGTTATCGTTCACGCGGAAGGACTGACGTTGGGCGAGATAGACATTGCTCAAACCCAGGATCAGGAGCAGTCCGAGCACCATGGCGATCATGAGCTCGATCAAGGTGACCCCGGCCTGGCCCTTTCCTTTCGGCCTCAAGAACTGTTTCATAGCCCGCTCGCCGTCTCGAACATTTCCTGCGCGGCGCCGCCGGTGCCGCGGTCATCACGCCAGTAGATTCGCACCGTGCATGTCATGCCGGTGCAATCAATCTCGCCACAGGTGGCATTGTCATTACCGAGATTGTCCTTGAGTGCCTGCATCCAGAAATGCTGATCACCCGACACCAGGGAACCGCCGGCCACGGGCACGGCACAGGTCTTGGCCATGTCGTAGTTGCCGTCTGCAACGTCACCGCGATTGGTGCGCATCGCATCGAGCATGAAGTAGCTGAGCATGACGGCCTGCGTGCGCTGGTAGCTGCTCTGATTGTTCTTCATCGCATTGATCTGGAGTGCGGCCATTCCCAGCAAACCGACCGACAGCACCAGCACGGCAATCAGAACTTCAAGCAGGCTGAAACCGGTCTGATTCCGTTTCGACGCGCGCGAATTGCCTCGACTAGCCAGCATGGATCGCTCCCATCCTGATATTGATCACCCTCGTGCTTCCGTTGGCGAGGCTGAGCGTGATGCTGCCAGCGCCCATGGGCCCACCACCTGTGCCATAAGACACCCCATCAGGGCGAAAACGGACGCACGCATGATCAGCCACAGTGGTCGTATCAAGGTTTCCGAATGCAAGCCCGACCGTTGCGTTCAACTGACCCACGCGGATGTCCGTCCCTGCCGTGTTTTCGACCATCCAGGCGCGCGAGGTGGAATTGACGCAAAAACGGATCGAGGTGTTTTGACGGATTGCCTCGCTCTTTGCCAGATGCAGGCCCGAGAACACGTCATTGGCAGCCGTATTCAGGCGGCTGTTCGCCATCATGCCCTGGAAGGATGGAGCGGCAATCCCGGCCAGAATTGCGATGATCGCCACGACGACCATCGCCTCGATGAGGGTGATGCCGCGCACGCCCCTGGGGCCGCTGCGCCGCTCACTGCGTGGGCCGTTGCCCAGAATGGATTTTGCTGACATTAGGGTTCGATCTACCATGGCACCTTGCCCTCACGTTAGCGCGGGCGTGTGGACACAGGCAAACACCCAATGGATGGACGGTCAGATTCGTACGATGAGCGGCAGGGGTCGATCTGGATGACCGGATGCCGCGTGGAGGGCCTGCTCATCTGCATCGCCCTCGCCATCGGCGTCGCCGCCCTGCTGGCGGTCGCGCCCGGCGCACCGGGCAGCCGCTGGGAACGCTTCGGGCTGTTCGGTTTTTTCGCGCTGTGGATCGTGCTGCCGTGGTTTCTGCTGGTGTGCGGGGTGCTGCGGCGGTGGCAGATGCGGGCGCGGGCGAAGGCGGCGCTGGCGCTGCTGTTGCTGTTCGGCTGGTCGCTGGCGGTGGGGCGGATCGCCTTCGAGCTGATGGCGCCGCTGGGCGTGATCGATGTGGCGCGCGGCGAGTTCCTGCTCGACATCGCCATGGTGGGCGGCATCCTCGTCGGCTCGCTGAGCCTGGCGGGCTGGCAGGCGTCGCGGCTGTGGCACTGGCGCAGCCGCTCGTCGGCGGCCGAGGCCGAGGCGTGGACCGCGCGCCTGCAGCCGCACTTCCTGTTCAACAGCCTCAATGGCATCAGCGAGCTGGTGGCCACCGACGCGGCGCGCGCCGAGCGCATGATCGAGGCCTTGTCGCGCATCCTGCGGGCGTCGATGCGGGCCGAGGCGAGCGTGCCGCTGCGCAGCGAGCTGGCGCTGGTGCGCGACTACCTGGCGCTGGAGTCGATGCGCCTGGATACCCGCCTGCGCATCCGCTGGGAGATGGCCGAGCCGCTGCCGGCGCTGACGGTGCCGGCGCTGTGCCTGCAGACCCTGGTGGAAAACGCGGTGCGCCACGGCATTGCCCGCTGCCCCGGCGGCGGCGAGCTGTGCATCACCGTGCGCGAAGAGGGGCTGCGCCTGGCGCTGACGGTTGCCAATGACCTGCCGCCGGGCAACGATGACCCGCAAAGCGACGGCGCGGGCATGGGCCTTGCCAGCACCCGTGCCCGACTGCGCGACCAGTTTGGCCTCAACGCCAGCCTCGAGACCGCACGCAGCCAGGGCCGCTACCTGGCGCGCCTGAGCCTGCCCCTGCCCAAGCAAGGTTGAAACCATGCTCGACATCGTGATCGTCGACGACGAACCGCTTGCGCGCGCCCGCCTGCGCCGCCTGCTCGCCGCCCACCCCGAGGCCCGGGTGACGGGCGAGGCCGCCAGCGCGGCCGCGCTGCGCGATCTGCTCGAACGCCAGGTGCCCCACCTGGTAATCCTGGACATCGAGATGCAGGGCGAGGACGGCCTGTCGGTGGGGCGCTGGCTGGCCGAGCAGCCCAACCCGCCGGCGCTGATCTTTGTCACCGCCCACCCGCAGTTTGCGCTGGAGGCCTTCTCGGCCCACGCCGACGGCTACCTGTTGAAGCCGGTGAGTGCCGAGCAACTGGGCGAGGCGATCGAGGCGGCGCGGCGGCCGACGCGGGCGGCCCGCCTGTCGCAGGAGCCCCGGCCGCAGCCGCTGCTGACGGTGAGCGCGGGGCGGCGCGAGCGCCTGCTGGCAGCCAGCGAGATCCTGGCCTTTCGCGCCGAGGACAAGGGGGTGACGGTGTTCGTGCGCGGCGAGCAGTTCTTTGTGGACGGCAGCCTGAAGGAGCTCGAGTTGCGCTTCGAGCCGGCGGGTTTTGTGCGGGTGCACCGCGCCTGGCTGGTGGCGCAGGCGGGCATCGGCTCGATCGAGCGCGACGCCATCGGCCACCACTGGCTGAACCTGCGCGGGCTGGCCGAGCCGGTGCCCGTGAGCCGGCGCCAGCTCGGCCGCGTTCAGGCCCGGCTGCGGCGCTGAGGGCGGCCTTCCTTTATACTGGCGCGTCTTGGGCGGAGCCTGACTCAGGCTCGTCGCCAGCCTCTCTTCAGCCCCCCTGCACGCCCCTGCCGCCACCATGACCGCCTCTTCTTCCCCGCAGCCTGCCAAAGCCTGGTCCGGCCGCTTTACCGAACCCGTCTCCGAGCTCGTCAAGCGCTATACCGCCAGCGTGTTCTTCGACCAGCGCATGGCCGCGCAGGACATCCGCGGCTCGCTCGCCCACGCGAAGATGCTGGCCAGGCAGGGCATCATCGGCGCCCAGGATCTGGCCGACATCGAGCGCGGCATGGCGCAGATCGCCGGCGAGATCGAGCGCGGCGAGTTCGCCTGGAGCCTCGACGACGAGGACGTGCACCTCAACATCGAGAAGCGCCTCACCGCGCTGGTGGGCGACGCAGGCAAGCGCCTGCACACCGGCCGCAGCCGCAACGACCAGGTCGCTACCGACATCCGCCTGTGGCTGCGCGACGCGATCGACCAGATCCTGGCGCTGATCACCGAGTTCCAGCGCAACCTGCTGGATGTGGCCGAGGCCAACGCCGACACGCCGATGCCCGGCTTCACCCACCTGCAGGTGGCGCAGCCGGTGACCTTCGGCCACCACCTGATGGCCTATTACGAGATGAGCCGGCGCGACGCCGAGCGCTTTGCCGACTGCCGCCGCCGCGTCAACCGCCTGCCGCTCGGCTCGGCGGCGCTCGCCGGCACCAGCTACCCGATCGACCGCGAGTTCGTCGCCGCCGAGCTGGGCTTCGACGAGGTCTGCTACAACTCGCTCGATGCGGTCAGCGACCGCGACTTCGCGATCGAATTCTGCGCCGCCAGCGCGCTGCTGATGACGCACCTGTCGCGCCTGTCCGAAGAGCTGATCTTGTGGATGAGCCCGCGCGTGGGCTTCATCGACCTCGCCGACCGCTTCTGCACCGGCAGTTCGATCATGCCGCAGAAGAAGAACCCCGACGTGCCCGAGCTGGTGCGCGGCAAGACCGGCCGCGTCAATGGCAGCCTGATCGCGCTGCTGACCCTGATGAAAGGCCAGCCGCTGGCCTACAACAAGGACAACCAGGAAGACAAGGAGCCCTTGTTCGACACCGCCGACACGGTGATCGACACCCTGCGCATCTATGCCGACATGATCACCGGCATCAAGGTGAAGGCCGAGGCGATGCGCGGCGCGCTGAGCCAGGGCTATGCCACCGCCACCGATCTGGCCGACTACCTGGTCAAGAAGGGCCTGCCCTTCCGCGATGCGCACGAGGCGGTGGCGCTGGCGGTGCGCGCGGCCGACGTCAAGGGCTGCGACCTGCCGCAGTTTTCGCTGGATGAGCTGCGCATCGCCATGGCCCATGTGCCGGGCGCGGCCGAGCGCGTGGGCGAGGACGTATTCGGCGTGCTCACGGTCGAAGGCTCGCTCGCCTCGCGCCAGCACGTGGGCGGCACCGCCCCCGAGCAGGTACGTGCCGCGGTGGCGCGCGCCCGCAGCCGGCTCGGCTGACGCGGAGGCCTGCCCCCGATGAACCCGGCACGGCGACGATAGCCCAGCGACCATGAACCCGACGGCGACCGACGGCATCGGCAAGGAACGCATCGGCAAGTACGAGCTTCGCCGCCTGATCGGCCAGGGTGCCACGAGCAGCGTCTACCTCGCCTGGGACCCGTTCCGCCAGACCGAGGTCGCGATCAAGCGCCTGCGCCGCGAGATCGTGCGCGACCCGCAACGCGGGCGCCTGCTGCGCCAGCTCTTCCTCAACGAGGCCGCCTTCGCCGGCAAGCTCAGCCACCCGCACATCGTGCGCATCCACGACGCCATGGTCGATGACGAGGATGCGTGGCTGGTGATGGACTACGTGCCCGGCGGCACGCTCGACGACATCGGCCGGCCCGACACGCTGGCGCCCTTCGAGCGCGTCATCGAGATCATCTTCAAGGCCACGCGCGCGCTCGACTACGCCTTCCACCAGGGCATCACCCATCGCGACATCAAGCCCGCCAACATCCTGTTGATGGAGCCGGGCGGCAGCGACATCCGCCTCACCGATTTTGGCGCGGCGCTGCATACCGCGCGCGAGACCACGCAGATCGCCGGCGTCGGCTCGCCGGCCTACATGTCGCCGCAGCAGGTGCGCGAGGTGCCGCTGGACCACCGCACCGACATCTACTCGCTGGGCGTGGTGATGTTCCAGCTCCTGACCGGCCACCTGCCCTTCGAGCACGACAACAACTACAGCCTGCTCTACAGCATCGCCCACGACACCCCGCCGCTGCCCTCCGAGCTGCGCCCCGAGGTGCCCGAGGCGCTCGACGCAATCGTGCGGCGCGCCACCGAGAAGGACATCGACCGCCGCTACCAGGACTGGAGCGCGTTCTCGCACGACCTGGCGCTGGCGTTTCGCAACGAGAGCATCCGGCCGGCGGCCGACACCGTGCCCGACGCCGAGAAGTTCGAGGCCCTGCGCGCGATGCACTTCTTCCGCCGCTTCTCCGACGCCGAGCTGTGGGAGGTGATCGGCCTGTCGCGCTTCAGCCGCGCCCGCGCCGGCACCGTGATCATGAAGGAGGGCGAACGCGGCGACGCGGTCTGCTTCGTGCTCGAGGGCGAGGCGCGCGTCAAGAAGCACGGCCGCCTGCTCAACGTGATGAGCACCGGCGAATGCTTTGGCGAGGTCGCGGTGTTCTCGGCCGCGGCCGGCGTGCGCTCGGCCTCGGTCGAAGCGGCCACCGACACCGCGCTCATCACCATCCGCGCCGCCGCCCTGAAACGCGCCAGCGACACCTGCCGCATGCACTTCTACCAGGCCTTCCTCGAAGTGCTGGCCACCCGCCTGTCGCAGGCCAGCGCCCGCATCGCCAACCTATGAGCACACCCCGCCCGTCCGCCGCCCACCCGGCGCACCCTGCCCTGCCCGCCGTCGAGGACGCGATCCGCGCCCACACCGGCAACGCCTTTCGCATCACGCACGCCGCGCCTGCCAGCGGCGGCTGCATCCACAGCGCGATGACGGTGAGCGACGCCGCCGGCACGCGCTACTTCGTCAAGCTCGGCCCGGCACACTGCGCGCCGATGTTCGCCGCCGAAGCCGACGGCCTGGCCGCGATCGCCGCCAGCGACAGCTTTCGCACCCCCGCCGTGGTCGCCCTCGGCGCGGCGGGCGAGCCGGACGCAGCGGACCAGGCCGGCGGCCACGCCTTCCTGGTACTCGAGTACCTCGCGCTGCAGCCGCTGCAGTCCGCCACCGACGGCGCCCGCTTTGCCGAGGCCCTGGTCGCGATGCACCGCCGCACCGGCGAGACCTTCGGCTGGCCGCGCGACAACTTCATCGGCCGCAGCCCGCAGCACAACGCCCCGCATGCCAACTGGGCGCAGTTCTTTGCCGAACACCGCCTGCGCCCGCAGCTCGCGCTGGCACGCGACAAGGGCTTCGGCGGCGAGCTGCACAAACAGGGCGAGCGCCTGCTGCCGCGCATCCCCGCGCTCTTCCTCGACTACCGCCCGCGCGAGAGCCTGGTGCATGGCGACCTGTGGCACGGCAACGCGGCCATGCTCGCCGACGGCACGCCGGTGCTGTTCGACCCCGCGATCCACCACGGCGACCGCGAATCCGACCTGGCCATGACCGAACTGTTTGGCGGCTTTCCGTCGAACTTCTACGCCACCTACCGCAAGGCCTGGCCGCTGCACGAGGACTACGAGCAGCGCAAGTTGCTGTACAGCCTGTACCACGTGCTCAACCACCTGAACCTGTTCGGCCGCGGGTATCTGGGCGAGGCGCTGCGGCTGGTGACGAAGCTGAATGAGGAGCTGACGCTGGGGCGGGGTTGAGCGGATGCCTGCCGACAGGCTGTCGCCGAACTGAAGACCCCTTTGGATAGCAACATGGATTTGCGCGTCGGTTTTTTTTACACTGCGCGCCGAGAATGCGACCCAAGACCGAGGCCGCTCGCGGCCCCCGCTCGCAAACGCCTGTTTTAATGAGGGGCACCGATAAATGGAACGCATCTTGCTTTATGTAATTTGTCACGGTCTGCCTCGTTCTTCCCGGGCTAGGCGATAGCCTGTGCTAAGGTAAAAAGCAGCATGAAATCCACTGACGGTGAAGAGATGAACCACGATCCAGTCTCTCGGGCGCCCAGCGAAGTTGTTGCTGCGCAGCGAGACGCGAAACACAGCACGCGCCGGCGCAAGCTGCTTGGCGGGGTTGCTGCGAGTCCATTGCTGCTTTCAATCTCAAGTAGGCCCGCATGGGCCAACGGAGGCATGTGCACACCGTCGGCACTCGCTTCGGCCAACCTCTCCGGTCAGCATGACTTTTCTGGCTGCAGCATCTCTGCCGGCTGGTGGAAGAACAACGAGAGTCGGTGGCCGATCGCAGCGAGCACTTATTTCCATAGCATTTTCGAGAAGGTCGCTTTCAACGGCAGCGTCATCTACGAGACAACCACTCTCGGTGCTCCCACGACGCTCTCGGACGTCATGAACAAGCGCTTCACCGGTGACAACCCGGGAAACCTGGCGTTTCCGCTGATCGGTGCCTACCTCAATGCGCTGCAGTTTCCATACAACGGCGGCGCACCGGGCTACCCCTTTGCGGCTGCGGATATCGTCAAGGCTTTCAATGAATTGCACCAGCCGGTAACACTTCGGGGGAAGGGCAAACCGAAGCCAAACCAGTCGGCCTTCGAGAACCTTAAGAACACGCTCGATAGCGCAAACAATCTCTACGACTCGAACACCGCAAAGCCTGGGACTTGAAAACCGCCTTCGAGGGCAGCCTGATCGCCGCGCTTGATGAATTCGAATGGCGCACCTGGAGCGGCGACGCGGTTGTCTACCACGCCCCGAGCGGGCACACCTATCTGATACGGGACCCGGCCGGCTCGATCCTGAAGCAGCTCGAGTCGGGCGAAGCGCGTCGGGCGCAAGAGCTGCTCGACCAGTGCAGGTCCAACCAGCCGATCAGGGCAGAAGACTTCACCGAAGTCTTGTCCCTCATGCTGGACATTGGAATTCTCGTTCAATCCTGACTTGCTACTTGGCGAACTTTCACAGACCCGTATAACCGAACTGCTCCAGACCGAGGGGCTGCGGATTGCGACAGGTCCTTTCGTCTTTCGGATCACGTCTCCGCTGCCCGAGATCGCACGCGGCTTGCGGATCCTGTATGAGCAGTTTCCGCTGGCGGACGGCTCGGGCTTCGCAGACTTTCACGTTCGCATCAGCCGCCCGGCGGGTATTCGACGGTTTCTCAGACCGCAGTCGATCTTCGATGTGGATGGCGTCATGCCGTTCAAGCCACTCCCCGGCAAGCAATCACTTGCACTGATGGAGTGGGGAATGAACTGGTGCATCTACACGCATGCCCACCAGTTCCTGACCATCCATGGTGCGGTGCTCGAGCGCAATGGGCGGGCACTGCTCCTTCCTGCCCCCTCAGGCTCGGGCAAGAGCACGCTTTGCGCGGCATTGATGTGCAGCGGCTGGCGCCTGCTGTCGGACGAGCTGATCCTGATTTCTCCCGAGAGCGGCGCAATCCGCCCGCTTTGTCGCCCGGTGAGCCTCAAGAATGCCTCCATCGATGTCTTGAAGCGATACGCGCCGGATGCGGTCCTCACCGAGCCAATCCCGGACACATCAAAGGGCACCGTGGCGCTGATGCGCCCAAGCGCGCTGAGCGTGCAGAGCGCCGCCATCGACGCCCTGCCCTGGCGCGTTGTCTTTCCACGCTACCTCGCAGGCAGCGCGACCAACCTTACACCGATGAAGCAGGCCGAGGTGTTCATGAAGCTGGTCGAGAACGCCTTCAACTACAGCGTACTGGGACGTCTCGGATTCGACACGATGGCCGCTCTGGTGAGCCGTCTCGAAGGCTTCACCGCAGAGTACGGGGCACTGGACGACATCATCGCGACCTTGAACGAATGGGTCAGTGAGGGCGAAAGGTGAATCCGACCAAGTGTTTGCTGATCAAGGCACTATTGGCGCCGGGGGTCACGACATCCCTCTCGCTCAACGAATGGGAGACGCTGATTCGCCAGGCACGATCAGCACAACTGCTCTCACGACTTGCAACCCTGATCACGGAGCAAGGACTGCTCAACCGCGTTCCCGACAAGCCTCGGCAACACCTTATAAGCATCAGCCGCCTGTGCGAACGCCAACGGACGGCCGTGCGCTGGGAAGTCGAGCACTTGTTGGAGGCACTCGATCAGGCACAGACCCCCTTGGTTCTTCTCAAGGGCGCAGCCTACGAAATGGCCGACCTTCCGCCCGGGCGCTGTCGCATATTCGGCGACTTCGACCTTCTCGTTCCAAAGTCGAAACTCGACGCGGTCGAAACCGCGCTAATGATGCACGGTTGGTCGTCGGCACATCAGTCGCCGTACGACCAGCGCTACTATCGGACGTGGATGCATGAACTGCCGCCGATGAGGCACATTTCGCGCCAAAGCGTCATCGACGTTCATCACAGTCTCGTCCCTGAGACTGCGCCATTGAGACCGGACCCAAAAAAAATCCTTGCCGCCACCGTGGCCTGCGACGGTCACCCCGAAATTCGTGTGCTGTGCGGCAACGACATGATTCTACATAGCGCCGTTCACCTGTTTCACGATGGCGAATTCGATAACGCCTTGCGTGACCTCTTTGACCTTCGTGACCTGGTGACTCACTTCGTGCAGGACGAACGGGACTGGTCCAATCTGGCTGACCGCGCGATTGAATTGAATCTCGGTCGCCCTCTGCATTACGCGCTGAGGTACTTGCAGCGGATGCTGGACCTATCGATTCCGACGCACATTCATACTCGCCTGGGCCCTCACGCCCCTGGCCCTGTCGGAAACATCCTGCGTGATGCGATTTTCGAGCGCGGCCTCATGCCGTCCCATGAAACATGCTCCGACTGGCTCAGCCCCGTGGCAATGTTTGCACTCTATGTGCGAGGGCACGCTTTGCGCATGCCCTTTCACCTGCTATTGCCGCACCTCGTGCGAAAGGCCCTGTACAGAGGCAACCTGCTTCCGGAGAACCCAAGGGGGGGCTAGCCCGCACGGGCGACGATGCGACCCGCCCGTACCGGTGGATCAGTCCTGAACCACCCCTGCATCCTTGAGCATCTGCAGCAGCTCGCCGCTCTCGTACATCTCGCGCATGATGTCGCTGCCACCGACGAACTCGCCCTTGATGTAGAGCTGCGGGATGGTGGGCCAGCTCGAGAAGTCCTTGATGCCCTGGCGGATCTCGGCGTCGGCGAGCACGTTGACCGCCAGCACCTCGCGCACGCCACAGGCCTTGAGAATCTGCACCGCAGTCGAGGAAAAGCCGCACTGCGGGAACTGCGGCGAGCCCTTCATGTAGAGCACCACGTCGTTGGTGCTGACCTGTTCGCGGATGACGTCCTGGATGTCCATAGTGAAGCCCGATAAAAGTTGAGTAAAACAGTCGGAGAATTCTAGGGATGCCCACGAACAGCGTCAAGCACCGCCTTCAAGTGTCCGTTCAGGCGCCCCGACCGGGGCCCCGCCCAAGCCAGCGCCCGCCCGATACGCGTTCGATGCCGGCAATGTCCTTCCAGGATGCGATCTGCGCAAATCCGGCGTCGGCGAGCAGGCCGCGCGCGGCCGAGGCCTGGTCGTAGCCGTGCTCGAGAAAGAGCCAGCCGCCCGACTCCAGGCGGGCCGGCGCACCGGTGATGATCTCGGCCAGGTCGTCCAGCCCCTGCGGGCCGGAGGCCAGCGCGCCGCGCGGCTCGAAGCGCACGTCGCCCTCCTCCAGGTGCGGATCGGCCGCGGCAATATAGGGCGGGTTGGCGACGATGAGCTGGAAGCGCTCGTCACCCAGCGCGTCGAACCAGTCGCTCTGCACGAAGGACACGCTCGCCCCCAGGCGCGCGGCGTTGGCCATCGCTACCCACAGGGCCTCGCGCGAACGGTCCAGCGCCACCACGTCGGCCGCCTCCAGCTCGAGCGCGAGGGTCACGGCGAGCGCGCCGCTGCCCGTGCCCATGTCGAGCACGCGCACGGCGCGCTGGCCGGCGAAATGCGCCAGGGCGAGCTCGACCAGCAGCTCGGTGTCGGGGCGCGGGATCAGCACCGCGGGCGTGACCATGAACTCGCGACCGAAGAACTCGCGGCTGCCGGTGAGGTAGGCGACCGGCTCACCGGCCACGCGGCGCTCGACAAGGGCGCGATAGCTGGCCCAGTCGGCGCCGTCGAGACGCTGTTCGGGCCAGGCCACCAGGCGCGCCGCCGGGCATTGCAGCACATGGCGCAGCAGCACGCGGGCGTCCATCTGGTCGATCCGGGCGCGCGCCCAGGCGAGCGCGCCGGCGATGTCGACCTCGCCCGCGGGCGGTTGCGTGTGCGGCTTCATCAGTCGTCGGCCAGGGCGGCGAGCAGGCTGGCCTGGTGCTCCAGCGTCAGCGCCGCGACCAGCTCGTCGAGCTCGCCCTGCATCACAGCGTCGAGCTTGTACAGCGTGAGATTGATGCGATGGTCGGTGACGCGCCCCTGCGGAAAGTTGTAGGTGCGGATGCGTTCCGAGCGGTCGCCGCTGCCGACCAGGCTCTTGCGCTGCGCGGCCTCGGCGCTCTGCTGCGCGCGCACCTTGGCGTCGTACAGGCGGGCGGCGAGCACCGCCATTGCCTGCGCCTTGTTGCGGTGCTGCGAGCGGTCGTCCTGGCATTCGACGACGATGCCGGTGGGAATGTGGGTGATGCGCACCGCGGAGTCGGTCTTGTTGATGTGCTGGCCGCCGGCGCCCGAGGCGCGGAAGGTGTCGATGCGCAGCTCGGCGGGGTTGATGTCCACCGCCTCGACCTCGTCGGCTTCGGGCAGCACGGCCACGGTGCAGGCCGAGGTGTGGATGCGGCCCTGGGTCTCGGTGACCGGGATGCGCTGCACGCGGTGGCCGCCGGATTCGAACTTGAGCTTGGAGTACGCGCCATTGCCGACCACGCGGGCGATGACCTCCTTGTAGCCGCCAAGGTCGGACTCGCTCGCCGACACGATCTCGACCTTCCAGCGCTGGCGCTCGGCGTAGCGGGTATACATGCGCAGCAGGTCGCCGGCGAACAGCGCCGCCTCGTCGCCGCCGGTGCCGGCGCGGATCTCGAGGAAGAGGTTGCGCTCGTCCTTGGGGTCGCGCGGCAGCAGGGCGTGCTGCAGCTCGGCGTCGAGCTCGCCGATGCGGGCCTCGCCCGCCGCGAGCTCCATCTCGCCCAGCTCGCGCATCTCAGGCTCGGCGATCAGCTCGCGCGCGGTGGCGCAGTCGGCCTCGGCCTGGCGGTAGTCGCGATACAGGCCCACCACCGGCTCGATCTCGGCACGCTCGCGCGACAGCTCGCGAAAGGCATTCATGTCGTGCGCCGCGTCCTCGGCCGCGAGCGCGCGATCGAGCTCTTCGAGCCGGTTGGCGAGGTGTTCGAGTTTGTCGCGAATGCTCTGCTTCATCGTGATGAGCGGATGCGCACACGCCGCCCGCGCGGGCGGCCGGGCGCAAGCCAGGGCCCTAGTGGTGGTCGCGGGACAGGTTGAAGAGCTCGCGCACCACCCGGCCGGCCTCGGCCTTGTGCTCGCCCTCAGCCTGGTTGAGGAAGCGGGTGGGGCCGTGCATCAGCTTGTTGGTGAGGCCGTGCGACAAGGCGTCGAGCACGCGCTGCGGGTCCTCGCCCTTGGCCAGCAGGCGCACCGCGCGTTCGAGCTCGGCCTGACGCAGCGCTTCGGCATGCTCGCGCAGGGCACGGATCGCCGGCACCGCATCGCGCGCCGACATCCAGTGCAGGAAGCCGTCGACCCGCGTGTCGATGATCTGCTCGGCCTCGACCACCGCCTGCTGGCGCGACTCCATGCCCGCCTCGACGACCTGGGCAAGATCGTCGACGGTGTACAGGAAGATGTCGTCGAGCTCGGAAATCTCGGGTTCGATGTCGCGCGGCACGGCGAGGTCGACCATCACCATCGGGCGGTGGCGGCGGGCCTTGACCGCGCGTTCGACCATGCCCAGACCCACGATCGGCAGCGGCGCGGCCGTACAGGACACGACCACGTCGAAGCGCGGCAGCGCCTCGCCGATCTGGTCGATGCGCATGGTGCTCGCGCCGAAGCGGTTGGCGAGCGCCCGGGCGCGCTCCTCGGTGCGGTTGGCCACGGTCATCGACTTGGGCCTGGCGCCACCGAAGTGCGCGGCACAGAGCTCGATCATCTCGCCGGCGCCGATGAACAGCACATGCTGGTCGGAGACGCGCTCGAAGATGCGCGCCGTCAGGTGCACCGCCGCCGCGGCCATCGACACTGTGTTGGCGCCGATGGCGGTGGTCGAGCGCACTTCCTTGGCCACTGCGAAGGTGTTCTGGAACAGCTTGTGCAGCAGCACGCCCATCGTGCCCGCCTCTTCGGCGTGGCGCACCGCGTCCTTGACCTGGCCGAGGATCTGCGGCTCGCCGATGACCATCGAGTCGAGCCCGCTGGCGACGCGGAAGACATGGCGGATGGCGTCGCGCTGCGGGTAGGAATACAGGTAGGGCGACACCTCGGTCAGCGGCAGGTGGTGAAAGCGCGCCAGCCAGTCGGCCGCATGCTGCGGCTGCTCGGCCGCGAAGTAGAGCTCGGTGCGATTACAGGTGGACAGGATCGCCGCCTCGCGCACCGAATCGGCATGCGCCAGGCCATGCAGGGCCTGATCCAGCCGCTCGGGCTGGAACGCCACGCGCTCGCGGATCGCGAGCGGCGCGGTGTGGTGGTTCAGGCCAAGGGCGAAGAGTTGCATGCGGAAAACGGGTCCTTCTGGGCGTGGCGCATTATAGCATCGCGAAACAGCGTCAAAACTTGAGCAGAATCAGCCACTTCTGACCCGAACCGAGGCCCCGAAAGCAAACGGGCCGACACAAGGTCGGCCCGTCTGGGTGTGCTTTGGTGGCCAGTCGCGGAATCGAACCACGGACACGCGGATTTTCAATCCGCTGCTCTACCAACTGAGCTAACTGGCCAACGAGGTCGCCATTATAGTGAAAACCCCGAGCGTGTCAAAAGAAAATTCAAGTAACTGGCATTCAGGCCGCTTCGCCTCCCACCCCGTAGCGGCCATGCGCACCCGCTTCAGCCCAGCGGGTAATGATCGCCCTGCACGATCGGCGGCGGCTGCAGGTTGCTGCGCGGGAAGACCACGCGCGCGAGCGTGCCCTGGCCGGCCGGGTTGGCGTCGAGGGTGACCGTGGCGCGATGCAGCTCGGCAATCTCACGCACGATCGGCAGACCGAGGCCGGAGCCGTCGACACCGCTGCCCAGCACGCGGTAGAAGCGCTCGAACACGCGCTCGCGGTCTGCATCGGGGATGCCGGGGCCGGTGTCCTCCACTTCCAGGATGGGCGAGCCTGCAAAGCGCGTGCGGGCGGTCACGCGGCCGCCACGCGGGGTGTACTTCACCGCGTTGTCGATCAGGTTCTTGACCATCTCGCGCAGCAGGACCGGATTGCCTTCGATCATCAGCTCGGTCTCACCGGCCTCGACGCCGAGGTCGATCTGCTTGGCCTGGGCGCGCGGATAAAGTTCGAGCGCCACCTCACGCACCACCGCGTCGAGGCTGATCGGCTCGACGGTGTACAGCTTCTCGAAGCTCGCCTCGGCGCGCGCCAGCGACAGCAGCTGGTTGATCAGGTGCGCGGCGCGGTCGGTGCTCTCGGCGATGCGCGCCAGCGATTCGCGCAACTGCTCGGGATCGGTCTCGTGCATCGCCAGGTCGGTCTGCATCTTCAGGCCGGTGAGCGGGGTGCGCATCTGATGGGCGGCGTCGGCAATGAAGCGCTGCTGCGCCTGCAGGTTCTCCTCCAGACGCGTCATCATGTCGTTGAAGGCGACGATCAGCGGCCGCACCTCCTCGGGCACGCTCGCCGGGGCGACCGGCGACAGGTCGGTGGGGCGGCGGCGGCGGATCAGGCTTTGCAGCCGGTTGAGCGGCGCAATGCCACGGCTCAACCCCACCCATACCAGAATGACCGCCAGCGGAATGATGGCGAACTGCGGCAGCAGCACGCCGGTGACGACGCGCGAGGCCAGATCGGTGCGCTTGTTGCGCGTCTCCGCCACCTGCACCTGCACCAGCAGGTCGGGCATCGACGGCTCGGGGCGCAGGAAGCGGTAGGCCACCCGCACGTCCTCGCCATGGATCAGCTCGTCGCGGAACAGAACCTCCTCGCCCAGCAGCGACGGAGGCATCGGCGCGGGCAGGATCTCGGCGTCGCCGGTGACGATGACGCCCTTGTCGTCGGCGACCTGGAAGTACACCGCATCGTCCTGGTCGGCACGGAACAGCGCCCGCGGCGGCGCCGGAAAGTGCACCACGACCTCGCCCTCCTGCACCGACACCAGGCGCGCCAGCGCGCGCACGCTGTCGGCCAGCGCCAGGTCATAGGGCTGGTTGGCGATGTTGTCGGCAACGTTGTGGGTGACGATGATCGAGATCGGCCACAGGAACAGCAGGGGCGCGAGCATCCAGTCGAGGATCTCGCCGAACAGCGAGTTTGGCGGCGCCGACTTGCGCGACGAAGCCTTGCGCGGTGAACTCGCCTTCTCAGACTTTCGCCGCAGGGGCAGCATCGGGGTTTTCCAGGCAGTACCCCAGGCCGCGCACGGTCACGATCCGCACGCCGCTGTCCTCGAGCTTCTTGCGCAAGCGGTGTACGTACACCTCGATCGCATTGCTCGACACCTCCTCGCCCCAGCCGCACAGGTGGTCCACCAACTGGTCCTTGCTCACCAGGCGCCCGACGCGTAGCAGGAAGACCTCGAGCAAGCCGATCTCGCGCGCCGACAGATCGACCAGCTGGCCGCCGATCTTGACCACGCGGTCGGCCTGATCGTAGCTGAGCTGGCCGATCTCGATGCAGCGCGGCTGGCCGGTGCCGCGGCGGGTGAGCGCACGCACGCGGGCCTCGAGCTCGGGCAGCGCGAAGGGCTTGGTCAGGTAGTCGTCGGCACCGGCATCGAGGCCGCGCACGCGGTCGTCCACGCCGTCCTGCGCGGTCAGGATCAGCACCGGCTGCACCGACTTGCGCGCGCGCAGGCGCTTGAGCACGTCGATGCCGTTCATGCGCGGCAGGCCCAGATCGAGGATGAGCAGGTCATACGACTGGGTTGCCAGCGCGGCATCGGCCTCGGCGCCATCGGCCACGTGATCCACCGCATAGCCGCCACGCCGCAGGGCCCGGCAGATGCCGTCGGCAATCACCGGATCGTCTTCCGCCAACAGAATACGCATAGGGTCGAGGATGTAAGTGAAATGTAAGCGAGCCTGCCTAGAGTGGAGCCGCTGTTCTCCTTTTGCTCGGCCCCGGGGAATGCTGCCGCTCGCGCGGCACCGTTCCGGGGAGGCTGTGACCAACGCGCGCACGCTCCCCGCCGACTTTTCTTCCCCACGAACTGTTGGATTATCCCACGCTTCGCCACGCTTCGCGCAGGGCGATGCACACGCACGCGGCAACGCCGTCGTCGGCGCGCACCTGGCGTCGACCGCCGCCGTGAACGCAATCGGCCCCGCCGAAGCGGGGCCGATTGACGATGCTGCAGGTGCGACCCGGCGGTGCCGGATCGCGGCCGGGCGAATTACATGCCCATGCCCATGCCGCCCATGCCGCCCATGCCGCCCATGTCGGGCATGCCACCGGCCGGCTTGTCTTCGGCCAGCTCGCCGACCATGCAGTCGGTGGTCAGCATCAGGCCGGCGACGGACGCGGCGTTCTGCAGCGCGGTGCGGGTGACCTTGGTCGGGTCCAGCACACCCATCTCGACCATGTCGCCGTACTCGCCGGTGGCGGCGTTGAAGCCGTAGTTGCCCGAACCTTCGACCACCTTGTTCACCACCACGCTCGGCTCGTCACCCGCGTTGGCGACGATCTCGCGCAGCGGCTGCTCCATCGCGCGCAGCACGATCTTGATGCCGGCGTCCTGGTCGTGGTTGTCGCCCTTGAGTTCGCCCAGTGCAGCACGGGCGCGCAGCAGCGCAACGCCGCCGCCCGGGACGATGCCCTCTTCCACTGCCGCGCGGGTGGCGTGCAGGGCGTCCTCGACGCGGGCCTTCTTCTCCTTCATCTCGACTTCGGTGGCGGCGCCGACCTTGATCACCGCAACACCGCCCGCCAGCTTGGCGACGCGCTCCTGCAGCTTCTCGCGGTCGTAGTCGGAGGTCGCTTCCTCGATCTGCACGCGGATCTGCTTGACGCGGGCTTCGATGCGCTCGGCCTGGCCGGCGCCGTCGATGATGATGGTGTTTTCCTTGCCGATCTCGATGCGCGCAGCCTGGCCGAGGTCGTCCAGGGTGGCCTTCTCGAGGGTCAGGCCGACTTCCTCGGCAATGACCTGGCCGCCGGTGAGGATGGCGATGTCTTCGAGCATGGCCTTGCGACGGTCGCCGAAGCCCGGGGCCTTGACGGCGCAGGTCTTGAGGATGCCGCGGATGTTGTTCACCACCAGGGTGGCGAGCGCTTCGCCTTCGACGTCCTCGGCGATGATCAGTAGCGGACGGCCCGACTTGGCGACTTGCTCGAGCACCGGCAGCAGGTCACGGATGTTGGAGATCTTCTTGTCGAACAGCAGGACGAAGGGCTGCTCGAGGATGGCAACCTGCTTGTCCGGGTTGTTGATGAAGTAGGGCGACAGGTAGCCGCGGTCGAACTGCATGCCCTCGACGACGTCGAGTTCGTTCTGCAGCGACTTGCCGTCCTCGACGGTAATCACGCCTTCCTTGCCGACCTTGTCCATCGCACGGGCGATGATCTCGCCGATGTCGCTGTCGGAGTTGGCCGAGATCGAGCCGACCTGGGCGATTTCCTTGTTCGTCGAGCACGGCTTCGACAGCTTCTTCAGCTCTTCGATGGTGGCGATGACGGCCTTGTCGATGCCGCGCTTGAGGTCCATCGGGTTCATGCCGGCGGCGACGTACTTCATGCCTTCGCGCACGATCGACTGCGCCAGCACGGTGGCAGTGGTGGTGCCGTCACCGGCGATGTCGGAGGTCTTGGAAGCGACTTCCTTGACCATCTGCGCGCCCATGTTCTCGAACTTGTCCTTCAGCTCGATTTCCTTGGCGACGGACACACCGTCCTTGGTCACGGTGGGGGCGCCGAAGGAGCGCTCGAGCACCACGTTGCGACCCTTCGGGCCCAGGGTCACCTTGACCGCGTTGGCCAGGATGTTGATGCCGGCGACCATGCGCTCGCGGGCGGAATCACCAAACTTGACTTCTTTAGCTGCCATTCTTCAGAACTCCTGAATTGTTTCGATTAGCGTTGATTGGTGCGGGGGAGGCTCAGGCCTCGACCACGCCCATGATGTCTTCCTCGCGCATCACGAGGAGCTCTTCGCCTTCGACCTTCACGGTCTGGCCGGCATACTTGCCGAACAGCACCTTGTCGCCCACCTTGACGGCCATCGGACGGACCTTGCCGTCGTCCAGGATCTTGCCGTTGCCGACAGCCAGGACCTCGCCCTGATCGGGCTTCTCGCCGGCGCTGTCCGGGATCACGATGCCGCTGGCGGTCTTGCGCTCGGCTTCCAGACGCTTGACGATCACGCGATCGTGCAGGGGACGAATCTTCATTGAGTTCTCTCCTATCCAGGATTCAACTGCTTGGGTTGATAGACTTGCGGGCTCGGCCCGCGGGGCAAATTCGCAGTGCGCTTCCGCGGCCCGCTCGAACGGGGCCTGGAAGCTTGTTAGCACTCACTGCCAACGAGTGCTAATAATAGGGACGCCCCTCGGGGATTTCAAGGGGCGATTTTTTCGTCGCCTGCATTTGGCGCCCGTGCCCCGAACGGGCTGTCGGTTTATCCTCTGCCTACAACACCGAAGAGGCCACGCCGATGTGCCCCGCCCCCGCCTTGCCACCCGAGCGGCTCCATAGCCCCTGCGACCCGGCAGGGCTTGGCTTCGCGACCACCGCCGAGCTTGCCGACGCCGACACCGAGCTGCTGCATCCGCGCGCGGTCGAAGCGATCCGTCTGGCGCTCGACATCCCGCACGAGGGCTACAACCTGTTCGTGCTCGGCGACACGGGCAGCGGACGCCACGCCATCGTCAGCCACCTGCTCGAGGCCGAGCGCGGCCAGGGCGGCGGGGCCGCCGACTGGTGCTATGTGTGGAACTTCGGCCACCCTTCCCAGCCCCGCATCCTGCGCCTGCCCTGCGGCCGCGGGCCCGGCCTGCGCGACGACATGAACCGCTTCGTCGAGGAGCTGATCCCCGCCATCGGCGCGGTGTTCGAGAGCGACGACTACCGCGCCCGGCTCGAAGCGCTGCAGGACGAGGCCAAGCAGCGCGAGGAACAGGCGCTGCGCGAACTCGGCGACGAGGCCCGCGCGCGCGGCGTCGCCCTGTTGCGCACCCCGCATGGCTTCGCCTTCGTGCCGATGAAGGGCGAGGACGACACCCTCACCAAGGAGGAGTTCGACCAGCTCCCGGAGGCGCGCCAGAAGGAACTCGGCGAGCACATCCGACTGCTGCACGATCGCATGCAGCACCTGATGGCGGAGTTTCCACGCTGGCGTCGGGAGCTGCAGAACCGCATCCGCGAAGCCGGCCAGGATGCGCTCGGCGCCACCGTCGCGCACATGATCGACGAGCTCAAGGCGCGCCATGCCGACCTGCCCGCCGTGCTCGATCACCTCGACGCGGTGCATCGCGACATCCTCGCCAGCGGCGAATCCCTGCGCGCCGCGCGCTACGCCCGCCTGTTCGCCACCCTCGCCCGCCGCGAGGGGCTGCGCCCCTTGTCGGCCGGCGCCGTGGCGCGCCTCATCGAGCACGCCGCGCGCCTGGCTGGGGATGCCGAGCGCCTCAGCACCCAGACCCAGCCGCTCGACGATCGCATGCACGAGGCCGAACACTTCGCCGCCGCGGCCGGTTCGGCGCTGATCGAGCGCGAGCATGTCGAGGCGGCGCTCGCCGCCCACCGCCGCCGCCACGAACGCCTGCGCCTTGCCCACCAGGACGCGATCCTGCGCGGCCAGTGGCTGGTCGACAGCAGCGGCAGCCACGTCGGCCAGGTCAATGGGCTTGCCGTGGTGCCGCTCGGCGACGGCAGCTTCGCCCATCCGGTGCGCATCACCGCCACGGTGCGCGTCGGCGAAGGCGAGATCATCGACATCGAGCGCGAGGTCAAACTGGCCGGGCCGATCCATTCCAAGGGTGTGCTGATCCTGTCCGCCTTCCTCGCCGCACGCTTCGGCTGGCTGATGCCGCTGTCGCTGAAGGCGAGCCTGGTGTTCGAGCAGTCCTACGGCGGCGTCGAGGGCGACAGCGCCTCGCTCGCCGAACTGTGCGCCCTGCTGTCGGCATTGGCGCGCGTGCCGCTGTCACAGGCGCGCGCGGTGACGGGCTCGGTCAACCAGTTCGGCGTGGTGCAGCCGGTAGGCGGCATCAACGAGAAGATCGAAGGCTTCTTCGAGCTGTGCGAGGCACGCGGACTGGACGGCGAACAAGGCGTACTGATCCCGCAAGCCAACGCGTGCAACCTGATGCTGCGCCAGGAAGTGGCAGACGCCGTGCGGGCCGGCCGCTTCACCATCTGGGCGGTGGCCGATGTGGACGAAGCGCTCGAGCTGCTCACCGGCCTGCCCGCCGGCACGCCGGCCGCCGACGGGACGATGGCGGAGGACTCGGTCAACGGGCGGGCGATCGCCGGGCTGAAGCGGCTCGCACAGCTGCGCCGCGCCTTCGGCAGCGACCACAAGGACCGCAACGAGTGCGCCGGCAGCGCAACGTCGTCATCAGGGGATGAATGATCACGAAGGCCTTCGCTGGCCACGGCAAGCGCCAGCGGCACCGAGCCATCGCCGGGCCGCGAGGGCGAGGCGGCGCATCGCGTCTGGCACAGGCAGGCTCATTCCGCGGGCAAGCCCGCTCCCGCCCTCGTCAAGCGGCGCGCCCCGGCGCCATTCGAAGGGCAACATTCTCTGACAAGTCGCATTCGACAGTCGCGCCGAGCGCCGCTTAAGATCGCGGCCGTCCAACAAGAACGGAACCTCGCCCCATGAAGACCCGACTCCTCGCCGCTGCCCTCCTCGCCCTTTCCGTCGCCGGTGCTGCACACGCCGGCGGCTCGACCGCCCTCGGCGGAGCCGTGGGTGGCGCCACCGGTGCATTGATCGGCGAAGCCGTCGGCGGCCGCGAAGGCGCGATCATCGGCGGCGCCCTCGGCGGTGGCGTCGGCGCCGCAGTCGGCTACGACAATGAGCGCGATGGCCGTCGCCACCGCGACGGCGTACGTTACGAAGAGCGCGGCTACTACCACGAGGACGGCCGTCGCTACCGCGGCAGCGACTTCTGCCCACCGGGCCAGGCCAAGAAAGGCCGCTGCTGAGCACGACCGGTCCGCGGCCGCGCGCCGCGCGCCGTGCTCCTCACCACCGTTGCGGCCTGCCCCGGCCGCCCTCGCACCAGCCTTCTGCCGCGCCCGTCCTCACCCCTTGACGCAAGCCCGCGGCCGCAGCCGCGCCACCTCGCGCGCAAGCCCGGCGGTCTGCCGCGCAGCATCGCGTCCCTGTGCGCCGCCGATCATGCGCCACCGCTCGCGGGGCGCCCGGTGAAGCGGCGCAGGCAGGCAACCACCTCCCCGTCCTCGACCTGCTCGAAGTGCTGGTAGAACTGGCCAACGGCGCGAAAGCCCCGGGGCTTGTCGAGGCATACCACCTCATCGGCATAGGGCTCGACCCACGCCAGGCTGTCGGGCGCTGCAACCGGCAGCGCGCAGATCAACCGCTGCGGCGACTGGGCCCGCACCGCATGCAGCGCGGCGACCATGGTGGCGCCGGTGGCGAGACCGTCATCGACGACGATCACCACCCGCCCGCGGGGATCGACCGGCGGCCGCTGCGGCGAATACAAGGCGCGGCGCTCGCGCAACTGCTGCACGCGGCGCGCCTTCTCCTTCTCCAGCCAGTCCTCGTCGTCCTCGGACGCGTCGGAGACGATGAACCAGCCGCCCTCGTCGATCGCACCGATCGCATATTCCGCGTTCCAGCGCGAGCTGAGCTTGTGCACCAGCACCACGTCGAGTTCGCCCTGCAGTGCCTCGGCCAGCGCGGCGCCCATCGGCACCGCGCCGCGCGGAATCGCCAGCACCAGCGGATTCTTGCCGCGCCAGGCGTCGAGCGCCTTCGCCAGTTGCGCCGCGGCATCCAGTCGATCACGAAACATCATGCGCCTCCATGGTCGGCGGCGGCCGCGCTCAAGCCCGACGCAGCGGCCGCAGGAGTTCGATGCGGAAGTCGGGTTCGTAGGGCGGCACGTTGCACTCGATGATGTCGCCCGCCGCGATCTCCAGCCGACGACCGACGATGTCGGCATGGACCGGCAGGGTGCACACGCCGCGATCGACCAGCACCGCCACGCGGATCTCGGCCGGCTGCCGGCGCGCGAGGTATTCGAGCACCCGCAGCAGCGAGTGCCCGCTGTAGAGCACGTCGTCGACCACCAGCAGGCTGCGGCCTTCGAGGTCCAGTGCGGCATGGGCGGCATCCTCGGTGAGCCGGGTCTCGGGATGGAGCAGCGTGAGGTCGTCCGCGTAGCGCTTGACCTGCAGGTCGAGGCGCAGTGGCGGCGACAGCCCGTGCCGGCGCACCAGGCGTTCGCACAGCCGGTCGGCGAGCGGCGCGCCGCGGCGAAGGAGGCCGATCACTGCGACGCGTTCGCGGCCGGAGAGGAGCGCCGCGGCGCCGCAGGCCATGTCGTCGATCACGCCGTCGAGTGCGTCGTGCTCGTACAGGCAGGTTCGGATGCCGGGCGGTCGATCCATGTTCGCCTCGCCTGCCCCGCAGCGCGGGGCCTTGGTCGTCACCGGGAGGCGCCGATCGGACTACACTGGTAGCAGCATGGCGGTCGGCGCATCTAGAACTTACTCCTGTCGCCCGCCACCGGCCAGCCCTTCATCGGCGCGGCGGCTGGGGAGACGGCAGGTGCCTTGCGCGCACCCATGCTCCTCGATGCGACGGATGTCGGCGTCTGCCGCAGCGACACGACCTCCCGGGAGAATGTGCGATCTCAGCCCCAGCCAGCTCGGCAACGACCACGCCCCACAGCCCCCTTTCCCCCGTCCGCCTGCAGCGCGGGGACGCGCTGCTGGTGGTCGACGTACAGCGCGATTTCCTGCCCGGCGGCGCGCTCGGCGTGAAGGACGGCGATGCGGTGGTGCCGGTGCTCAACCGCTACATCACACGCTTCGTCGCGCACGGTCTGCCGGTCGTGTTCACCCGCGACTGGCATCCCCCCGAGCACTGCTCCTTCCACGCCCAGGGCGGCCCCTGGCCGCCGCACTGTGTCGCCGGCACGACCGGGGCGGCATTCGCCCCCGGACTCATGCTGCCCGCGCACGCCGAGATCGTGTCGAAGGCCGCCACCGCAATCGCGGACGCCTACTCCGGCTTCGATCACACCGGTCTTGCCGAGCGCCTGCGCGCCCGCGGCGTGAGGCGGGTGTTCATCGGCGGGCTCGCCACCGACTACTGCGTGCAGTCGACGACGCGCGACGGGCTGGCGGCGGGCTTCAGCGTGTTCGTGCTGGACGACGCGATCCGCGCGGTCGAGGTGCAACCCGGCGACGGCGCGCGCGCCGTCGCCGCCATGCTCGCGGCTGGCGCCCGCCTGATCGTATCCGACGAGCTGGAGGACGCTCCGGCATGAACCCCGGCGACAGCGCGCTGGTGACCGACCTGTACGAGCTGACCATGCTGCAGGCCTACCACGACGAGGGCCTGCGCGACCGCGCGGTGTTCGAGCTCTTCGTGCGCCGGCTGCCCGCGCAGCGCAGCTTCCTGCTGTTCGCCGGCCTCGAGCAGGCACTCGACTACCTGGAGGACCTCCACTTCACGCCCGCCGAGCTCGACTGGCTGCGCGCGTGCGGGCGCTTCAAGCCCGGCTTCGTCGACTGGCTGGCCGACTTCCGCTTCAGCGGCGAAGTGCACGCGATGGCCGAAGGCACGGCCTTCTTCGCCAACGAGCCGGTGCTGCGCGTGGAAGCGCCGATCGGTGAGGCGCAGTTCGTCGAGAGCCGGCTGCTGAACCTGATCAACCTGTCGTCGATGATCGCCTCCAAGGCCGCACGCTGCGTGCTCGCCGCGCCGGGGCGCGTGCTGGTCGACTTCGGCCTGCGCCGCGCCCATGGGGCCGAAGCCGGACTGCTGGCGGCGCGCGCCAGCCACCTCGCCGGCTTCGCCGGCACCGCCACCGTGCTCGCCGGCCAGCGCTTCGGCATCCCGGTGTTCGGCACCATGGCGCACTCCTACATCGAGGCGCATGAGCATGAAGTCGACGCCTTCCTGCGCTTTGCCGCCTCGCAGCCGGGCAATGTGACGCTGCTGATCGACACCTACGACACCGAGGCGGCGGCGCGGCGCGTGGTCGCGCTGGCGCCCGAGCTGCAGCAGCGTGGAGTGAAGCTGGTGTCGGTACGCATCGACAGCGGCGACCTCGGCGCACACGCGCGGGCGGTGCGTGCGATCCTGGACGCGGGCGGGTTGGGCCCGGTGCGCATCTTCGCCAGCGGCAACCTCGACGAATACCGCATCGCCGCGCTACTCGCCGAGGGGGCGCCGATCGACGGCTTCGGCATCGGCACCCACCTCAGCACCTCGGCCGATGCACCGACGCTGGACGCGGTCTACAAGCTGCAGCGCTACGCCGGCCTCCCGCGCCGCAAGCGTTCCGAGGGCAAGGCGACCTGGCCCGACGCCAAGCAGGTGTGGCGGCTGCACGATGCGCACGGCCGCCTGCTGCGCGACCACGTCACGCTCGCCACCGAAGCGTCGCCCGCCGCGGGCGCCCAGCCCCTGTTGCAGCCGGTGATGCGCGCCGGTCGCCGGCTGGCGCCGCAGCCCTCCCTCGCAACGCTGCGCGCGCAGGCCGCCGACACGCTGAGCCGCCTGCCGCCGCCACTGCACCGGGCCGGTGCGGCCGACGCGGTCGAACCTTACCCCGTCATCATCTCCGCCAGCCTGCAGGCGCTCGCCGCCCAGCTCGACCGTCAGTCACATTGAACCCTCGCCGCAGCGCCGCCGCAGGGGGCGGGCCCGAGGCCCGCGCGCGCTCAGAACGCGATCGCCACGCCGAAATGCAGTCGCAGGCTGCGTTCCTGATGCCCCCAGGCAAGGTCGAGCGCGAGCGGGCCGGCCGGGCTGCGCCAGCGCGCACCGACGCCATAGCCCACGCGCAGGTCGAAATCGTTGCGCGTGTCGGCCGCATCACCGGCATCGACGAAGAAGGCCGCGCCCCACTGCGGCTGGAACCAGCGCACGTACTCCGCGCTCGCCACCGCGAGATAGCGCCCGCCGACCGTGGCATTGCCCTCCTTGACGCCCAGGCTCTGATAGTCGTAGCCGCGCACCGTCTGCGCGCCGCCGGTACGGAACAGGAAGTCCTGCGGAATGCCTTCGCGGCTGTCGGCCAGGGTGACGCCGCCCTCGGCGCGCAGGATGAAGACGTCGGTGCTGCGCACCGGCTGGTAGCGCACGAAGCGCGAGTACAGGCGCACGAAGTCGCGCTCGGCCAGCGCCACTGCCGCACCACCGCCGACCTGGTACTCCAAGACGTAGCCCCGGGTCGGGTCGAGCAGATCGTCCACCGCGCGCTTCACCCAGGTCCAGTTGGCGGTGAGCGTGTTGCTCGTGCGGGATTCGGCGCCCGAGGGCTCGATCTTTTCGTGCTGCAGGCGCAGCGCGAGCTGGGTCTCGATGTCACCGCGCACCGTGCTACGGGTCGCCCCCAGCGCCTGTGAGGTGACCTTCAGGCCCTCGAGGTCGCTGCGGTCGATCAGCGCGCCGAAACTGTCGCGATGCCTGCCCTTCGGCGGCAGGAAGATGTCGGCGTAGAGCGCCTGGCGACGCTGCTCCAGGCGCAGCCCGGTGGCGAACTCCCAGCCGCGGCCGCGCAGGTTGGAGTCGCGGTAGGTGGTCTCGACGCGGGCACCGGTGTTGGTCGAGAAGCCGACGCCGAATCCCAGGTACTTGGGCAGGGCCTCGGTCACCTGCACCCGCACCGGCACCGCGGCCGCGAGCGCCGGGTCGCGCTCGATGTCGACGATCACCGAGCCAAAATGCGGCGTGTTCTGCAGCCCGGTCTGGAAGGCGAGCAACTCTTCGCGGTCATAGGGCGAACCCGGCCGCAGCAGGCTGTAGCGCTGCACCAGGTCGGCCGGCAGATGCTCCAGGCCTTCGACCTGCAGCTCGCCAAGATAAAAGGCGGGGCCGCTGTCGAGCGTCACGCTGAGCGTTGCGGTCGCCGTCTCTGGATCGATCTCGGCGCGGCTGCGTGCGATGCGGGCAGCCGCGTAGCGGCGCGCACTGACCGCATCGAGCAGTTGCTGCTTGGCGCCGTCCCAGCCCGCCTGGCTGAAGGGCTCGCCCACCGGCAGGCTCCAGCGCGCGCGCAACAGCTCGAGGTGCTCAGCGCCGCCGTCGCTGGCGGGGCTGCTCAGCTCGCCCTCGAACTCGATGCTGACCGCACTGATCGTGGTGCGCGGCCCCGGCTCGACCTCGATCACCCAGCGCCCCGCGTCCGCACGGTCGAAGCGCACGCGCGGCGTGAAGTAGCCCTCGGTGGCGAGCAGATCGGCGATCTCGCGCCGCGTCCGCCGCGTCATCGCGGCACGGTCGGCCGCCTCCTCGGGCAGGACCAGGTTCTCGCGCCGCAGCAGGCGCACATGGCGCTCGAGCACCGGACGCACCGCATCGGGGGCCTCCAGCCGAACCTCGAGCGGCTGCTGGGCCGCGAGCGGCGCGCTCGCCAGCGCCAGCAATCCGCCCACGAGTCCGCCCACCAGCAGCGCCAGGCGCGCGCACCCCGCGCGCGCGCGGGTCGTGGCGTGTCGGCGCGGGCCGGTCCCCAGCACCCGCCTCAGCCCTCGAGGTGGTAGGAGACCACCCGCTCCACTTCGTTCTTCGAGCCCAGGATCACCGGCACGCGCTGATGCAGCTTGGTGGGCTGCATGTCGAGGATGCGCTCGCGCCCGGTCGAGGCCGCCCCGCCGGCCTGCTCGACCAGCATCGCCATCGGGTTGGCCTCGTACATCAGCCGCAGCTTGCCGCCCATGGCGCGGCACTTGTCGTCCATCGGATACATGAAGATGCCCCCACGGGTGAGGATGCGGTGCACGTCCGCCACCATCGACGCCACCCAGCGCATGTTGTAATCCTTGCCCAGCGGACCGCCCTTGCCCATCTGCATCTCGTCGACATAGCGCTTCACCGGCGCCTCCCAGAAGCGCGCGTTGGAGGCGTTGATGGCGAACTCCTGGGTATCGACCGGAATCGTCATGTAGGGCTGGGTGTAGATGAAGCTGCCCATTTCGCGGTCGAGGGTGAAGGCATGCACGCCCTTGCCCACCGTCAGCACGAACTGGGTCGAGGGCCCATACACCGCATAGCCCGCGGCGACCTGCTCGCGACCCGGCTGCAGGAAGTCCTCTTCGGTCGGCTCGGTGTGGTCGGGCGGATTGCGCAGCACCGAGAAGATGGTGCCCACCGAGATATTCACGTCGATGTTCGAGGAGCCGTCGAGCGGATCGAACAGCAGCAGGAAGCCGCCCTTGGGATAGTCAAAGGGGATCTGATGCACCGTCTCGACCTCTTCCGAGGCCATCGCCGCCAGGTGCCCGCCCCATTCGTTGGCCTGCAGCAGGATCTCGTTGGCGATCACGTCCAGCTTCTTCTGCGCCTCGCCCTGCACGTTGTCGGTGCCCGCCTCGCCCAGCACGCCGGCCAGCGCCCCTTTCGACACATTCACGCCGATCGCCTTGACCGCGCGCGCAACGACCTCGATCAGCAGGCGCAGATCGGCACTGATGCGGCCCGCCCGCTGCTGCTCGATGAGGAATTGGGTAAGGGTGACACGGCGCATGAAGGCACTCCAATCGACGAAGATTACGGACAAGCCGCGATTATCGCGGTTCCGCGCCGCCAGCGCACGGACTATGCGCCGAGCGCGCGCCGCGGTGGCGCCGTTTCCCGGTCGGGCGCGCGCGCGGTTATCATCGATGGGCTCCACCCCTCCACCCTCACCCTCGCGCACCGCCCTCACATGCACGTTCTGGTTCTCGGCGCCGGCCTGTCCGGCGTCACGACCGCCTGGTATCTGCGCCGGGCCGGTTTCGACGTCAGCGTCGTCGACCGCCAGCCCGCCGCCGGGCTCGAGACCAGTTTCGCCAACGGCGGCCAGATCTCGATCAGCCATCCCGAGCCCTGGGCCAATCCGGGCGCGCCCTTGCAGGTGCTGCGCTGGCTCGGCCGCGACGACGCGCCGCTCAAGTTCCGCCCCACGCGCGACCCCGCACAATGGCGCTGGGGTGCACGCTTCCTGCTCGAATGCCTGCCCTCGCGCACGCAGCGCAACACCGCCGCCATCGCCGCGCTGGCGCGCTGGAGCGGCGAGCAGTTGCGCGCCCTGCGCAGCGCGACCGGCCTGCACTACGACCAGCTCGAGCGCGGCATCCTGCACCTGTTCCACAGCCGCGCCGAGTTCGCCCACGCCCCGGCGCGCGCGCGGCAACTGGGCGGCTTCGGCATCGCCGCGCAGGTGTGCGACGTGGCCGCGTGCCTGCGCATCGAGCCCGCGCTCGCCGCCCAGGCAGCGACCCTGGTCGGCGGCCTGTATGCGCCGGCCGACGAGTCGGGCGATGCCCATCGCTTCACCCAGGGCCTCGCCGCGCGCCTGCAGGACGAGGGCGTGTGCTTTCAGTGGCAGCGGGAGATCCAGGGGCTGCGGCGCGGCGCGAGTGGGGTGGAGGCGGTGGCGGTGCGCGACGCTCAGGGGCAGCACCAGTGGCTGCAGGCCGATGCCTTTGTCGTCTGCCTCGGCAGCTATGGGCCGCGCCTGGTGGCGGCGCTGGGCGAGGACTTGCCGATCTACCCGGTCAAGGGTTATTCGATCACCGCGCGGGTCATCGACGCCAGCCGTGCGCCCAGCGTCAGCCTCACCGACGAGTCACGCCGCATCGTCTGCTCCCGCCTCGGCGAGCGTCTGCGCATCGCCGGCACGGCGGAGCTCAACGGCTTCGACACCCGGGTGCGGCCGGAGCGGGTCGCGGCCATCCTCGAATGGGCGTCCAGCCGCTTTCCCGGTGCGATCGACCTGAGCAGCGTCGAAGCCTGGGCCGGTCTGCGACCGGCGACGCCCGGCAACGTCCCCGTCATCGGCCGCGGCCGCACACCCGGGCTGTGGTTCAACACCGGGCACGGCACGCTGGGATGGACGCTGGCCTGCGGCTCGGCCGCTGCCCTGGCGCAGCTGATGAGCGGCCAGCAGCCGCCGATCGCGTTTCCCTTCCGTCAGCCGGCGTGAGTGCAGGCCGCAGCCGGCGCCGGTGTGCGATCGGCCGCCGCCGCGGGCAGCGTGCCGGTATCGAAATCGAAGCCGATGCTCTGCAGGTGAAAGGCGAGCGCGGCGTCCATGCCATCGACGTGGTTGCGGAACCAGGCCGGCAATTCCTCGACCAGACGCTTGCAGAAGAAGGTATCGCCCGCCGCCACGCGACGCCGGATGTCGTGCATCACGGCCAGCACGCGATCATGCTCGGCACGATGGCAGCCCGGAAAATCCACCGCTTCCATCCAGCGGTTCTCCAGGCCAAAGTGGGCCTCGGTGTGCGCAATCAGCGCATCGAAGGCCGGCAGCAACTGATCGGCGGGCGCCGATGCCACTGCGTTGTAACAATCAACGAACTCGCGATGGGTTTCATCCATCGGCGCGAGCTCGTTGGCGAGCGCGTCGCTCCAGACCAGACCGGACATGAGGGACTTCCTTACTTGACGACCTTGAGGTGGCTGCCGCGCGGCGGCCGCGGCGGCTCATCGGCCGGCGCTTCGCCGCGCTGGGCGAGCAGTTCGGCTTGGGTGGCGGCCATGTCCTCGACCGACGCATCCTCGCTGTCTTCCGCGCCCGCCTCGGTCTCGTCGAACTCGGGCTCGAAGGCCATGCCCTGCCCGTTTTCGCGTGCGTAGATCGCGACCACGTTGACCACCGGGATCACCAGCGAGTGGGCAGCGCCGCCGAAGCGGGCCTGGAAGCTGATGTAGTCGTTGTCCATCTGCAGTTGCCCGGTGGCATCGGGCGACAGATTGAGCACGATCTGGCCGTCCCGCGCATAACCCGGCGGCACCCGTGTCTGGTCATCGACCAGGGTCGCAAGATAAGGCGTGAAGCCCTGGTCGATGCACCATTGCCAGATGGCGCGCAGCAGGTAAGGCTTGGTCGAGACGGCGCTCATCGATGCTCCTGCGCAGTGGTCAGCGCGCTCAGCGGCGCATGACCTTTTCGGACGGGGTCAGGGCGTCGATGAAGCCCTGGCGGCTGAAGATGCGCTCGGCGTATTTCATCAGCGGCGCAGCCGCCTTGGGCAGCTCGATGCCGTAGTGCTCGAGACGCCACAGCAGCGGCGCGATGGCCACGTCGAGCATGGAGAACTCGTCGCCCAGCATGTACTTCTGCTTGGTGAACACCGGCGCGAGCTGGGTCAGGTGGTCGCGCACGTGCGCGCGCACCTTGTCCACGCCCTTCTGCGCAGCCTCGAGGGCCTCGAGGTGGGTGAACAGCTCCTGCTCGAAGGTGTGCAACAGCTGGCGGGCACGGGCGCGCATGATCGGGTCAGGCGGCATCAGCTGCGGATGCGGGAAGCGCTCGTCGATGTACTCGTTGATGATGTTGGCCTCGTACAGCACGAGGTCGCGATCCACCAGCACCGGCACGCGGTTGTAGGGGTTGATGACGGCGATGTCTTCGGGCTTGTTGTAGAGATCGACGTCGATGACTTCGAAATCCATGCCCTTCTCGAACAAGACGATCCGGCAGCGGTGACTGAAGGGATCGGTCGTGCCGGAATAGAGGTTCATCATGGTGTTGCCACTCCGGAATTCAAAAGCAAAAGCGCACCACGCGACAGCGCGTGGTGCGTCTGGGGTCGGACCGCGCTAACCGGCCTTGCGGCCTGCCGCGTTTTCGATCAATGAATGTCCTTCCAGTAGTTCTTCTTCAAGGCGTAGGTGAGCACGAACATGCCGGCCAGGAAGATCAGCACGATGGTACCGATCGTCTTGCGCTTCTCGGCCACCGGCTCGCCCATCCAGACCAGGAACGAGACCAGATCGGCCACCGCCTTGTCGTACTCCTCGACGCTCAGCTTGCCCGGCTTGGCCAGCGACAGTTCGACCTTGCTCGTGCCATCGGCGTTCTCGGTGATGTTGGCCACCTGCTCGCCCTGCAGCTCCCAGAACACGTGCGGCATGCCGACATTGGCGAAGACGACGTTGTTCCAGCCCGAGGGGCGCTCGGTATCGCGATAGAACTGGCGCATGTAGGTATACAGCCAGTCTGCACCGCTGCCGTCGCCGGAGGAGCGCGCACGTGCAACCAGCGTCAGATCGGGCGGCGCCTTGCCGAACCAGATCTTGGACTCCGCCGGGCGCATGGCGATCTTCATCAGGTCGCCGACGCGCTCGCCGGTGAACATCAGGTTGTCACGGATGGACTGCTCGGACAGCCCGATGTTCTGCAGCTGGTTGTAGCGCGTGAAGCTGGCGCTGTGGCAGTTCAGGCAGTAATTGACGAACAGCTTGGCGCCGTGCTGCAACGCAGCCGGGTCCGTGCTGACCGGCGCCTTGTCGAGCTGCACCGAGGCGGCTGCTGCCATCGCCACGGCCGGCGCGAACAGCAGCACCGCTGCCGCCCGCTTGATGAGGTTGATCACGCGCATTGTCATTTGAAGTTCACCCTTTCCGGTTCGGCTTTGCACTTGTCGAGCTTGCTGTACCACGGCATCAGCAGGAAGAAGGCGAAGTACAGCACCGAGCAGATCTGCGACACCAGCGTACGACCCGGGGTCGGGGGCAGCACGCCCAGGTAGCCCAGGATGAAGAAGGAGATCACGAAGATCACCAGCGCGGTCTTGAAGATCGGGCCCTTGTAGCGGATCGACTTCACCGGGCTGCGGTCCAGCCAGGGCAGGAAGGCGATGATCACCACCGACGCCCCCATCGCCACCACGCCCCAGAACTTGGCATCGAGGCCGAACAGCGGATAGGTCACCGCGCGCAGCACCGAATAGAACGGGGTGAAGTACCAGACCGGCGCGATGTGCGGCGGCGTGGTCAGCGGGTCGGCCGGCAGGAAGTTGTTGAACTCGAGGAAGTAGCCGCCGCCTTCGGGCGCGAAGAACACGACTGCGCTGAAGAAGAACAGGAAGGCCACCACGCCGACGATGTCCTTCACCGTGTAGTACGGATGGAAGGGGATGCCATCGAGCGGCTTGCCGGACGCGTCCTTGCGCTTCTTGATCTCGACGCCGTCGGGGTTGTTCGAGCCGACTTCGTGCAGCGCGATGATGTGGGCGGCGACGAGGCCGATCAGCACCAGCGGCACGGCGATGACGTGGAAGGAGAAGAAGCGGTTCAGCGTGGCGTCCGACACGACGTAGTCACCACGGATGACCAGCGACAGGTCCGGCCCGATGATCGGGATCGCCGAGAACAGGTTCACGATCACCTGCGCGCCCCAGAACGACATCTGGCCCCATGGCAGCAGGTAGCCCATGAAGGCCTCGGCCATCAGCACCAGGAAGATCAGGGTGCCGAAGATCCAGATGAGTTCGCGCGGCTTGCGGTAGGAACCGTAGAGCAGGCCACGGAACATGTGCAGGTAGACCACGACGAAGAAGGCCGAGGCGCCGGTCGAGTGCAGATAGCGGATCAGCCAGCCACCCGGCACCTCACGCATGATGTACTCGACGCTGGCGAAGGCCACCGGCACGCCGGAGGCGTTGAGCGAGGCGTCGGGCTTGTAGTGCATGACCAGGAAGATGCCGGTCAGGATCTGGATCACCAGCACCATCAGCGCCAGCGAACCGAAGAAGTACCAGAAGTTGAAGTTCTTCGGCGCGTAGTACTCGGTGAGGTGCCCCTTGATCGACGACGTGAGCGGGAAGCGCTCGTCGATCCAGTTGAGCAGGGCTTGTGATTTGGTCGTCATCGCTTAAGCCTTCCCGTCTTCGCCAACAAGAATGGTGGAATCCGCGAGGTACTGGTGCGGCGGCACTTCGAGGTTGTCCGGCGCAGGCATGCTGCTGTAGACACGACCAGCCAGATCGAAGAGCGAGCCATGGCAGGGGCACAGGAAGCCACCCGGCCAGTCGGCACCCATGCCGCTCTCGGCGCCCATCTTGAACTTCTCGGACGGCGAACAGCCCAGGTGGGTGCAGATGCCGACGGCGACGAGAAACTCGGGCTTGATCGAGCGGTGCTTGTTCCTGGCGTAGTCCGGCTGCATCGGCTTGTTCGACTCCGGATCGCTGACCCGGCTGTCGGTGGTGTCCAGCGACGCGAGCATCTCGGGCGTGCGACGCAGCACCCACACGGGCTTGCCGCGCCACTCCACCGTCATCATCTCGCCCGGAGCGAGCTTGCTCACATCGACTTCGACCGGCGCACCGGCTGCCTTGGCACGCTCGGATGGCGTGAGGCTGGCAACAAACGGCACCGCGGTCGCCACTGCGGCCACGCCGCCAGCGGCGGACGTTGCCAGCAGCAGGGTGCGGCGGCTGCTGTCCATCTTTTGATCAACGCTCATGACCCTCTTCCCAGAAAGGAAAACGAAAGACCTGGATACAAATAACCCGCGAATTATACCGGAGACGCTGCAGCAGAGAAAGCGCAAAGCTCGGATCGCCTTCTGGAACAAGGCTTTCAACGCCAAAACCGCACTCCAGGCGGGCCGTCGGAAGCGCAAAATTGCCGCACTGCAGCAAGCCCGCCGGCGGGTTTGCCCGGCCCCTGCTCAGAGGGCGCGCCGCTCCACCAGGGCCTGCGCGATGGTGCCGGTATCGGTATGTTCGAGCTCGCCACCGACCGGCACGCCGCGCGACAGGCGCGTCACCTTCACGCCGCGCGCCGCCAGCAGGGTGGCGACCGTGTGCGCGGTGGCCTCGCCCTCGTTGGTGAAGTTGGTGGCGAGGATCACCTCGCGCACCCCCTCCTCGGTCGCGCGCGCGATCAGCTTGTCGAACCTGAGCTCGCGCGGGCCGATGCCGTCCAGCGGCGACAAGCGGCCCATCAGCACGTAGTACAGGCCGTTGTAGGACTGCGTCTGCTCGATCATCGCCAGGTCCGCCGGCATCTCCACCACGCACAGCAGCGAGGCATCGCGGCGCGGGTTGGCACAGCGCTGGCAGATCTCGTCCTCGGTGAAGCTGTTGCAGCGCGCACAGGGGCGCAGCGCCTCGAGCGCATGGGTGAGCGCACGACCCAGCCGCGCCGCGCCGCGCTGATCGCGTTGCAGCAGGTGGTAGGCCATGCGCTGGGCGGACTTCGGCCCCACGCCGGGCAGGCAGCGCAAGGCCTCGATCAGCTCGTCGAGGCTGGAGGGCGACATCGGCGTGCCGCGCTCAGAACGGCAGCTTCATGCCCGGCGGCAGGTTCAGCCCGGCGGTGACGCTGGCCATCTTCTCCTGCGTCGCCGTCTCGACCTTGCGCACCGCGTCGTTGAGCGCGGCGGCGATGAGGTCCTCGAGCATTTCCTTGTCGTCCATCACCGAGTCGTCGATCGACACCCGGCGCACGTCGTACTTGCAGGTCATCTGCACCTTGACCATGCCGGCACCGGCCTGGCCCTCGACCTCGACCGCGGCCAGCTGGTCCTGCATCTTCTTCATGTTCTCCTGCATCTGCTGGGCCTGCTTCATCAGGCCGGCAATACCGCCTTTCATCATGGTGTGCGCTCCGTTGAGTCTCTAGAACAAGGGATGGGGAAAAGTTTGGCTACAGGGATGGCGACCGGCGTGGCAACTGAGCCGGGGGCCGACCGCGCCCGTCGCCCGCTCACAGGGGCCTGACGCTGCTCTCCACCAGCGTGGCATCGAAGCGTTCGATCAGCTCGCGTACGAAAGGATCCGCCTCGAGCGCGGCCACCGCCTCGGCATGGCGCGCGCGGCGCTCGATCGCATCGCGCTGGGCGGGCGTCTCACCGGCAATGTCGCCGACGTCGATACGCACCTTCAGCGGGCGCCCGAGCGCCGCCGCCAGCTGATCCTGCAGGCGGTCGATCGCACCCGGGTTCATGTCCAGCAGATGCCGGTGCGCGAGCGACAGGCGCAGCTTGAGGCCTTCCGCGCTGCAGTCGACCCATTCGCAATGCTGCGCCAGCTCGCGCACGAGACCGCTGAGCTCGAGCGCGCGGATGAGGCCGCGCCAGTCGCCCAGCGCGAGCAAGGCGGCAGCGTCACTGCGCGGCGATGCGACCGGATCCGGCTGCGGCTCGGCCCTGCCCGACGCCGGCGCGACCGGATTCGGTGCGACGGAACTCCGTGCGGCCGTGTTCGGTGCAGCCGTATTCTGTGTGGCCGGGCTCGGCTCTAGCGCGGCCGGCGGCGGCGCGGCGCGGCGCGCCGGCGCCACCTCCTGGTCGGCGTAAGCCTCGGGCGGCAGGTCCTCCCACGGTGGCACGTCGTACCCGCTGACGGTAGATGGCTCGGACACCGTCGCTGCGGTTGCAACGGACGCGGAGGCCGCCGCCGAGGCAGGCGGGGCGGGCCGAGCTGGCGGCGCGGACGGGACCGACGGCGCGGGCGAAACGGAATCGGCGGGGCGCCCGACGCGCTGCACGGCACCCAGCGCGACCCCGGCCGCAGGCCCGGCAGCGGACCCGGGCGACGGCCCCGCACGCGAGTCGGCCGCGGCGCGAGCCGGCACCGCCGGCGCCTCACCCACCGCGCGCGCACGACCACCCGCCGCCGGCGCCACGCCCGCGCCACCCAGCGCGGCGGGCTGCTCGGGGCGGAACGCGTGCAGGCGCAGCAGCGTCATCGTGAATCCGGTGTACTCGTCCGGCGCCAGCGGCAGCTCGTCCCGACCGTGGATGGCGATCTGGTAGGCGAGCTGCAGGTATTCGGCGTCGAAGGCATCCACATAAGCGCCGATGCGCGCACGCTCGGCCTCGTCGGCGATCGCCTCGGGCGCAAACTGCGCCAGCGCGATGCGGTGCACCAGGGTCGCGAGCGACTGCAGCGCGGCGTCGAAGGCCAGGCTGCGCGCCTCCATCGCGTCGGCCACCGCCAGCAGCCCGCGCACGTCGCCCGCGGCCAGCGCATCGAGCACCGCATACAGATGGTCGTCGCCCACCGTACCCAGCATGTGGGTGACCTGCTCCTCCTCGACCTTGCCGGCGCCGTGCGCGATCGCCTGATCGAGCAGCGACAGCGCGTCGCGCATCGACCCGCTCGCCGCCTTGGCCAGGTGGCGCAGCGCGCCCGGCTCGAAGGCCACGTCCTCGGCCTGCAGGATGCGCGTCAGGTGCTCGACGATGTGGCCCTGCGGCATCTGCTTGAGGTTGAACTGCAGGCAGCGCGACAGCACCGTCACCGGGATCTTCTGCGGATCGGTGGTGGCGAGGATGAACTTGACGTGCTCGGGCGGCTCTTCCAGCGTCTTCAGCATGGCGTTGAAGGCGTGCCCGGTGAGCATGTGCACTTCGTCGATCATGTAGACCTTGTAGCGCCCCTGCACCGGCGCATACACCGCCTTGTCGAGCAGCGCCGCCATGTCGTCGACGCCGCGGTTGGACGCCGCGTCCATCTCGACATAATCGGGGAAGCGGTCGGCATCGATCGCGCGGCAGGCCTCGCACACGTTGCAGGGCTCGGCCGTGACCCCGGTCTCGCAGTTGAGGGCCTTGGCCAGAATGCGGCTGATCGTCGTCTTGCCCACCCCGCGGGTGCCGGTAAACAGCCACGCATGGTGCAGCCGGCCGGTCGCCAGCGCGTGCGACAGCGCCCGCACGACGTGCTCCTGACCGACCAGCGTACCGAAGGACTTCGGCCGCCACTTGCGCGCAAGGACCTGATAGCTCATGGCGGGCGATTCTAGCAGAGCGAACTCCGCCCCCCGGAACGAATCAATGGGGTCAGACTGGTTAAATCTGCGCCATCGATTGCGGAGTACAGCATGGAGAGCACAGCCGAAAGCTCCTCGCCCGACGACCGCAGCGCCCCGTCCGTGCCCGGGCTTGCGCGCACCGCTGCGCCGCACGCACTGCCGCGCAGCCCCCGCCATCAAGGCGGTCGCCGCAGCCTGCGTCCGCTGCCGAGCGCGTCGCTGCAGGACCCGTCGCTGCGGGCGCTCGCGCAACTCCTGGCCGAGGCCGACATCGAGCTCAATGGCGAGCGTCCCTGGGACATGGTGATCCACGAACGCCAGACCGCCGACCGCATCCTCGCCCGCGGCAGCCTCGGGCTGGGCGAGAGCTACATGGAGGGCTGGTGGGATTGTGTGCAGCTCGATGAATTCATCGTCCGCATCCTGCGCGCCCGCCTCGACGAGAAGGTCGGCACCAGCGCGCTGGTGGTGCAGGGCCTGCGCGCCCGCCTCTTCAACCTGCAGAACCTGCGCCGCACCTGGCAGGTCGGCGAGATGCACTACGACCTCGGCAACGACTTCTTCGAGGCCATGCTCGACCGCCACCTCGCCTACACCTGCGGCTACTGGGCACAGGCCGACACGCTGGAGGACGCGCAGACCGCCAAGCTCGACCTCATCTGCCGCAAGCTCGGGCTCGAACCGGGCATGCGCCTGCTCGACATCGGTTGCGGCTGGGGCAGCCTGATGAAGTTCGCCGCCGAGCACTACGGCGCCGAATGCGTCGGCCTCACCATCTCGCGCGAGCAGGCCGAGCACGGCCAGGCACGCTGCGCCGGACTGCCGGTCAGCTTCCGCCTGCAGGACTACCGCCAGTTCAACCGCGACGGCCGCGAACGTTTCGAGCGCATCGCCTCGATCGGCATGTTCGAGCACGTCGGCGCCAAGAACCACGGCGCCTTCTTCGAGATGGCGCGGCGCAGCCTCAACGAGGACGGCCTGTTCCTGCTCCACACCATCGGCAAGAACCTGCGTCGCACCCCGACCGACCCCTGGATCGACCGCTACATCTTTCCCAACGGCGACCTGCCCGCGCTCGGCCAGATCGCCGACGCGGCGGAAGACTGCTTCATCGTCGAGGACGTACACAACTTCGGCGCCGACTACGACCGCACGCTGATGGCCTGGCATGCCCGCTTCGAAGCCGCCTGGCCGCAGTTCGCCGCACGCTACGGCGAACGCTTCTACCGCATGTGGCGCTACTACCTGCTCGCCTGCGCCGGCACCTTCCGCGCGCGTACCAACCAGCTGTGGCAGATCGTGCTGTCGCCACGCGGGGTGGCGGGCGGATACCGGCGGCCGGCGTGAGCCCCCCGGATTGATGGATGCTCCCGGCTCGCCCACAATACCGGCACGCCACCAGGAGCCTCTCAATGGGACACGCACAAGAAGCCGCGCCGCTCGCCCGCCAGGCCTATCTCGACTGGGAGGCCGAGCAGCCCGAGAAGCACGAGTACATCGCCGGCGAGGTGTTCGCCATGGTCGGCGTCCGGCGCGAGCATGCGCTGGTTGCCGGCGCCCTTTACGCACGCCTGCGATCGCACCTCAAGGGCAGCCGCTGCCACACCTATGTGGCGGACATGAAGCTCTTCGTCGCCGCGGCTGATGCCTACTTCTACCCCGACGTGATGGTCACCTGCGACGAGCGTGACCGCCGGGCCGAGCTCGCCATCGAGCATCCGCGCCTGGTCGTCGAGGTGCTGTCCGACGCCACCGCGGCCTACGACCGCGGCGACAAGTTCGCCGCCTACCGCAAGCTCGCCGACCTGCAGGAATACCTCATTGTCGATATCGATCATCGCCGCCTCGAGCTGTATCGGCGCGAGGCCGACCACTGGCTGCTACTCGAGAGCGAGGGCGACGGCGCGGCGCTCCACCTGCAAAGCGTCGACCTGCATCTGAGGCCTACCGAGGCCTTCGAAGACCTCGAGGATTGAGCGCCGCGCCGCACCTCACCGCCCGGCGGCGCACCCGCCGTCGGCTCAACGCTCGATCATGCCCTTGGCTTCGAGCCAGCCGAGCACCGCGTTGGCTGCGGCGTCGAGATCCAGCTGGGTGGTGTCCAGGCGCAGCTCGGGCTCTTCCGGGGCTTCGTAAGGCGAGTCGATGCCGGTGAAGTTCTTCAGCTCGCCGCGCCGGGCCTTCTTGTAGAGCCCCTTCACGTCGCGCGCCTCCGCCACCTCGAGCGGCGTATCGACGAAGACCTCGACGAACTCGCCGCCCTCGACCAGGGCACGCGCCATGCGCCGCTCGGACTTGAAGGGCGAGATGAAGGCGGTGAGCACGATGAGGCCGGCATCGACCATCAGCTTGGCGACCTCGGCCACGCGACGGATGTTCTCGACACGGTCGGCGTCGGTGAAGCCCAGATCCTTGTTCAGCCCATGGCGCACGTTGTCGCCGTCGAGCAGGTAGGTGTGGTGGCCCATCCCGTGCAGCTTCTTCTCGACCAGGTTGGCGATCGAGGACTTGCCCGCGCCCGACAGGCCGGTGAACCACACCACGCAGCCGCGCTGGTGCTTGAGCGCGGCGCGCGCCTGCTTGTTCACATCCACATGCTGCAGGTGGATGTTGTGCGCGCGGCGCAGCGCAAAGTGCAGCAGGCCGGCGCCGACCGTGTTGTTGGACAGGCGGTCGATGAGAATGAAGCCGCCCGTGTCGCGATTAACGCGGTAGGGATCGAAGGCGACGGCGCGATCCATGCTCAGGTTGCACACGGCGATGGCGTTGAGCTCGAGCTTCTTCGCCGCCACGTGCTCGAGCGTATTCACGTTCACCTGGTACTTGATGTCGGTCACCGTCGCCGTCACCGTGCGCGCACCGATCTTGAGCAGGTAGGGGCGACCGGCGAGCATGGGCTCGTCGTGCATCCAGATGATGGTGCATTCGAACTGGTCGGCCACCTCGGCCGGCGCCGCCACGGTCGAGATCACGTCGCCGCGCGAGATGTCGATCTCGTCCGCGAGCGTCAGCGTCACCGACTGCCCGGCCACCGCCTGCGCCAGGTCGCCATCGCGGGTGACGATGCGCGCCACCGTGCTCTCGCGCCCGGAGGGCTGCACCCGCACGCGATCACCGGGCCGGACCACCCCGCTCGCAACCGCGCCGGCAAAACCGCGGAAATCCAGGTTGGGGCGATTCACCCACTGCACCGGCAGCCGGAAGGGCGCGCGCTGCATCACCGTGTCGTCGACCTCGACCGTCTCCAGATAGCCCATCAGCGTGGTGCCGTGGTACCAGGGCATGGCATCGCTCGGCGCGGTGATGTTGTCGCCCCTGAAGGCCGACATCGGGATGAAGGTGACGCCCTCGAGGCCGATCTGCTGCGCGAACGCGCTGTAGTCGTCGACGATGCGGCGATACACGCCTTCCGCATAGCCGACGAGGTCCATCTTGTTGATCGCCACCACGATGCGGCGGATGCCCAGCAGCGACACCAGATAGCTGTGGCGCCGGGTCTGCGTCAGCACGCCCTTGCGTGCATCGACCATCACCACCGCGACGTCGGCGGTCGAGGCGCCGGTGACCATGTTTCGGGTGTACTGCTCGTGGCCCGGGGTGTCGGCGACGATGAACTTGCGCTTGTCGGTGGAAAAGAAGCGGTAGGCCACGTCGATCGTGATGCCCTGCTCGCGCTCGGCCGCCAGGCCATCGACGAGCAGCGCGAAGTCGATCTCCTCGCCCTGCGTGCCCCACTTCTTCGAATCGGCCTCGACCGCGGCGAGCTGGTCCTCGAACAGCATCTTCGATTCGTACAGCAGGCGGCCAATCAGCGTGCTCTTGCCGTCATCGACACTGCCGCAGGTGATGAAGCGCAGCAGGCCCTTCTTCTCGTGACTCTTCAGGTACTGCTCGATGTCGCTGGCGATGAGCTCGGAAACGTGTGCCATTTAGAAGTACCCCTCCTGCTTCTTCTTTTCCATCGAGCCCGCCGAATCGTGGTCGATGACCCGCCCCTGGCGCTCCGACGTGCGCGTCAGCAGCATCTCCTGGATGATCTGCGGCAGCGTCGCGGCGGCCGACTCGATCGCCCCGGTGAGCGGATAGCAGCCCAGGGTGCGGAAGCGCACGCTGCGCATCATCGGCACCTCGCCCGGATGCAGCGGCATGCGCTCGTCATCGACCATGATCAGCGTGCCGTCGCGCTCCACCACCGGACGGACCGCGGAGTAATACAGCGGCACGATGGGGATGTCCTCGAGGTAGATGTACTGCCAGATGTCGAGCTCGGTCCAGTTCGACAGCGGAAACACGCGGATCGACTCGCCCTTGTGCTTCCTGGCGTTGTACAGCTTCCACAGCTCGGGACGCTGGTTCTTCGGGTCCCAGCGGTGCTGCCCGGTGCGAAACGAGAACACGCGCTCCTTGGCGCGCGACTTCTCCTCGTCTCGGCGCGCGCCGCCGAAGGCGACGTCGAAGCCGTACTTGTCCAGCGCCTGCTTCAAGCCCTCGGTCTTCATGATGTCGGTATGGATCGCGGAGCCGTGCGTGAACGGGTTGATGTCCTTCTCGACACCATCCGGGTTGATGTGCACCAGCAGGTCCATGCCGCTTTCCTTGGCCATGCGGTCGCGAAACACGTACATGTCGCGAAACTTCCAGCGCGTATCCACATGCAGCAGCGGAAACGGCGGCACCGCGGGGTAGAAGGCCTTCATCGCCAGGTGCAGCATCACCGCGCTGTCCTTGCCGATCGAGTACAGCATGACCGGGTTGTCGGCCTCGGCGACGACTTCGCGCAGGATGTGGATGCTTTCGGCCTCGAGCCGTTGCAGGTGGGTCAGACTGATCGGAGCGGGACTGGACATGGGCATCGCAAGGACAGGGACATTGAGGCGGATGATCGCGCATTCGACACCGCGTGGTACGCGCATTCGTGGCCGCAGGCGGAAAAAATGCGCGGTCGGCAGCAGATTCCCGAGCGCGAGGCCGACGCAATATATAGGCGGCCGCTAAACTACGCCACTCGTCATGGCCAACACGCGCCCCCCGTGGCGTCCGGCCCCACGCCCGCCCGGGCCTCAAGCAAGGAATCCGTCTCGTGTCCGCTCTTCCCCTCGCCACGCTGCTCGAAGATCTCGTTCCCGTCATCCGCGCCGCCGGCGAGGTGGTCATGGACATCTACCGGACCGACTTCAGCGTCCGCGGCAAGGACGACGCCTCGCCCGTCACCGCCGCCGATGAGCGCGCCGAAGCGCTGATCGTGCCGGCCCTCGAGCGCCTGCTGCCGGGCGTGCCGGTGGTCGCCGAGGAGGCCGTCGCCGCCGGCCGCCTGCCCGCGATCGGCCGCCACTTCTGGCTCGTCGATCCGCTCGACGGCACCAAGGAGTTCGTCAGCCGCAACGGCGAGTTCACCGTCAACATCGCCCTCGTCGAGGACGGCGTGCCGGTGCTCGGCGCCGTGCTGGCACCGGCCATCGACCGCCTCTTCCTCGGCGCCCGCGGCGTCGGCGCCTTCGTCGAACAAGCCCAGGTGCGCACGCCCATCCGCTGCCGCCGCGTCCCCGCCGAGGGCCTTACCGTGGTCGCCAGCCGCTCGCACGGCGATGCGGCCGCGCTCGACGCCTTCCTCGCCGGTCGCACCGTGGCCGCGCTGAAGAACGCGGGCTCATCGCTCAAGCTGTGCCTGGTCGCCAGCGGCGAAGCCGACCTCTACCCGCGCCTGGGGCGCACCATGGAGTGGGACATCGCCGCTGGCCATGCGGTGCTGGCCGCCGCCGGTGGCCAGGTGCGCACGCTCGCCGGCGAAGCCCTGCGCTACGGCAAGCCCGGGCTGGACAACCCGCATTTCGTCGCCAGCGGGGCGGCCTGAGGGCCGGCCCCAGGTCTCAGTCTCAGCCCTCGAGCCACCGCCCCGCGCATGACGGCCTATCTCGTCCTCGGCTCGATCGGGCTGCTGCTCGCCCTGCTCATCCATGGCCGCATCAGCCCCGCGGTCCTGTTCGCGAGCTGGGCGGGGGCCTACCACCTGCTCGGCCTGGCCAGCCAGCAAGCCGTGCTGTCGAGCTTCTCCAACCCGGCGCTGGCCACGCTGATCCTGCTCCTGCTGGTGTCGCTCGCGCTCGAGCGCTCGCCCTTCCTCGATCACCTGTCCGAGCTGCTGCTCAAGGGTCGCACCGCCTTCGCCACCCTCAGGCTCGCCAGCTTCACCTGCCTCGCCTCGGCCTTCATGAACAACACCGCGGTGGTGGGCGCCCTGCTCGGCACCGTCACCCGCCAGCGCCGCCACCCGGCGTCCAAGCTGCTGATTCCGCTCTCCTACGCCTCGATCCTGGGCGGCATCACCACGCTGGTGGGCACCTCCACCAACCTCGTGGTCAACTCCTTCGCCGTCGAGGCCGGCCTGCCCGCGCTGCACATGTTCCAGTTCACCCTGGTCGGCCTGCCGGTGGCGCTCGCCTGCATCGGCGTGCTGGCGCTCACCTCTCGCCTCTTGCCGGCCAATCGCTCGACCGACAGCGAGGCGCGCTCCACCTATTTCCTCGAGGCGCGCGTGATGCCCGGCTCGCCCATGATCGGGCGCAGCATCGAGGACAACCGCCTGCGCAGCCTCGACGGCCTGTTCCTGCTCGAGATCGAGCGCGAAGGCCGGCTGATCTCGCCGGTGGGCCCGGCCGAGGTGCTGCGCGCGGACGACGTGCTCGTGTTCACGGGGGAGATCGGCAAGGTCCAGGCGCTGCAGCGCTTCGCCGGCCTCGAGGTGTTCGGCGCGGGCGCCGATGCGCTGCTCAAGTCCAACCTGGTCGAAGTCGTGCTGTCGAACGAGTCGGATATCGCCAACCGCACCTTGCGCGAGGTCGACTTCCGCACCATGTTCGACGCCGGCGTGGTCGGCATCCGCCGTGGCGACAAGCGCCTCACCGGTCAATTGGGCCGCATCCCGCTGCACGTCGGCGACAGCCTGCTGCTGGCGGCGGGGCCGGACTTCTTCCAGCACCGCAATCTCGACCGCAACTTCCACGTCCTCAACGGCTCCGGGGTACGGCCCAGGATGTCCGCGCCGCAGAGCACCGCGTCGCTGTCGGCCTTCGGCCTCGTCATCCTGCTCGCCGCGCTCGGCTGGCTGCCGCTCTTCGCCGGGCTGCTGCTGCTGCTGGCCGGCCTGCTCGCCTCGGGCCTGCTGACGCTGAGCGAGATGCGCCGGCGCTTCCCGTTCGAGCTGCTGGTCGTGATCGGCGCCGCCCTCACCATCGCCGGCGTGGTCGAACGCTCGGGCGCGGCGGCGCTGATGGCGGGCTGGATGCGCGCCCTGTTCGATGGCTACGGCGTGCATGCCGCGCTGGTCGGGGTCTATCTGATCACCCTGGTGCTGACCGAGCTGGTCACCAACAACGCGGCCGCCGCCCTCGCCTTCCCGATCGCGCTCGGCACCGCGCGTGCCTTCGGTGTCGATCCGACGCCCTTCATCATGGTGGTGGCCTATGGGGCGAGCGCCGGCTTCCTGATTCCCTTCGGCTACCAGACCCACCTGATGGTGTATTCGGCGGGGCGCTACCGCATGCGCGACTTCCTGCGCGCGGGCCTGCCGGTCAGCCTCACCTACTCGCTCGTGGTGCTCGCGCTGGTGCCGCTGGTCTTTCCCTTCGTCGCCGCGTAGGCGCGGGGCTGCTCAGCCGCGCTGACGGGCGCTGAGGCGCGTGACGAAATCGACCACGGTGCCCACCGTGGCAAAGGAATTGCCATCCACCTCGTCGTCGGGCACCTCGATGCCGAAGCGCGCCTCGATCTCGTGGATCACGGCAATCACGGCCATCGAATCGAGCTCGGGCAGCTCCCCCAGCAAGGGCGTGTCGGCGCTGAAGCCCAGGGCGCGCCCATCGAGGCTCAGCACGTCGTCCAGCAGCGCCAGCACTTCATTGTGAATTGCGTCGGACATCATCTCTCCATCACGGACAGGGCTGCGCCATCTGTCAGTACGGCACGAAAAGGCGCGCATTATACTTCCGGCGCACGCGCAGATTGCGCACTGCGACAAAACAGAACCACTGATGCAGGGTCGTGATGCACGTCAGCCACCTTCTCCACCACCTCGTTTCCGCCACCGCCGCGCAGGACGCCGCACGGATTGCGCTCGTCAGCGGCGGCAGCCCGATGAGCTACGGCACGCTGCAGGCCGGCGTCGACGCCTTCGCGGCCGGACTCGTCGCGCTCGGGCTCGCACGCGGCGAACGGGTCGGCCTCTACCTCGACAAGCGCCCCGAGTTCGTCGTGGCCGCCTTTGGCTGCAGCGCCGCCGGCGGCGTCTTCGTGCCGGTCAACCCCATCCTCAAGGCCGAGCAGGTCGGCCACATTGTGCACGACTGCAGTGTGCGCGTGCTCGTCACCACGCCCGAGCGCCTGGCCACGCTCGCGGCGACGCTCGCCGGCTGCCACGACCTGCGCCACGTCGTGCTCGTCGGCCGCTGCACCGAGCGCCCGCAGCTCGACGGCGCCAGCGTGCTTCTGTGGGACGAGGTGGTGCAGGCACCGGCGCGCAGCGGCCACCGCGTCATCGACGCCGACATGGCCGCCATCTTGTACACCTCGGGCAGCACCGGCCGCCCCAAGGGCGTGGTGCTGTCGCACCGCAACCTGGTCGCCGGCGCGCGCAGCGTCGCGTCCTACCTCGGCAACCACGCCGACGACACCTTGCTCGCCGCGCTGCCGCTGTCCTTCGACGCCGGCCTGTCGCAGCTCACCACCGCCTTTCACGCCGGCGCCCGGGTCGTGCTGCTCAACTACCTGCTGCCGCGCGACGTGCTCAAGGCGGTCGAGCGCGAGCGCGTCACCGGGCTCACCGCCGTGCCGCCGCTGTGGATCCAGCTCGCCCAGCTCGAATGGCCGGCCACCGTCGGCGAGCACCTGCGCTACATCGCCAACACCGGCGGGCGCATGCCGCTCGACACCCTCGGCCGCCTGCGCAGCCAGTTGCCGCGCACACGCCCCTTCCTGATGTACGGCCTCACCGAGGCCTTTCGCGCCACCTACCTGGCGCCGGAAGAGATCGACCGCCGGCCCGATTCGATCGGCAAGGCCATCCCCGACGCCGAAGTGCTGGTGCTGCGCGAGGACGGCAGCGAATGCGCGCCCAACGAACCGGGCGAGCTGGTGCAGCGCGGCGCGCTGGTGGCGATGGGCTACTGGAACGACCCCGAGCGCACTGCCGAGCGCTTCCGTGCGCTGCCTGCGCACGCGCCGGGCCGCGAGGCCGGCCTGGTGCTGCCCGAGGTCGCGGTGTTCTCGGGTGACACGGTGCGCCGCGACGAGGAGGGCTTCCTCTACTTCATCGGCCGGCGCGACGAGATGATCAAGACCTCCGGCTATCGCGTCAGCCCCACCGAGGTCGAGGAGATCCTGTACGCCACCGGGCTGGTCGGCGAATGCGTCGCCTTCGGCCTGCCGCATCCGACGCTGGGCCAGAGCATCGCCGTCATCGCCACCGCGCTGCCGGGGAGCATGCTCGACACCGCCGCCCTGCTTGCCGAATGCCGTGCCCGCATGCCGGCCTACATGGTGCCCACCCGCATCGAGGTGCGCGACGGCCCGCTGCCCCGTAACCCCAACGGCAAGCTCGATCGCAAGGCGCTTGCCGCCGAATGAGACAGGGGCGCCCCGCGCCCGCCGGCAACACCTGCCTCGCCTGCCTGTAACCACCGACCCGCGCCTCGACCATGACCGCTCCCGCCGCCAAAGCCCCGCCCGCCCATGCCGCCATGGATCAGTTCCCGGTCCGCGCCGGCGAACTCCTCGTCGGCGGCATCCCGCTCACCCGGCTCGCCGCGCGCGTCGGGCGCACGCCCTTCTATGCCTACGACCGCCGCCTGCTCGAGCAGCGCGTCGCGCAACTGCGCAGCGCCCTGCCGCCGAGCGTGAAACTGCACTACGCGATGAAGGCCAATCCCATGCCCGCCCTGGTCGGCCACATGGCGCGTCTCGTCGACGGCATCGACGTCGCCTCGGCCGGCGAACTCCAGGTCGCCCTCAATGCCGGCGCCGCCGCGCAGGAGGTCAGCTTCGCCGGCCCCGGCAAGCGCGACGAGGAGCTGCGCCAGGCAGTGGCCGCCGGCATCCTGGTCAATGTGGAATCCTTTCGCGAGCTCCCGCTGCTGGCGCGGGCCGCGGACGCGCTCGGTGTGCCGGCACGCGTCGCGGTGCGCGTCAATCCGGACTTCGAGCTCAAGTCATCGGGCATGAAGATGGGCGGCGGCCCCAAGCCCTTCGGCGTCGATGCCGAACAAGTGCCGGCGCTGCTGCGGGCAATCGCCGACGCCGGGCTGGCCTTCGAGGGCTTTCACCTCTTCGCCGGCTCGCAGAACCTGAAGGCCGAGGCCATCGTCGAGGCCCAGCAAAAGAGCTTCGCCCTCGCCCTGCGCCTGGCCGAGCACGCCCCGGCGCCGGTGCGCACGCTCAACCTCGGCGGCGGCTTCGGCATTCCCTACTTCCCGGGTGAGCAGCGCCTGGATCTGGCCCCCATCGGCGAGGCGCTCGGCGCCATCGTGGCCGAGGCCGCAACGGCCCTGCCCGACGCGCGCATCGTGCTCGAGCTCGGCCGCTACCTGGTCGGCGAAGCCGGTGTCTACGTGTGCCGCATCACCGACATCAAGGTCTCGCGCGGCCACACCTACCTGGTGACCGACGGTGGCCTGCACCACCACCTGTCGGCCAGCGGCAACTTCGGACAGGTGCTGCGCAAGAACTACCCGGTGGCGATCGGCAACCGCATGGCAGCGCCGGGCGGCGAGGCCGTGTCGGTCGTCGGCCCGCTGTGCACGCCGCTCGACCTCATCGCCGACCGCATGGCGCTACCAGCGGCCGAGGTCGGCGACCTGGTGGTGGTGTTCCAGTCAGGCGCCTACGGCGCCAGCGCCAGCCCGCAAGGCTTTCTCGGCCATCCAGGCGTTGCCGAGATCCTGATCTAGCCGCCGCGCCCTGTAGGGGCGACCCGCCGGGTCACCCCTGCCACGGCACCGCCGGCAGCGTCAGCCGGCGCGTGTGGCCAGGCCGGGCGGGCACTGCATCCGTCAGAAGCCGCAGGACTGCTGACCAAGCCGGACGGTGGCGTTGTGGACTTCGTCGCCGTTGCAGAAGCTGTAGGCACCACCCCCGTTATCAACGACACGGTAGGAGTAGGTCCCGCCCGAGCCGTAGTTGTACACCATGCGCGCGCTGGCACCCGTGCCATTGACGCTCCAGGAGCCGACCTGCTTGGTCGGGTCGACAGCGTGGCCCGGCCCCATCTTCCAGTCGATCAGCGCGCCGCCGGCCTGGTGGAACTCCTGCCAGCGGTCGCTACCGCGCACGGCACATACCGTGTTGCCCGGGAAGGTGCTGTTGAGTTGCGTCTGGTTCATCTGGCCATTGGACGGACACGCCGCATGGGCCTGGCCCGCACCCACCAAACCAAGCACGGCAAGGGCGGCCGCCGCACGTTTCAATGCCTTCATGTCTGCTCCCTCGGATCAAATCGGTTCGCGCCGAAGCTGGCGTCGATTTTCAAGATAGCAGTTTGCCCCGCCCCGTACGACAATTGCGCCTCGATGCCGCAGGAAAAATTTCACACGATGCCCACTCCGCCCGGCGCCGCCACCGCCAAGGCCTGGCAACACGCCCGCATCGCCCTGCTGTGGGCGCTGTTCGTTGCCTACGGCAGCCTCGTGCCGCTGGAATACCGCCCGCGCGAGGACGCCTGGCAGGCCTTCATGAACACGCCCTGGCTCGACCTTGGGGTGGGGTCGCGTGCCGACTGGGTGGCGAACATCCTGCTGTACCTCGTGCTCGCCTACTTCGCCACCGGCGCGGTGTGGGCCAGCCGGCTCGGGCGAATCGCACGGACGCTGCTGCTCGGGCTGGTGCTCACGGCGATGCTTGCGATGGCGGTCGGCATCGAATACCTGCAGCTGTTCTTTCCGCCGCGTACGGTGTCGCGCAACGATCTGCTCGCCGAGGGTCTGGGCACCGGCCTGGGCACTGCGCTGTGGTTCCTCGCCGGGCAGCGCATGGCGGGCCTGTGGCAGCGCTTCGTCGGTGGCGGGGCGCACAGCTTGCTCGCCGTGCTGGCCCTGTACGCGATCGGCTACCTCGGCCTGAGCTTCTTCCCCTACGACTTTCTCGTCAGTGCGCAGGAGCTCGCCGCCAAGCTCGCCCGCCCCGACAGCATGAGCCTCGGCCCGGGCCTGTCCTGCGGGCCGGCCTTCACCTGCGGCGTCAAGCTGCTGGTCGAGGCCGCGCTGATGATCCCGCTCGGCTTGCTGCTGGCGCTCGGGCTCAAGGCACGCACACGAACCCATCGGCTGCCCAGGATTGCCACCGGCTTCCTGGCGGGCGCACTGCTCGGCCTGCTCATCGAGGCGGTGCAGATCGTCCTCGCCTCCGGTACCACCCAAGGCATCTCGGTGCTCACGCGGGCGCTCGGCGCAGCCTGGGGCGTGGCGCTGGCGCACAGTCACCCGCTGCGCTGGCTCGACTACTCGCCGGCGCGCGTGCTGCGCGCGGCCCTGTGGGCGAGCCCGTTCTACCTCGCCCTCGTGCTCGCGCTCAACGACCTGCTGCCGCTGCAGTTGCAGCCGCTTTGGGCCGCCGCAGAAAAGCTCGAGACGCTGCGCTTCCTGCCCTTCTACTACCACTACTACACGACCGAGACGGCCGCCGTGCGCAGCCTGTTGTTCGTGCTGGGCAGCTACGCGCCGCTGGGGCTGGTCGCCGCGCTGGCCTTTCCGCGCCTGCGCCACGGCGCGGCGCTGTTCGCCGTGCTCCTGGCCCTGGTGCTGTGCTTCGGCACCGAGGTGCTCAAGCTCTTCACCGTCGGCAAGAAGCCCGACCCGACCAACCTGCTGATCGCCGCCGCCAGCGCCTGGCTCACGCACTGGGTGACGATGCAGGTGCTGGCACGCATGCAGGCGCACGCCGGTCTTGCGGCGCGCTCCGCCGGCCGTGCGCAAGCCACGGGCGGGGCGAGGCCTGCACGCGGGGACGCGCCGCAGCCCGCCGGCTGGCGTGTGGCGCTCGTGCTGGGTGTCGCACCGGCCCTGTTGCTACTGGCGACGGTCGCGCTGACGCTGCCGACCGCCGTGCCCGCGCCCACGGTCAATGCCCCCGGCGTCACCTACCCGCCGCCGTCCGCCCTGCCACCGGTGAGCCTGCCCGGCTTTCGCATGGCGCACCCGCGTCTGCCCCACCCCACGGCGGCCGACATCGCGCTGCTGCGGGCGCACAACCCCGCCTATCTCAACCAGCTGTTCAGCGCCGCGCGCAACAATTCGCGGGCGATCAACACCATCATGCAGGCGAGCTTCATCCAGCCCGGCATCGTCGACGTCGGCCCGCTGCACGCGAGACTGATGGAGACGCGCTTTTTCGATCGCGGCCACGGCCAGGTCATGCCGCTCGCGATCGCCTACGACTGGCTGCACGAGCAATGGACGGTGCCCGAGCGCGACGCCCTGCGCGACAAGCTCGCCGAGGGGTGCGACTACCTGATCGAGGTCATCCGCCGCGAGCAGCTGTCGCCCTACAACGCCTTTCTCTACAACGCCCCGCTGCAGGCCCTGATGGCGTGCAGCATCGCGCTCTACGGCGACCACCCGCGCGGCGAGGCCTTCATGCGCTTCACCCACGAGCTGTGGAAGAACCGTGTGCTGCCGGTGTGGCGCCAGGTCTTCGGCGAGGCCGGCGGCTGGCACGAAGGCGGCGAGTACGTGGCGGTCGGCATCGGCCAGGCCATCCACACCCTGCCCGCGATGTGGCGTGCCGCCACCGGCGAGGACCTGTTCGCCAGCGAGCCGGGGATCCGCGGCTTTCTCGACTTCCTCGTCTACCGCACCCGCCCCGACGGCACCCACATGCGCTGGGGCGATGGCGCGTGGTTCAACCGCCACCCCGACAACACCGCGCCGCTCGCGCTGGAATACCGCCACGCCGCCGCCTACACGCTGGCGCCGCCCAAGCGCGGCCCGGTGCCCACCGGCTGGCCCTGGGGCCCGCTGTCGGATGACAGCCTCATCGACCCCCAGGCCGCCTCGCGCCTGCCGCTGGCGAGGCTGTTCGACGGCATCGGCCTGCTCATCGCGCGCAGCGACTGGTCTGAGGACGCCACCTGGGTCAGCTTCAAGGCCGGCGACAACTTCTGGTCGCACAGCCATCTCGACCAGGGCGCCTTCACCATCTATCGAGGTGGCCCGCTGGCGATCGACAGCGGCTGGTACGGCCCGGCCTACGGCTCCGAGCACCACATGAACTACGCCTACCAGAGCATCGCCCACAACCTCGTCACCGTCACCGACCCCGCCGACAACCAGCCCGGGCCCGGCTTCGACCATGCCACCCCGCGCCACTACGCCAACGACGGCGGCCAGCGCCGCATCGGCTCGGGCTGGGGCGTCGATGGCGCCCCGCTTGACCGTGAGCAATGGCAGCAACGGCGCGACACCTACCACACCGGGCGCATCGTCGCCCAGCTGCTCGAGGACCAGCTGTCGGTCGTCGTCGCCGACCTCACCCCGGCCTACACCAACAGCCAGTCGGGGCGCGGCAGCTTTGCCGACCGCACACGGCGCGTCGAGCGCCTGTGGCGGGTGTTCGGCTACGACCACGTCAACGACGCCGTCGTCGTCTTCGACGACGTCGTCGCCACCCGGGCCGAGTTCCGCAAGCGCTGGCTGCTCCATTCCATCGACGCGCCGGTGCTCGGCGGCGACCGCTTCGACCTCTTTATCCCCGCCAGCGAACTCCCGGGCCGCAGCGGCGGCCGCCTGCACGGCCATGTGCTGCTGCCGCGCGAGCCGCTGCTGCACAGCATCGGCGGGCCCGGCTTCGAGTTCTTCGTCGATGGCAGGAACTACGACCAGGACGGCCAGGCCCAGGCCGCCATCGCCAGGCTCGGCCACGGCCGCGCCGAACCCGGGGCCTGGCGCATCGAGCTGATGCCCCAGCGCGACGCCCGCGAGGACCAGTTCCTCGTCGTCATGTTCCCCACCGCCGCCACGGCCACGCCTGCCGCCAGCGTGCGCCGCATCGAAGCCGACGGCCGCGTCGGCGCCGAGATCGCCGGCCCGCAGCGCACCACCCGCTGGTGGTTCACCCCCGGTCAGCTCGGCGCCACGGTCGAGGTCGTCGAGGGGCCCGCGCAGCGCAGCCACACCATGGATGGAGTCTCGCCGCGTTGATCCCTACAATGGCGGCGTGCCAGCACGGCTCACCGGCCGAGACCCGCGAGAACCTCGAACCATGACCGCCACGCCCGACCCCGAAGCCATCCGCCACGCGCTGCGCCGCGTGATCGACCCCGAAGTCGGCATGAACATCGTCGATCTCGGCCTCATCTACCGCATCGACTGCGCGCCCGGCGAGGTCCACATCGACATGACGATGACCTCGCCCGCGTGCCCGCTCGCCGACGTCATCCTCGACGACATCGACGCCGTGCTCGACCCGCTGATCCCGCCGGAAGTGAACATCCGCGTCGAGCTGGTGTGGGACCCGCCCTGGAGCCCCGACATGATGGGCGCCGAGGCGCGTTCGCACTTCGGCTGGAAGAAATGACCGGGCTGCCGCCGCCCGCCCGCGTCCCACTCCTCATTCTCGGCCTGGCGGCACTGCTGACCGGCGTGCTCGCCGGCCTCGCCCGCCTGGGCCTTGCCGTGCCCGACTTCGGCGCGGCCCAGGCCGGCATCCACGCCGCGCTGATGATCTGCGCCTTCTTCGGCACCGTCATCACGCTCGAGCGCGCCGTGGCGCTGGAGGGCCTGTGGGGCTACCTCGGCCCGGCAGCGGCCGGCTTCGGCGGCCTCCTGCTGATCCTGGACGCGCCGCACTGGGTGGCGCAATCGCTCTTCGTCGGCGCTGCGCTGATCCTGCTGCTTGGCAGCTTCCAGGTCATGCAGCGCCAGTTCGCGTTGTTCACCGTCACGCTCGCGCTGGGCGCGGTGTGCTGGCTGCTCGGCAACCTGCTGTGGTTCGTCAGTGCCGACCTGCAAGGCGCCGTGCCCTTCTGGCTGGGCTTCCTCGTGCTCACCATCGCCGGCGAACGTCTGGAGCTGACCCGCTTCCTGCCCGCACGCGCCGCGGCCGCGCCGAGCTTCATCCTGGTGACGGCGCTCATCCTGGCCGGCATGCTGTTCACCCCGATCGAGCCCGAGCACGGCCTGCAGCTGTTCGGCGCCGGCCTGCTCGCGCTCGCGGTCTGGCTGCTCGTCTTCGACATCGCCCGCCACAACGCCCGCCAGCACGGGCTTACCCGCTTCATCGCCGTCTGCCTGCTTTCGGGCTACCTGTGGCTGGCGCTGGGCGGGCTGGCCGGGCTGGCCGGCGGTTTTGCCGCGGGCGACGCGCTGCACGACACCGCGATGCACGCGATCGCGCTCGGCTTCGTGTTCGCCATGGTGTTCGGCCACGCGCCGATCATCTTCCCCGCGGTGGCCAAGGTAAAGATCCCCTACCACCCCTTCTTCTACGTCCCGCTGGCGCTGCTGCACGCCTCGCTCGCGCTGCGCGTGGCCGGCGGCGTCGCCAATGCGCTGGCGCTGCGCCAATGGGGCGCCCTCGCCAACACCGCCACGCTGGCGGTGTTCATCGCCACGATGCTGGTCAGCGTCATCCGCGGCGGGCGGCCGCCTGCGCGCCGGCGGCGCGGCAGCAACAGGGGACCGGGACTCGACTGAGCAACATGTCGAAAATTTTTACAGTGACACCCCCCGATCGTCTCGGGCAGGCGCGTAGCCGCAGAAGCCATTTTGCAAGCCCCTGATATTCATAAAGCTTTATTCGATACGCAAAATGGGCATATTTATTGCTTCTATATCACAACTGCACTTCTGTGCGGCTTAATCCAGGCGCAGGCCCTCGAACACCCACCTTGATCGGACGTCTTCATCATGCTCAACAACAAGAACATTGCAGCCCTCATCGCCACCGCGAGCCTGTCCGTTTCGGGTAGCGCGCTTGCGGCCCCCATCCAGCAGGTTCTGTTGAGTGAAGATTTCCAGGGTGTCAGCGGCGTCACCACCGCAAACCCCGTCCGCACGATTGCGAACATCCTCGCCAACAACCCCACCGAGCTCAGCGGCAGTCCGCTCGCCACCTTCTCCAATACCGGCAATGGCAATGCGAGCCAGGCGGCGTTCAACGTTCGTGCCGGCAACAATGCCATCGACGGCAACAGCGGTACGCCGACCCTCGGCAACACAACCTTCGACAACTTCTTCGGTGCGGCCGCCAACCAGTTCCTCGTCATCGGCGACGAAGGCGGCAACCTCGGTGGCGCGCCCAATGGCGGCACCAACGCCACAGCCTCGTCCACGATGTCGCTGCGTTTCACGCTGGACGCCGTCACCCTCGCCCAGCCCAAACTGCTCACCATCAGCTTCGATTACGTCTTCGACGCCAACAACACGGCCAACAACGACACCTTCGTCGCAGAGCTGATCCTGACCGATAACAGCATCATCAACCTGCTCAGCTTCGCCGCGCCCTCGGTCACCACGCGTGGGACCTTCGATGTGAGCCTCGCCTACCCCACTTTTGACGCGGGATATATCAACTTCTATCTCGTCGAAGGCAGCGGCAACGGCAGCTCGGCAGTGGGCCTGGACAACATCCGGGTCACAGCGGTGCCCGAGCCCGGCGCCCTCGCCCTGCTCGGCATCGGCCTGTTCGGACTCGGCGTCCTGCGCCGCCGGGGATAAAGAAATAGAAAAAATAGTAAGTGGAGTAATTGGGGTCTGACCCCAATGGCATTATGACCCCAATGGCATTAAGAGCGCCATGGCATGCATATGTCGTTTCTTGAGAAGCTCGCGGCGCACTTCCTGCCGGGGCTGCGTGAGTAGTCGGCGTGGCTTTGGTCGTCGCTTGACGGCGCGAGGCTCAACACGTCCAGGCCGATGAGGCAGCCGCATTTGGGCGATGCCGGCGAGCAGAGATGCGCGACAGACGCCCAAGCGGCCGCGAGGACCGAGTAATTGGGGTCAGACCCCATTTATGCCATTTATGATGCTTTTCAAGCCAACACGATCGCGCTAGCTCAATCCTGCAAGCGCCAGCCCGGGGTGCTCGCCCGCGAGTCGTCCATAAAGCGCACTCATCAGGCCAAGCAGCTCGGTGGCGGCTGCAATCGCCAGGTTCAGATTCACCGCATTGCGCTCTGGATCATCCGGGTAGTCGTGTGTAAAGCGGTTGCGAACTTCACGCAGGTACTGCCAGCGCTCGACACTCTCCAGGAAGCCCAGCTTTTCCAGCCGATTCAGCTTGTCCAGCATCGGCCGTGCCTCAAAAGGCTCCTCCAGAAAATCCAGGATTGCCGGAAAGAGGCGAGCGCCGATCACATCCTGCAACTTGCTGAATCGCAAGATGAACTGATCGACATCCTGAATCTGTTCATCCGTCAGCCCGGCAAACCGCGCCTCATCGAATGGAAGCAAGGGCTGTAGCGCGCGCATCGCGTGTTGCATGTGATGGACATGTCGCTCGCCCTGGCGCCACGCATCCCTCAGGCGCAAGACCGCGACGGACGAGCTGCTCATAATGGCACTCCAGTGGCACGCGCAATATCTAAAATCGGCGGGCGGTGCCGGCGAGACGGGTAATCAAGCAGGAGGTCGATCTTCTGCTCTCCGATCTTCGACTTCACCTGCACCAGGAAATCAAGCTCGGCCCGCGCCAGGCGCTCGAGATCGTTCTCCTTCGTCGCAACGTAAAGATCGATGTCGCCACCACGCTGCCGGTCGTCCGCGCGCGACCCGAAAAGCCGCAGCTCCACATCAGGGCCAAACGCCTCCACCGCAGCGCGCCGAATCACCCCCGCTTGTTGTGCCGTCAATCTCATCAGAAGAATCGGGGCCGGGCCCCGTTACTGTGTCGCGGATAGATGCACCGATGATACCGCCGCTGGCGAGTATTGGGGGTCAGGCCCCATTGATGCGATCCCCGTCTTTTCGAAGTTCGGGTCAATCCCCCTCGCGCGGCGGCACATCCGGCACGGCCGCCAGCGCGGCCTCGAAAGCGTCGTCGTCGGCTGGCTCGGCGCGCTGCCGGATGTACTCCTCCGCACCCAGCGCCGCCAGCTTCTCGGCCACGGCGGTGGCAACGAGTTGGTTTAACGATGTGCCTTCCCGCTCGGCATAAAGACGTGCGTTGCGATGCACAGAATCCGGCAGGCGAACACTGAGGGTAGTCATCGCAACTCCTCTTCAAGATGGGCCAAAAACGCCGCTGGCGTCACGACCGCCAGCCCGCGAAAACGAACAGACGCAAAACCCCGACCGTTGTGCGTCACCAGAAAATCGGCCTGCGCATTGCGCACAGGATACCGCTCTCGCTTCAACGAAGGTGTGACCTCCCCTTGCCACCGTGCCCAAGTACGCACACGCCTGTGACACCGCCAGCAAGGCCAAAGCAGACAACCGTGACGCCTGCCCGTTGAAGGCGTCATCTTTACCGGCTAGGCTTGCGGCGTCGCATCATTGCCCCATGCAGATGCCCGCTCAATCCTTTGCAAGCACGAGCCCCTCATGAAACTCACCATCTTCGGCACCGGCTACGTCGGTCTCGTCACCGGCGCCTGCCTGGCGGAAGTCGGCCACACCGTGGTCTGCATGGACGTCGACCAGGCCAAGATCGACAAGCTCAGGGCCGGCGTCATCCCCATCTGGGAGCCCGGCCTGCAGCCCATCGTCGAGCGCAACGTCGCCGAAGGCCGGCTGCGTTTCACCACCGATGTGGAAGAGGCGGTCAAGCACGCCGAGGTTCAGTTCATCGCGGTGGGCACCCCGCCCGACGAAGACGGCTCGGCCGACCTGCAGTACGTGCTCGCGGTCGCCGAGAGCATCGCCCGCCACATGCCGCGCTACCGCGTCATCGTCAACAAGTCCACCGTGCCGGTCGGCACCGCCGACAAAGTCCAGGCCAAGGTCGAGCAGATCCTCGCCGAGCGCGGCGAAGCGATCCCCTTCGATGTCGTCTCCAACCCCGAATTCCTCAAGGAAGGCGCAGCCGTCGGCGACTTCCTCAAGCCCGACCGCATCATCATCGGCACCCGCTCGGCCAAGGCGCAGGAGCGCATGCGCGAGCTCTACGAGCCCTTCAACCGCAACCACGACCGCACCCAGTTCATGGACGTGCGTAGCGCCGAACTCACCAAGTACGCCGCCAACGCGATGCTCGCCACCAAGATCAGCTTCATGAACGAGCTGGCCAACATGGCCGAGCTGCTGGGCGCCGACATCGAGGAGGTGCGCAAGGGCATCGGCGCCGACCCGCGCATCGGCTACCACTTCATCTACCCCGGCTGCGGCTATGGCGGATCGTGCTTTCCCAAGGACGTCCAGGCCCTGGGCCGTACCGCCGACCAGATCGGCTACGACGCCCCGCTGCTGAAGGCCGTCGAGGCGGTCAACAACCGCCAGAAGAGCACCCTCTTCGCCAAGCTCGCCCGCCACTTCGGCGGCGCCGAAGCCCTGCGCGGCAAGACCATCGCCGTCTGGGGCCTGGCCTTCAAGCCCAACACCGACGACATGCGCGAGGCCCCCAGCCGCACGCTGATCGAGGCCCTGTGGCAAGCGGGCGCCAAGGTGCAGGCTTTTGATCCGGTGGCGATGGACGAGACGCGGCGCATCTACGGCGAGCGTCCTGAGCTCGCCCTGTGCAGCAACAAGTACAGCGCGCTCGAGGGCGCCGATGCACTGGCCATCTGCACCGAGTGGCAGCAGTTCCGCGCGCCCGACTTCGACGAGATGGAGACCCTGCTGCGCGGCAAGGTCATCGTCGATGGCCGCAACCTCTACAACCCCGAACGCCTGCAAGGCGACGGCTGGCACTACTACGGTGTCGGCCGCGGCCTGCAGCCCCATGGAGCCTGAACCCATTGCCGCGGCCGGTCATCGAGCTTGATCACGTCTCGAAGGAATACCGCCTCGGGCAGGTCGCCAGCCTCAAGCAGACGGTCATGCGCGGGCTCGGCCGGCTGGTGGGGCGGCCCGCACCGGTGCGCCCGCCCTTTCGCGCCCTCGACGACGTGTCGTTCACGGTCGACGAAGGCGAGGTGCTCGGCATCATCGGCCACAACGGCGCGGGCAAGAGCACCTTGCTCAAGCTGCTGGCCAACATCACCCGGCCATCCCACGGTGCGGTGCGCGTGCGCGGCCGCGTCGCGCCCCTGATCGAGGTCGGCGCGGGCTTCGTCGGCGACCTCACCGGGCGCGAGAACGTCTATCTCAACGGCACCATCCTGGGCATGCCGCGCAAGCTCATCGACCGCAAGTTCGACGAGATCGTCGCCTTCGCCGAGATGGAGGCCTTCATCGACACGCCGGTCAAGCGCTACAGCTCGGGCATGCAGGTGAAGCTCGCCTTCTCGGTCGCCACCAGCCTCGAGAGCGACATCCTGATCATCGACGAGGTCCTCGCCGTCGGCGATCTCGCCTTTCAGCGCAAGTGCTTCGAGCGCGTCGAGAGCCAGATCAAGCACGAAGGCCGCACCGTGCTGATCGTGTCGCACAACATCCGCCAGGTCGAGCGCCTGTGCAAGCGCGTGCTGCTGCTCGACCACGGCCGGATACTGGCCGACGGCCCCGCGCCCGAGATCTGCAACCGCTTCTACGCCATCAACGACGAGAAGGTGCAGGCGCAAAGCAGCGAGGCCAAGCGCGTCGCCAGCACCGGCGATGTCGAGCTGATCGGCATCAGGCTCACCAACGACCAGGGCGAAGACGTCAGCACCGTCACCGAGGGCACCTCGCCGCGCTTCGTGCTCAGCCTGCGCGTGCATCGCCCGCTGCCCAGACCCTTGCTGGTCTTTGGCCTGCACACCATCGACTTCTTCTACGTGTGGACCACGGTCAGTCCGCCCGGCACCTTTCCCGACACGCTGCCGCCCGGTGACCACGAGGTGCAGATCGCGATCGAACGCTTTCCGTTCAACAACGGCACCTTCAGCGTGCGCGTCAGCATCGACATCGGCGACGTGCTGAAGAACATCTTCTACGCCGAGAGCCTGCTGCACTTCAGCGCCTACAGCCCCACGCTCAACCGCGCGCGCTCCGAGGCCGAGGGCATCATCGCCCTGCGCACGCAGTGGCAGACCGGCAGCACCCGCACGACGCGCCCGGGCAATCTGCGGGCCGCCGCGCACCCGGCACTGCCCACCTGAGGCGACCCACCTGACCATGCCCGCCTCGCCGCGCGCCGAACTCAACGTCATCGGCTACGTCTCGTCGGCCACCGGCCTGGGCGTGTCGGTGCGCAACCTCATCCGCGCCCTGCTCGGGCGCGGCATCGACGTGCGCGCCCTCGATCTCGACCTCGGTGGCGGCCGCGGGGGCGCCGACAAGCGCTTCGCCCACCTCTGCGTGGCACGGCCGCAGGACCTGCCGCAGCGCCACAACTTCTTCGTCATGCCGGCGCACGCGATCGCCGCCCATGCCGACGAGCTCCAGGCCCTGATGCTGCGCGACGGCTGCCTCAACGCCGCGTTCCCGGTGTGGGAGCTGCCGCAGATCCCCGAGGCCGACCGGCTCGTGCTGCAGACCCTGGATGTGGCCGTATCGAGCTCGGACTTCATCCGCTACGCCTTCGATTTTGGCGTCCCGGGCTTGCGCACCGTGCGCGGCATGCAGCCGCTGGCGCCGCCCCCGGGCACCGCCGACCGCCAGCGCTTCGGCCTGCCCGCGCAGGGCGTGATCTTCGTCTTCGCCTTCGAACCCCTGAGCTGCCTCGCGCGCAAGAACCCGTACGCGGTCATCGACGCCTTCATCCAGGGGGTCGGCGAGCACGCCGATGCCCACCTGCTGATCAAGCTCAACAACCCGCGCTGGAACGGCAAGGAGCTGCCCGCCGTCGCCCAGCTGCGCGAACGCGTCGCCGCGCACCCACGCATCCGGATCATCGCCGAGACCATGGACTACGCCGACGTGATGGCGCTGTTCGCGAGCTGCGACGTCTTCGTCTCCCTGCATCGCGCCGAAGGCTTCGGCCTCGGCCTGCTCGAAGCCATGCTGCTCGGCAAGCCGGTCATCGCCACCGCGTGGTCGGGCAACATGTCCTTCATGAGCGAACGCTCTGCCTGCCTGGTCGGCCACCGCCTCATCCCCACGCAGGGCACGGTGATCCAGTACCGCCCCCCCTACATTCCCAGCACGACGGTGTGGGCCGAGCCCTCGGTCGACGAAGCGGCGGCCTGGATGCAGCGCCTGCTGCACGACCCGGCCCTGCGCCAGCGCAAGGGCAAGGCCGCGCAGCACGCCGCGCAGGCCTACTGCGCCGAGGCCGAGCAGTGCGCCTTCATCGACGACATCGCCGCACTGGCCGAGCACATCGACCCGGCGGCCATGGCCGCGCGCCACGCGCAACTGCCCCTGCGCCTGGCACGCATCCAGGCGCTGCTCAACCCCGTGTCGCCCGCCGAGCGTGCGCGCCGCGCCTGGCGCAGGCTGCGCGCCCCGCTCGACCGCCACCTGCTGTGGCGCTTCAAGCCCCAGCCCCCCCAGCAGCGCTGAGTACCGGCCCCGCCATGCACCGCCCGCCCGCGCCCGACACCACACGCCGCCTGCATTGCGCCGTCTTCTCGGCCGAGCCGCCCGACCATGCCTGCGCCCTGCTGCGCGTGCGCCAGCCCCTGCAGCGGCTTGCCGCCCAACTGAGCCACGAATGGCACGCGAGCACGACGGACGGTGCCGCCGGGGACGCCGCGGTGGACGCCACACTCGCGCGCGCCGACCTCGTCATCGTGCAGCGCTTCTTTGCCTGCCGCGCCAAGCGCGCGACGCTCGACCGCATCCTGCGTGCCGGCAAGCCGGTGCTCTACGAAACCGACGACCTGCTCGACGCGCTGCCGCCCGAGCACTACCTCGGCGCCTTCTCACGCGACAACCGCGACATCCTCATCGAGTTCGTGCGCCGCTGCGACGCCGTCAGCGTCAGCACCGCCCCGCTCGCCGCGGCCTATCGCGCCTACCACCCCACTGTGCACGTCGTCCCCAACCACCTCGACTCTGAACACTGGTTCGGCGACAGGCTGCAGCGCGCGCCGGCACGCCCCGACGGCGCCCCCTGCGTCATCGGCTTCTTCGGCACCGGCACCCACCAGGCCGACCTCGCCCTGGTCGAGCCCGCCCTCGCCCGCCTCGCCGCCCGCCATGGGGCCAAGCTCGCCTTCCGCTTTCTCGGCTGCATCACCCCGGCGCTGGCCGCCCTGCCCCACAGCAGCCTGGCCGAAGGCTGGCACAGCTATGACGGTTTTCCCGCCCGGCTCGCCGGCGAACACATCGACATCGGCATCGCGCCGCTGGTCGACAACGATCTCAACCGCTGCAAGAGCGACCTCAAGTGGCTCGAATACGCCGCGTGCGGCATCGCCGGCGTGTTCTCCGCCGTCGCCCCCTACGCCCGCAGCGTGCGCGACGGCCTCACCGGCCTCGTCGTCGAGAACACCGCCGACGCCTGGTTCGACGCCCTCGACCGCCTCGTGCAGGACGCCGCCCTGCGCCAACGCCTCGCCGCCGCCGCCCACGCCGAAGTACGCGCCACGCGCACGCTCGACAGCGGGGCCGAGCGCTTCCTGCACGCTTACCGCAGCACCGCAGCCGCCCACCCCGCCGCCGACCGCGCCGACCGCGCCGACCGCGTGTGGGACATGGTGATGCGTTACGAGGACCGCCTCGCCGCCCAGCACGCCCGCCTTGCGCGCCTGGAGTCCGAGCTCGCCTGGGTCGACAACAGCCCACCGCGCCGCCTGCTCAAGCGCCTGCGCGCCCTGCTCGGCCGGCCTCAGTCGCGCCCCAGGTAGCGCCGGTTGAAGGCCCACCACCAGGGCTTGAGCACCTCGTCGCGCAGTTCGTCGCGCAAGCGCAGGGCGCGGCGCCAGGGCGACAGCGGATAGTCGCGGAACACCGGATGAAAGATGCGCCGTCCCCACGGCCATGCCAGATGCGCACACACGCTGCGCAGCGGCACATCCTGCGCCTCGGAGTTCAGCGCCCGGGCGAGCAAGGGCGCATCACGGGTGGCAGGATCGTCGCCCCACCACGGCGCATAGGGGTGATCGGTGCAGAACGGGATGCCGAAGATCTGCGCATAGATCGGCATCTTGTACTCGAGAAAGCCGAGCTCGGGCTGCGGGATGTCCACATAGCGCGCCAGAAAGGCGCGCGGCAGGCAGACCACGATGAACTCGCCGCACAGCGGCTCGCCGGCAAAGCCCTGCGTCTCGCGCACGAAGTGCAGGAAACGCAAGTATTCCTCGCGCTCGGCCGAACCTTCGCGCACATACCACCACCAGGGGTCCACCTCGCGCACCGGGCGCAGGCCCGAGAACAGCATCTCCCCCGCACGCAGCCTGCCAAACAGGGCGTCGAGGCGGCCGAACACCAGCATGTCCCACTGCGCCACGAAGAGGCTGTCCCACTCGAGCGACACACCGCGTTCGCGATACCAGTGCGCAATCATCTGGTCGCCGTGATACCACTTCCAGTGCGCGTCGCGCTGGGCGTCGAACACGTAGAAGTCGTCGAGGTAGCGGCCGAGGCGCTGGCGGAAGAGCCCGGCTTGTGCCGGCTCACCGCCGAACAGGCCGTAGACCCGCGCCTCGGCATTCTCGCGCCGCAGCACGGTGAGCCGGTTCTCGCAAAGATCCGGGTCCTTGTAGAACCAGAAAAGGACGGCAAGCTTCACTGAAGATCCACCAATTTGATGCACAAGCGGTCGTACGCCACACCCGGCCCGCAACGGCGCCGCCCAAGCGGCGAGGGCCGCGGTAAAGTAGCACGCCGTCGCGAAACGATTCGTGACAAAGTGAGCTTCATGGACGCTTGATTCACCCTCCGCAACGTGGTGTGCAGTCGGCCCCGCCTCGCGCCCACCGTGCGCCCTGTTCGTCGCTTCCTGCACGCTTCTCCTTTTCTTCCGCGCCCGCTCTGCACCGTTTTCCCGATCCATCCTTGCCCGCCATCGGCCCGCCCCGCATGCGCCTCGACCCCCTCACCGCCGCCCTCCACCGTCGCACCGGCGAGCACGGACCGGTGATGCTGATGTACCACTCGGTGCGGCCCGGCAAGGGCACGCCGGACTGGACCTGGGCGGTTTCCCGCGGCAGCCTCGAAGCCCAGCTCGACTTCCTCGACGCCGAAGGTTACGCCACCCCCACCCTGGCCGAACTGCTGGACCGCCCCGCCACCGGCCGCAGCGTCGTCATCACCTTCGACGACGGCTATGCCGACAACCTCGCCGCCTGCGAAGCGCTTGCGCGCCGCGGCATGCGGGCCACCTGGTTCATCGTCACCGGATCGATCGGCCGCCCGCCCGCCTGGCCTGCGGACGGCCGCCCCGCCGGGCGCCTGCTCGATGCCGACGAGCTGCGGCAGATGCGCGCCGCCGGCATGGAGATCGCCTCGCACGGCGTCACCCATGCCCGCCTGCCGACGCTCGACGACGAGCGGCTCGAACACGAGCTTGCAGACTCGAAGGCCGCCCTCGAATCCCTGCTCGGCAACCCCGTCTCCAGCTTTGCCTACCCCTATGGCGAATGGGACGCGCGCTGCGCACGCGCCGTGCGCCAGGCCGGCTACCGCGCGGCCTGCACCACGCGCAGCGGCTGGGCGATGCGCGACGGCGACCCGTTCGCCCTGCGCCGGCTCACCGTGACCAACCTCGACACCGTCGCCAGTCTCGCGCGCAAGCTGTGCTTCGGCAGCCACGATGTCGGCTGGGCCGACGTGGCGCGCTACGCCTGGCAGCGGCTGCGGGCCTGAGCCGATGCCCAGCCTCGCGCCGCCGCCGTCCGTATCCATCGTCATGCCCTGCTTCAATGCCGGGCAGCATCTGCCGCGCAGCCTCGCCAGCGTGCTCGCCCAGAGCCTGGCGGACTGGGAGCTGATCGTCGTCGACGACGGCTCGACCGACGGCTCCACCCACTGGCTGGCGCAGCAAACCGAGCCGCGCCTGCGCGTGCTGCAGCGACCGCATCAGGGTGCCAGCGCCGCACGCAACATCGGCATCGAGCACGCCCGTGGCGAGTACATCGCCTTTCTCGACGCCGACGACACCTGGGCGCCCGACTTTCTGCAGCGGCTCCGCGCCGCCCTGCTCGACCGCCCCGCCGCCGTGCTCGCCTACTGCGGCTGGCAGAAGTTCGGCGTGCCCGCCGCCGAGGCCAAGCCCTTTGTCCCGCCGGACTACGAGACGCCCGACAAGCGCAAGCTGCTGTTCGCCGCCTGCCGCTGGCCGATCCATGCTGCGCTCGCACGTCGCGCGCCCTTGCTGCAATGCGGCGGCTTCCCCGCCCAGCTGCAAAATGCCGAGGACTACGCCCTGTGGCTCGAGCTCGCCACCCGCGGCCCGATCGTGCGCGTACCCGAAGTGCTCGCCCACTACCACTTCCACGGCAGCGGGCAGGCCAGCGCCCAGCGCGCGCGCGCGGCCCTGCAGTTGCTGGACGCCCAGCACGCCTACCTCGCCCGGCACCCGGACTTCGCCCGCAGCCTTGGCCCCGACCGCCGCCGCATCCCCTGCCAGGGCCTGCTGCGCGCCGGCTTCGAGGCCTACTGGGCGCGCGACCTGCCCGCCGCCCGCACCCTCTTCCGCCGCGCCTTGCGGGCCGGCTACGGCCGCCCCGCCCAGTGGCGCTACATGCTGCCCGCCCTGCTTCCGCTCAGGCTGCATGCGGCGCTGCTGGCGCTGCGCGCGCGCAGCAGCGAAACCCGCCCCGATTGAGTCCATGACCACGCTCGTCGTCGCCTTCTGCACCCACAACCGCGCCCACCGCCTGCCGGGCCTGGTCGCGGCCTTGCGCGCGCAAGCCTGCTCACGCGCCTTCGACATCCTCGCCATCGACAACCACAGCACGGACGACTCCGCGGCCGTGCTGCGCGAGCTGGCCGCCGCGCCCGGCGCGCCGCTGCGCATCGTGCACGAAGCCCGCGTCGGCATCGTCCCGGCGCGCAACCGCGCCATCGCCGAAGCCCTGCACTACGACGCCATGCAGTTCATCGACGACGACGAACTGCCGCAGCCCGGCCTGCTCGAAGCGGCCCAGCACGCCATCTTCGAGGAAGGCGCAGATTGCGCCGGCGGCCGTGTCGAGGTGGACTTTTCGCAGCACCCGCGTCCTGACTGGCTGTCCGACGAGCTGCTCGGTTTTCTGGCTGCGCTCGATTACGGCGATGCGCCGTTCTGGATTACCCACGCCACCACGCCGGTGTGGACCAGTAACGTCGCCTACGCCATGCGCATCTTCCGCGACGACCCCGGCCTGCGCTTCGATCCGCGCTTCAACCGCGTCGGCCACGACGTCGGCGGCGGCGAGGATGGCGCCATGTTCCAGACCCTGCTGGCGCGCGGCGCCCGCATCCGCTATCGGCCCGACATGGCCGTGTCCCACCTGGTCGACGCCGACAGGCTTCGGCGCCGCTACTTCCTGCGCCTGCACTACCGTGCCGGCGTGCGCCACGCGCTCTACCAGATGCCGGCCTTCCCCCGCACCGTGGGCGGCGTGCCGCCCTTCCTGCTGCAGCAGTGGCTGTCGAAGACGCTCAAGCTCATTGTCCGGCAGATGTCAGGGGAGCGCGGCCTGCTGCGCGAGGCCATGAATACCGCGCATGCGCTCGGCTGCATCGTCGGCTATGCAAGGCGGCGGCCGCCCGCAAGGCATTGACGGCCATGCGCACGTCACGCCCGAGCAACTCGAAACCTGGCCTACTGCAGCCTCGAAAGCGAACAGACGTATCGAAGCCGGCGAGCAGATCATCGAACTCGGTGATGCGCAAATTTCAATCGCCGTGATCTTCGCTCACTTCTTCCCATAGGTTGCGTCGTGATCGGGTGCGATGGTGAGCAAGCGAATGAAATCCGTATCACGATACGCGGTAGCCCGGCGCGCCTGGGTGATGCGCAGGGAGTAAATCGCATCGATGCCCTCGGGTGGCTTTACGCTCGTGATCTTCTCCCACTTGAGCCCCTGATCGCGGTAAAGCTGGCTCCAGGTCAATTGCCGGATCTTGTTGAGCGTATCGAGCGCCGCATGGCGCTCTGGCTTTTGCAGCGTGAGCAGGTTGTCCTGAAAGACGGGGTTGTTCAGGTCGAGCCTGACCTTCGGGTCACTGGTCGCCATGCTCGAGGCGCTTCAGCGTGTTGTCGGCATCGGCATCCGACGCAGCATGGGTGACGGCCCAATCCATGGCTGCTTGCAGGTCCGCCGCCGCCTTGGGTTCGTGGAGCCAGCGCTCGTTGTCAGGGATCACCGTCGCGGTGCGCACAATCCAGACACCGGGCTCGCGCTCTTCCACCAGCACCTGGCGACCAGCGTATTGCTTGCCCAGAGAGATCTGACCGTTGGCGCCGACGACCTTGACCATAGGAGAGTGTGTAGCGATAGCCATGAATATGCTCCGTTTTGGTTCTGCACTATAGTCTGCTTTTCGTGCCGCACCAAAGCTCATCGAAATGAGCCCTCTCCCCCAACCGTGACGCCTGCCTGTTGAAGGCGTCATCTCTACCGGCTAGGCTTGCGGCATCGCATCATCGCCCCGTGCAGATGCGCTCTCAATCCACTGCAAGCGTGAGCGCCCCATGAAACTCACCCTCTTCGGCACCGGCTACGTCGGCCTCGTCACCGGCGCCTTCCTGGCAGAAGTCGGCCACACCGTGGTCTGCATGGATGTCGACCAGGGAAAAATTGGGGTCTGACCCCATTTATGCCATTTATGCCCCGCCATGTTCAAGGCGCTCCAGCAAGAGTAGGATTAAATCCCACCTTCACCAAAGAGGTCGCCATGCGCACCACGCAACAAATGAGCATCACCCTCCCCAAGGAGATGGCTGACGCCGTGAAGGCCAAGGTACGCACCGGTGAATATGCCAGTGAAAGCGAAGTAATCCGGGACGGCCTTCGAGCACTGATCGCGCGTGATCGCGCCGTCGAGGGCTGGTTGCAAGCCCAGGTTGGTCCGGCCTACGACGCCCTGAAGGACGATCCCAAGCGTGCGGTCACCGCCGACCAGATCCGTGCCCGCCTGAAAGCCGAACACACCAAGGCGCGATGAGCTACAGCATTGTCTTCAGCCCCGAAGCGCAGGAGCAATTGGTCGAACTGTATCGCTACATCGCCAGGGCAGCCTCCCCGGAGACGGCTGCGCGTTACACCGACGCGATCGTGAGCTACTGCGAAAGCCTTCGCACCTTTCCACATCGCGGAACCATGCGCGACGATGTACGCCCTGGCCTGCGCGTCACGAACTACAAGAAACGGACAGTGATCGCCTTCGATGTGAGCGACAGAACCGTTTCAGTCATCGGCATCTTCTACGGCGGACAAGACTACGAAACGACGCTGAAGGACGATCTCGAGGACCGCTCCAGTCACTGACATGAAGATCAATGCCGGCGCCTTCGGCCCCGACGAGCGACGTATTCGGCACAGCCGCCAACAGAAAGTGCCGAAAGTTGAGAAGAATTGGGGTCTGACCCCAATGGCACTACCTTAAGGAAGAATTGGGGGCTGACCCCAGTTGAGAGCGCGCCTCGATACTCAAAGACGGGTGGCATCCATGGGAACAAAACGGGGCTACCATTGAGCCACGCGAGTGCAGTACTCGGGCACATTACAGGCATTGCGCCAGCCGACCTGGAGACGGGTCCCAAAGCTGCAACCCGGCAAGGACCAAAGCACCATGAACACCGATCTCGACCAGCGCATCACCTTCAATCCACGTCAGTGCGGCGGGCAGGCGTGTATTCGAGGGCTTCGGATCCGGGTGACGGACATCCTCGAAATGCTTGCCCAAGGCGTTGACCACGCCGAGATCCTGGCGGACTTCCCTGACCTCGAAGCCGCAGACATCCTGGCCTGCCTGCATTTCGCCGCCAAGCGCGCGAGCATCGCGCGACTCGCCGCATGATCTTCTGGTTGGACGCGCAATCAAGAATGAATGGGGTCAGACCCCAACGACACCACCAACTACACCAACCATGCAGCACGAGCGCACAGCACGCTAGCTCGCCGACTTCATCGAGACCGGGCTCTGTCCCCACCGATCACGAACGCCGGCTCCGGCCCCGCCAGCGTCGCGTTGACCATGCTTGCGCGCGGGCTGGAGACCTCCAGTTCGAAGGCATGCCAACCTGTGGCCAGGGGTAGCGCAAAGCGCGTGGTCTGGTGGCCGCCGGCACCCGCGGCCACATGCAGCGGCACGAAGGCCTGATCACCGACGCGCAAGGCCACCGTGCCGCGCGTATCCACGTCCAGCTCGTACAAGCCGTCGGCCTTGACCTCGAAGGCGCCGGCAAACAGCAAGCGCGCCGCCTTACCCACGTTCATTTCGCGTGGCAGGCGCTTCCCCAGCCCCTCCACGCGCGTCTCCTGCGCCGGCTGCCCAACGTGCTCCACGCGGAGCGTCAGGCCGGCCGTCTCGGCAACGACCGCCGCTTCACCGGCAGCCGAAGTGCCGCTCACGGACGCAGGCAGCAAAGGCGGCAGCGTCACCATCACCGGCAGCGCCGCGCTGCGGGCCTCGGGTCCAGCCGGCCACTCCGCCACTGCGCGCAAGCTCACCTCCCCCAGCCCCAGCCTTGCAGCCGGCACCGACGCCTGCCAGCGCCCATCCCGCACCGGCGCCTCGGCCAGCAGTCGCCCCAGATGCTCGATCCGCACCCAGCTCGCACCAGCCGCCTCGCCGGCAAGCCTCAGCGCGTCATCCCAGGCGACCGACGCCGGCGGCGCGATCACCGAAACGCGGCGGCCGGCGTTATCCACCCACAGCACCTGTCGCACATAGGAGCGCGTCTCGATCGCGCCCGCCTCCACCGCCACCACTCGCAGCTCATGGGCGCCGTCGGCCAGCGTCCGCGTATCCAGCAACAGCCCTTCATCCGGCGCCGCGTTGCCAAGGGGCAGCCCGTTCACCCACCACTCCAGGCGCTCGATCGGCCGTCCAGGCGCCTCGCGCACCCGCGCCTGTAAGCGCAGCACGCCGGCTACTGCGCCCTCGGGCTGCCCAGCAGCCTCCAGTCCCGGCAGCGACACCTGCGCAAACTGCGCAAACGGCCGCGCCAGCGGGTCGCCCACCACCAGCAACTGATAGGGCGACAACACGCTCAGGTAGAAGGCCTCGGCCAGCGACACACCGTCCGCGTAATGCACATGCAGCTGCGGCAGCGGAAACTTCTCGACCAGGGCATAGGGTTCGCGCACCGCCCCGCTCGACCCCGCCGCGCCGTGGCGCAGAAACTCGCTCAGCTTGGTTTGCGGAAAATGGCCAAAATGCCCGCCGTAGCTGGTCAGCGACTCGGCGATCGCGCCGGGCAGGAAAACACTCATCGAACTCGCCCAGTCAAAATCCCGCGTTCCTGCCACCAATCCGATCACATCGTCCTTGCCGCGCGGCTCTCTCCCATTCTGCCCACGCTGCCCGCCCGGCAGCAGCTCGGCCCGACGCCCGCGCGCCTCAAGTGCCGCGATTGTGGACGCAAACAGGTGCTGGCGCGTACGGCTGCGGATGTCGGTGTTCTGCATCAGATACACCGTACCCGCCGGCTGCAGGCCATCGCTTGCCGCCGCCCGCGTCAGATAGCGCTCGATCTCGGGCACGCTGTTGCCGCGCAGGCTGGTGTAACCCAGCATCACCGCCAAACGGTAGCGATCGGAGTCGTCCATCCCCGCCGGCCCGGGTCCGCGCCCCCAGCGATAGCGGGCACGAAATCCCCGTGCCCCCTCCAGCCGCAGGTCCGGCACCGGCGTCACCACCGCATCGTGCTCTCCGCCGGCCCGGCTCGACAGCTGGCCAGGCGGCATACCCACCGGGCGGCGCGCATAGTGGTTGGCGTACGGCGCCAGATAATCCACCTGGCCCGCCTCCACCTTGCGCGCAAAGAAGCTCATCCCGGTCAGCGAGCCGCCCTCGCCGCGCAACTTGTCCCTCTTCAGCCCGTGCGCAGCCTCGTCCGCGCGAAAATCCACCGCATACGGAAAGCCCGCCGAGTACGCGAGCAGGTCGATCTCATGCGCCAGCCCGGTCGCCGCCAAATGTTCACGAACAGGCGCCAGCACCTGACGGCGAAACGCCTCGACCGCAATCGTGTCCCCTGCAGGCAAACCCTCGAGCCACACCACATGGTGCTCGGGAATGTCGCGCAGGCGGATCCAGGTATTGGCAACCTGCAGCGACGCCGGCGAGTCCGCATTGACCACCAGCAAGGTCGTCTCAGGGCCGCCGCCTGCGTTCGCCGCCGGCACCGATAGCCCCACAAGCAAGCCGATCACCCACCGCCCGCCTCGGCACCACACCGTCACTGCGCCCTCCAGCAAGACCATCTGATGTCCGACGCCAATCAGGCATCGCCTGCAGCACACCTTAGGTGCGATCATGCCGAGCATCAAGCACGCCCTCAGGGGCAAGGAAGGCCGCCAGACAGTCGTGTCCTTTCCAGATGCATACTCCGCCCCCGGCACCCCATCGCTACGAAAGCTCCAGCCCGCAATGAAACTGCTACACCTCGTCGGCGGCTACCCGATCGGCACTCATCCCTTCGTCCTGTGGCAGGTGAACGGAACACTCGAGCTCGGCCATTCGGTCGCGGTGCTGGCGGCAAACGAGGGCAACACGGCCGGGCGAGCGCTGGCCCGCGAGCTGCAACTACCGGATGGCATCTGCACCTACGCTGACGCCCGCAAGTATCCGCTGCTCACCCTCAACCCGCGTCGCTTCCTGCCCAGCGTGTCGCGCGCCGCCAACCGGGCGCGCTATGGCCGGCTGCTCGCCGAGCAGCGCAAGAGTTTCTTCAGCGACCTGCTCACCCGGCCCGACTTGCGCGACATCGACGTCGTCCAGTCACATTTCGCCAGTTGGGCGATTGATGTCGGCCTGCCGCTGGCCCGGCTACTGCAAAAGCCTTGCGTCGTCACCGCGCACACGGCGATCGACGAGACCCCGACCGACTGGCTCCATCACCTGCAGGACGAGGCCGATGCGATCGTCCTCGTCAGCGACGGCGACCTGCGCGCCTTCGCCGACCGAACAGGGCGCAGCGACAAGCTGCATCGGGTCTGGAACGGCGTCCCGCTGCCAGCGTGCCCGCCGGACCGCCATCGCACGACGCGCCGGGGCCGCCTGCGCCTGGTCAGCGCGGGCCGCCTCGACCCCGCCAAGCGCATGCTCGATGTCGTCGATGCCGTCGCCCTGCTGGCGAGCAACGGCATCGACTGCGAACTCAGCATCTTTGGCGAGGGCGCCGAGCGTGATGCACTCGAAGCGCGTATCCGCAACACCGGCATGATCGAGCGCATCCGGCTCGAGGGCTCGGTGCCCCATGCCCAGCTCATGACCGAACTTTCTGCGGCCGACCTCTTCCTGCATGCCTCTGCGGTGGAATCCTTTGGCATGGTGATGGTAGAAGCCATGTCGGCAGGCCTTCCGGTCGTCGCTGCCGCCTCGACCGGGGCACGCGAGATCGTGACGAATGGCGAAACCGGCCTGCTGTTCGAAGTCGGCGACGTGACAGGCTTGGTGGCAGGCGTACGCCTTCTGGCCCATGATTCGACACGGCGCATGACGATGGGCGATGCCGCCCGGCAGTCCGTGGCAGAGCGGTTTTCGCTCGAAGCCCATCTGCGCGCCATGAATTCGCTGTGGCAAGCGCTCGCAGCCCGTTGACCCACCGCCTCAGACCGCATACCCCCGCACACCCCCGCACACCCGCATGCGTCCCCAACCCATGAGCCACAAGCCAGCAAAACCGGTCATCTGCTTCATCACCGGCAGCGCAGGCGACTGGGGGGGCGCCAGCCGTGTCCTCTACACCAATCTGCGCCAGCTCGACCGCAGCCGCATCGAGCCGATCCTGCTGCTGCCGCGCGACGGTCCGATCGTGCCCGAGTTGCAGCGCCTCGGCCTGCGTTACCACATCTGGGGCAGCCCCACCGAGCCCGGCAACCGGCTCGCCTTCCTGCGCGCCTTGTTGCGTACGGTGTTGTTATTCCGCCGCGAAAAGGTCCGGCTCGTCCACTTCAACAACCGCCCCTGGCGTCCGGCCGAAGCCCTGGCGGCACGCCTGCTCGGCATCCCCATCCTGCTTCACTTCCACGTCGTCAACGAAGCGGTCAGCCCGGTCATCCGCTGGGCCAGCGGCGTGGTGGTCGTGTCCGAGTTCGTGGCCCAGGCATCGCTGCCCCCCGAGTTGCCCAAACACGTCGTACACAACCCGGTCGACCTGCACAGATTCGACCAGGGGCGCCCCCTGCGCGAAGCGCTGGGCATCGCCCGGGACAAGCTCGTGGTGAGCTTCGTCGGCCAGATTCGCGACATCAAGGGGGTGCAGGACTTCATCGCCATGGCACGGCTCATCGACGACCCCGCGCTGGTCTTCCTCATCGCCGGCGAATGCCGCGACCCCAGAACCTTTGCCGGCGCCTACAGCGAGGACGATCTGAGCACCATGATCGGCGGCGACGCGCGCATCCGCTACATCGGCTACATCGACCGCGTGGAAGACGTCTATGCCAGCTCGGACATCGTCGTCGTCCCCTCGCGCTGGCAGGAGCCGCTCGGCCTCATCGCCATCGAGGCAGGCGCCTGCAGCAAGCCGGTCATCGCCACGCATGTCGGCGGCCTGCCCGAGATCATCGAAGACGGGCGCACAGGGTATCTGGTGGATGCGCAATCTCCCGCCACACTGGCCGAACGCGTCAAATTCCTCATCGCCAACCCCGCCCAACACGCACAGATGGGCGCCGCAGCGCGCGAGCGCATCGTCCGCCAGTTCGCTGCGAAACCAGTCGCGGCCTTCGAGGAGGTGCTCGTTCGCCATGCCAAACCCGACGCGGCCCGATGACGACACCCGCTCCCCGGCTCCCGGCCCGAGCGACTAGACTGACGGCCTTCGCGTGAGCCGTGCACAGCCGCCCACTGACCCCGCCTTCCCGCCTCCAACCCAGCCGCCCTCCATGTCCGACCTCCTGATCAAGATCGACAAGACTCTCCGCTACCACGCTGGCCGCGCCCAGCGCGCACTGCGTGCCTGCTTGTGGAACCTTCGCCGTCCCGCCGCCGACCGCCCCGTCATCGTGCTCGGCTGCTCGCGCGCCGGCACCACGGTGGTCTACAAGACGCTGTCCGAATCCCCCGAACTCGGCACCCTGCAGCGTGAAACGCACGACTTCTGGGTCGACCTCCACCCACTCGACGAGAAGCACTGGAACACCCACGCCCTCGACGCCGCCGACGCCAGCACCCAGGACCGCGACCACGTCGCGCGCTACTTCTACACCTGGACCGGCCGCCACCGCTGGGTGGACAAGAACAACCAGAACGGCCTGTGCGTGCCCTACCTGCGCGCGCTGTTCCCGGACGCCGTCTTCGTCTATGTGAAGCGCGAGCCCGGCGACAACATCAACTCGCTCATCGAAGGCTGGGGCAAGCCCGACAAGTACGCCACCTGGAGCGGCGTCTTCCCCGAGACCGTCGCCATCGACAACGGCCGCTATACCCGCTGGTGCTTCTTCCTCGCCGACGGCTGGCGCGACTACCTGCACGCGCCCATCGAGGACGTCGCCGCCTTCCAGTACCAGGCCATCAACCGCGCCATCCTCGACGCGCGCGCCAGCGTGCCGAAAGGCCAGTGGGTGGAAGTGTTCTACGAGGACCTGGTGCGCGACCCGGTCGCCGGCTACCAGAAGCTCTACGCCGACTGCGGCCTCGCCTTCACCCCCGAGGTGCGCGCCCACTGCGAGCAGGTGCTGAGCAAGCCCTACGACGTTTTCGGCGAGATCGAGCTCGACAAGTGGAAGAAGGGCCGTAATCGCGAGCGCGTCGAGCGCGTACTCGGGCGGGTCGCCGATGTCGCCAAAGAGATGGGCTACCCGCAGCGATGAGCGCCCCGCGCTTCTCGGTCGTCATCCCGGTCTACAACGGCGCTGCCTTCCTCGCGCGCGCCGTCGACTCCGTGCTGGCGCAGACCTGGCCGGCACACGAGATCATCGTCGTCGATGACGGCTCCACCGACGCCACCCCCCAGGTCGTCGCCGAGCTCGTCGCCCGCCACCCCGAGCGGGTGCGCGCCCTGCACCAGGCCAACGCAGGCGTGTCGGCCGCGCGCAACACCGGCGCCCAGGCCACCAGCGGCGACTGGCTCGCCTTTCTGGATGCGGACGACTGGTTCTACCCCGACCGTCTCGAGGCACACGCCCGCTTCATCCTCGACGAGCCCGGGCTCGACTTCCTCACTGCCGACTACGACTACCGCCGCCCCGACGGCAGCCGCATCTCGGGCTCGATGGAACTGCACGACGCCGGCCGCGCCCTACTCGCCAAGGCCGCCGGCCACGACCGCGCCATCCTCACCGCCGACGAGCTCGAGCCCTTCGTCGCCGACCACTTCGGCGACACCCACACCCTGAGCGTGCCGCGCAGCACCTTTCTCGACCTGGGCGGCTACCCTACCGGCTACCGCGTCTGCGAAGACGTGTTCTTTCTGGTCCGCCTGTGCGCGCGCAGCACCCGGATCGGCGTGGTCTGCCACCCCATCGCCGCCTATCTCATCCACGACGCCAGCGCCACGCGCCGCGACCCGCTGAGGGCCCAGGTCGACAACGTCCACACGCTCGAGGCCATGGCCCACGCCCTGCACGCCTACCCGCCGCAGGTCGCGCGCGGCGTGCGCCAACGCCTTGCGCAAGGGCGCATGAACCTCGCCTACGCCCTCGTGCGCAACGGTCGCCGGCTCGACGCCTGCAAGGCCGTGCTGCCCAACCTGTGGCAAGCGCCCGGCTGGGGCTCCTTGCGCGGCTTTGCCTCGATTCTGCGCGGCTGAGGCCGCGGCGATGACAATGGCAGGCCTGAATTCGGGTTGAGCGTGTGATAATTCATCGCCGCCGCAGTGCAGCATCGAGACAATGGCCGGGGCCCGTCATCGGGCAGGCGTGCACACGACACCCGCCCCGATGCGTCACCATGCTGTTACCCCGATCCTCAACAATGCTGCGCCTGTACCGCAGGACTTCAGACGAATCACGATGACCACCCTGTTCAAGGACATTTATCAGTACCGCGAGCTGATGGCCACGCTGGCGTGGAAGAACATCGCGCTGCGCTACAAGCAGGCCTATCTCGGCATTGCTTGGGCCATCATCAAGCCCGTGTCGCTGATGCTGATCTTCACCCTGGTCAAGAGCTTCGTCGGCATCGAAACCGGCGACATTCCCTACCCCATCCTCGTCTTCGCGGCGCTGATGCCCTGGACCTTCTTCCAGGAGTCCGCGTCCGACGGCGTCACCAGCGTGGTCGGCAATAGCCACCTCATCCGCAAGATCTACTTCCCGCGCGAGATCTTCCCCATCACCGCGGTGCTCACCAAGCTGGTCGAGCTCGGCATCAACTTCCTGATCCTGGCCGGCCTCATGGTCTGGTACCAGATGATGCCCGGCGTCTACATGCTGTGGGTGCCGGTGATCATCGCCTACACCGTCATTGCCGCGCTCACCGTGGCCTTCGTCGGCTCGGCCATCAACGTCTATTACCGCGATGTGGGCGCCGCCCTGCCGGTGCTGCTGTCGCTGCTGATGTACGCCTCGCCGGTCATCTACCCGCTGCAGCTGGTCAAGGAAAAGCTACTCGTCCAGCAGGCCGCCGGCGACTGGTCCAACGCCCTGTACACCTTGTACACCCTCAACCCCCTGGCCGGCATCATCGATGCCTTCCAGAGCGTGGTGCTGCGCAACCAGGCGCCCGATGTGCAAGCCATGCTGCCGGGCCTGATCACCGTCGCCATCCTGCTGCCGCTGAGCTACCTCTACTTCAAGCGCGCCGAAAGCTACTTCGCCGACGTCATCTAGAGAGCCGCCACCCCATGCCCGCCATCGAAGTCAGCCATCTCACCAAGGAATACCGCTTGGGCGCCCTGCAGGGCCTCAAGCAGACCCTGCTCAACACCGGCGCCCGGCTCGCCGGCCGCCCCGTACCGGAACGCCCCCTCTTCAAGGCGCTCGACGACGTCAGTTTCACCATCGAACAGGGCGAGGTCGTCGGCATCATTGGGCACAACGGGGCGGGGAAGTCGACCCTGCTCAAGACACTGGCGCGCGTGACCACCCCCAGCAGTGGCAGCGTCAAGGTGAATGGGCGTATCGCGCCGCTGATCGAGGTAGGCGCGGGCTTCGTTCCCGACTTCACCGGACGCGAGAACGTGTATCTGAATGGCGCGATCCTCGGCATGTCGCGTCAGGAGATCGATCGCAAGTTCGACGAGATTGTCGACTTCGCCGAGATGTCGGAATTCATCGACACGCCAGTTAAACGCTACAGCTCCGGCATGCAGGTAAGACTAGCCTTCGCCGTTGCTACCAGTGTCGAGTCAGACATTCTGATCGTTGATGAAGTCCTTGCAGTCGGCGACCTCTCGTTTCAGCAGAAGTGTATCGACCGAATGGACACCTTAATACGCCGAGAGGGGCGTACTGTGCTGGTTGTAAGCCATAACATCCGGCAGATTGAACGCCTCTGCTCGCGCGTAATGCTCTTAGATCATGGCCGCCTCGTTCAAACCGGAAGTCCAAGGGATGTGTGTGGTGCATTCTTTCGAATTGCACAAGAGCACAATCTGGCGCTACACCAACCACAGAACGGAATTATTGAGCCTCAGCGGGACGCTGGAGTTATTACGGTACGATCAATCGAGGCCGTCGACAAGACTGGCAAAGCAGTGAACAGCGTACGGCTACACGACCCATTGACTTTACGAGTCCGCTTCCACTGCAACCGATTGATATCAAAACCTGAAGTGATTGTCGGCTTCCATACATCAGACTTTGTGCATCTCCTTTCCGTTAGCAGCGCAATGCTCGAAGAACGGCCCGACTTCGGCGTCGGAGATCACGAGATTAGCTGCCACTTCTCAGACATTCCGTTGCGCCCCTTCACCTACGGTATTCGTCTCATATTTGTTGACCGAATGAATGCAACACTTTGGTATGGTGAAAACTTAGCCGCATTAACAATCACGCCCGGAGATCTGGATATAACAAAATTCCCAACAACGGGCCTTGTTCACATGCCTTCCACTTGGCAATTTGAGAGACAGATACCAATAGCAACCGCAAACGCCTGACTTTCTTTCGGACCACCTCCTCTTTCACACAGAAGACATCGAGCCGAATCGGCCAAACATAAGCATCTAAGACATTAAAGCAAACATGCTCCTCAACTCTACATTACTGGTTCTTTTGCTCGCGAACCTTGCTTGCGTGATTTTTGTTTACCGCAAGATCAAGAGAATTGACCTGGAAACATGGGACTTGCGGAATTCATTTTTTAAAAAGATGGACGAATGCGAGTTCCGGCTATATCGACAAATCGAATCCCTTCATGCCCTGAACTCGATTCTCGATCTAGCCACCCCGCTCCCCCCACTGCGAGACTGGGCGGGTTCTCCAGATTTTCTTCTTGAACTCTGCCGCGAGGCGATCTCAAGACGCCCTGAAACGATTGTTGAGTGCAGCTCTGGAGCATCAACAATCGTTGCTGCACGCTGCTGCCAAATTAACGGCGTTGGCCATGTCTTCTCACTCGAAAACGGGCCCGAGTTTGCCGAAAAAACTCGTAAGCTATTGAGTGAAAACGGACTAAGTGATTGGGCAACTGTCATTGACGCGCCCCTTAAAGAGTACTCACTTTCCAAAGAGAAGTATCCTTGGTATGCAACCGACTCGTTGCCAGACACCCCGATCGACCTTCTTGTTGTCGACGGCCCGCCCCGATTCCTACGGAAGCACGCAAGATACCCAGCCGGCCCAATACTTATTCCTCGCCTCAAAGAGAATAGTTTAATTATATTGGATGATGCTGACCGCGATGATGAGACCAAAATCATTCAACAGTGGCGAGATGAATTCCCCGGATTCAAAATCGAACGACGCACCGCGGAGAAGGGGTTAGCGTTATTAGTCAAGAGCAAGACAGAGATAGCACCCTAGAACCGCTCATGCAAGATCGACAATGCCATGCAGAAAATTTGTACGATCTACCCTCTGAGATAAATCAGACCGACGTAATCAGGTGACTCCGGAGAAACTGTGAAGATCCTATATGCAAGCGAGCGCCCCCCGTACCCATTTTTTACAGGGGGCGCAGCCCGTTCGGCGCACAATATGCTGACAGTCCTTGCGAGCAATCTATCTTGCAGCTGCCTTGCTATAGGCTCTCGTGATTTCAAGCCTGAATCTTGGGCTTCCCCTAGTCTCGATACGCACTCCCAACTCGGCATTCGTTCCATCACGGAGTCAGGACCAAACCTAGAGGTCGATTGTGGCTATCCCGTGCAGCTCCTCAAGGACTTCCCTGACTCCCTTCGACAGACCATTGCCGAGTGGAAGCCAGATATCGTCTGGACTCAACTTGAGGGCATCGAACTCATTGCCTCGATTGGCCTCAGCAGCAAGACGCCAACGATAGTATTTCTCCGAGACGCGGAAGATCCTGCCTCTTCCGTCAAGGCAATTGCTCGCTCTGGAGCTGCGATTATTTGCAATAGTCAGTTCATGGCAGAAAGAGTCCAGAAGCTTTGTCGGTCACGACCCCATGTCATATACCCCTCGTTCGTTCCGTTCGAGGGTACACCCGCGGGGAAGGATGGCCTCATAACCATGATCAACCCTCACCGTGTAAAGGGACTGGAAACCTTCCTTGAGATAGCCCGAAGGATGCCTGATCAACGCTTCTTGATCGTTGAATCATGGCCGCTCACGGCGGATGACAAGCGTTCGCTAACCGATACCATTTCGGTAATCGGCAACATTGAGTACTCGGACCGCGTTCCGAACATTGAGGTCATCTATAAGCGCACAAAACTGCTTGTTGTCCCCTCTGTTTGGGAAGAAGCATTTGGACGTGTCGTCATCGAAGCCGAGTCTCTTGGTATTCCGGTAGTCGCCAGCGCGCGCGGCGGCCTTCCCGAGGCGGTTGGAAAGGGCGGAGTCTGCATCGAGGACTATCTGAATGCTGAAGCATGGGTGAAGGAGATTCGAGAACTGCTCGATACCCCCATGAGATACCGAGAACTCTCGACGTTTGCCCACAGCCATGCCAGGAACGAGATTTTCTCGACCCACTATGCTGCTCAGTCCTTTCTGGACTTCGCAGCGGTAGTGGTTCAGGCGCACTCGAGGCCAACTGGAATTGCCTCCGCGCTCCGACGCGCCGTAGCACGATTCCTGCCCGCTTCTGAGACGCGCTGAAGAGCGCTCGATTAGCAAAGATCACTTCCTCGTGCCATGAAACTCATAAACGCATTCGCCATCGCAACCACGGCTTCGATGCTGTTTGCCTGCTCGGCGCCGCAGTCCGAGCCGGTCTCATTTGTCGACCGAAGTGAAGCAGCTGGGCTACGGGGGCTTTCGGGCATGACCCACGGCGTAGCCTGGGGCGATGTCGACGGCGACGGCCTGCCCGACCTCTACCTGACCAACCACCTGAATCCCCCCCAACTCCTGCGCAACCTGGGCGGCGGCCGTTTCGATGACGTCACTCAGGCGTGGTTCGACCCTGCGCACCTGGATGGCGACCGCCACGGCGCCGCCTGGGCGGATCTCGACAATGATGGCCGGCAGGATCTGGTGCAGCTCACCGGCGCCAAGATGGGCGTGGGCGAGGAACCCAAGCGCCTGTTCCTCAACCGCGACGGGCGCTTCGAAGAGGTCGCCGAGGCACTGGGGGTGGTGAACCCCCTGGGCCGCACCCGCATGCCGCTGTGGCTCGACGTCGACGGCGACGGCCAGCTCGACCTGATCCAGGGCGCCGAGACGCGCTTCGACGATGTCGAGCCGCCCTTCACCTTTCTGCAGCGCGGCAGCCGCTTCGAGGAGACGCTGCAGGCGCTCGCCTTCCGTGCCCGCACCGTGCCCTTCTGCATCGTCACCGAGCTCGACAACGACCACCATCCCGAAGTCGTCTGCCGCGTGGCCGGCAACAACCTGTCCGCACAGATCTTCAGCACACGCACCCAACCGGCGCAGGAGCTCGACCTGTTGCCGGTTTCGGCATTCGAAGACATCGCCGCGGGCGATTTCGACAACGACGGCAACATTGATCTCTTTCTCGCTCGCCGCAACCCGTCGGGCAAGGTGGCGTTCGGGCGGCCGGCAGATAACGCGCTGATCGCGGACATCACGGTGAAGGAGGCGGAGCTCGCCCAGGCCACGGCCTTCTCCTTCCGCGCCAAGGGCAAGCTCAAGCTGGTGGTGGCGCCGAAACTGCCGCGCGGGCTGATGAACCTGCAGAGCGTCCGCCTGGGGGCGCAGGGCCGGTCGCCCGAGGCGCTGGCGTTCGTGCTCGACCCGGCCGCGCCCGAGACGGCGGGCCTGCAGGCGGGCGCAGCCGAACGCCCGGAGCTGCGTATTGGCTTCGAGGCGCCCGACCGCTGGCGCGTTACCTTGGTCGGGCCCGGCACCAGCCCGGAGGGCCGCAACCGAAATGTGCAGGTGCAACTGTCGGTTGCGGCCGAGCAGGCCATCACCGACGTGAAGGCCGAAGGCGATGCCGAACGGGCCGAACACGCGCCGCAGCGCCTGTTCATGAACCGCGGCGGCAAGCTGGTCGAGGAAAGCGACAAGCGCGGCGTCAACAAGACCCCGATCGCCGCCATGAACGTGGTCGCGGCGGACTTCAACAACGACATGCTGCTCGACCTCTTCATCCTCGGCTCGGGCGACGTCGGCATGCACGACAGCCTGCTGCTGATCAACCAGGGGGACGGCAAGTTCAAGGCGCAGCCCCTCGGCAATGGGGTGACCCTGCCGCGCGCAGGGGTGGGCGACAGCGTGACGACCGCGGATTTCGACGGCGACGGCTTCGTCGACCTGCTCGTCGCCACCGGCGGCAGCATGGGACGCAGCCTTGGCCTGCCCTCGGATGGCGGCGGCTACCGGCTGTTGCGCAACACCGGCAACGACAACCGCTGGCTGCAGATCGACCTGGAGGGGACGAAGTCGAACCGGGACGGCATCGGCGCCCGCGTGTTTGTCACCGCCGGCGGCGTCACGCAGACTCGCGTCCAGGATGGCGGCATTCACCACCGCAGCCAGAACCACAGCCGGCTGCATTTTGGTCTGGCCAAGCTGGCCCAGGCCGAGCGCGTGGTCGTGCAATGGCCGAGCGGCGCCCGCCAGGAACTGACGAACGTCGGGACCAACCAGGTCCTGCGCATTACCGAACCCACGAACTGAGCCTGCTGCAAGGATCCTGAAGATGCTTTTTTGGCCGAAGAAGAAGCCGAGTTACGAACGCGCCATGGACTGGTTCAAGGCGAACATGGTGCCCGGCCAGGGGATCATCGTGCACACCCGACAAAAGGTGCCCTACCCCGAAGTCACCGGCTACTACATCCCCACGCTTTATCAGTGGGGCGAAACCGAGCTCGCCCGCACCTGCACGCGCTGGCTGATGTCGATCCAGTTGCCCGACGGCGCCTTCCCCGCACCGGATGGCACGCCCTACACCTTCGACACGGCGCAAATCATGCGCGGCCTGTGTGCCGCGATCGATGACGTGCCCGGCACTCGGGAGTCCCTGCGCCGCGCCAGTGACTGGATGCTGACCCAGGTTGCTGAAGACGGCCGGCTGATGACGCCTTCCACCGAGCTGTGGACCGGCATCGCCAGCGACCTGATCCACACCTACGCCCTGCCGCCGCTCGCCGAGGCCGGCCGGCTGCTGAACGAGCCGAAATACACCGAGGGCGCGCGCTTCGTGCTCGAGCACTACAAGCATCGCCCCGACCTGGTGCCCTTCAACCGACTGACGCACTTCCACGCCTACGCCATGGAGGCGCTGTGCGAGATGGGCGAACTCGAGCTGGCCGCGCAGGGCATGGCCGATGTGGAGCGCGTGCAGCGCGCCGACGGCAGCATCCCCGCCTACCCGGACGTAAGCTGGATCTGCTCGACCGGCATGGCCCAGTACGCGATCGTCTGGTACACGCTGGGCAAGCGCGAGCCGGCTGACCGCGCCATGGCTTATCTGGAGAAGATCCAGAACAAGTCGGGCGGCTTCAATGGCAGCTACGGAGAGGGCGCCAAGTACATCTCGGGCGCCGAAATCAGCTGGGCGGTCAAGTATTTCCTCGATGCCTGGCGACTCAAGCAGGCAGGAGTAGGCAAGCATGCTTAAGGTACTCACCGTCTTCGGCACCCGGCCGGAGGCCATCAAGATGGCGCCGCTGATCGCCGAGCTCGAGCGGCATCCGGGCCTGATCGACAACCGCAACTGCCTCACCGGCCAGCACAAGGACATGGTCGCGCCGCTGATCGAGCTGTTCGGCATCCGCGTCGATTACGACCTGCAACTGATGCGCGAGAACCAGACGCTGGAGCACATCACGGTGGCGGTGCTGCAAGAGGTCGGCCGCATCCTGCGTGCCGAGCCCTTCGACCTGGTGCTGGTGCAGGGCGACACCACCACCTCGATGGCCGCGGCCCTGGCCGCCTTCTATGCCGGCGTGCGCGTGGGCCATGTGGAAGCCGGGCTGCGCACCTTCGACAAGCACAATCCGTATCCGGAAGAATCCAACCGCAAGATGATCGATGCGGTGGCCGACGTCTTCTTCCCGCACACCGACATGGCCAAGGGCCACTTGCTGAACGAAGGCATCCCGGAGGCGCAGATCGAGGTGACCGGCAACACGGTGATCGATGCCCTGCTCGATGTCTCGAACCGGCCCTACAGTTTTGCCGGCACTGTGCTCGACACCCTGCCCTTCGGCTCGAAGCGCATCGTGCTGGTCACCGCACACCGCCGCGAGAGCTTTGGCGAGCCTTTCGAATCCCTGTGCCGCGGCCTGCGCGAGCTGGCGCTGAAGTACCGCGACGAGATCGTCATGGTCTACCCGGTGCACCGCAACCCCAACGTGCGCGCAGTGGTGAATGACGCGCTGCATGGGCTGGACAACGTGCTGCTGATCGACCCGCTGGACTACATGCCGCTGGTGCACCTGATGAAGCGCGCCTACATGGTGCTGACCGACTCCGGCGGCCTGCAGGAAGAAGCGCCCAGCCTGGGCAAGCCGGTGCTGGTGATGCGCAAGGTCACCGAGCGCCCCGAGGGGGTGGCAGCCGGCACGGTGCGGGTCATCGGCACGGACGCCGACACCATCGTGGCCGAGGCCTCGCGCTTGCTCGACGATGCGGACGCCTACCATGCGATGGCGTCCAAGGTGAATCCCTACGGCGACGGCACCGCCAGCCAGCGCATCGTGCGCCGCATCCTGGCCGACGCGGGACTTTCCGCCAAATGAGCGTAAGCGCTTCGACCACCACGCCGCGGGTGAGCATCGTGATGCCCACCTACAAGCGGGCGCACCTGCTGGGCGGGGCGATCGAGAACGTGCTGGCGCAGTCGTTCCGGGACTTCGAGCTGATCGTGGTCGACGACAATTCGCCCGACGACACCCCACAGGTGGTGGCCCGCTTCGACGACCCGCGCATCCGCTACGTGCGCAACGAGCCCAACCTGCGCCTGCCGCGCGCGCTCAACCGCGGCTTTGCGCTGGCGCGCGGGCAGTACCTGACCTGGACCTCGGACGACAACTTCTTTGCCGACACCGCGATCGAGCGCATGGTGCAGGTGCTCGATCGTGGCGATTGCGACCTGGTGTACGCGGACTACTACATGTTCGCCGAGGTCGACGCCGTCGGCCGCCCCACCGACGCCAAGCACGATCGCCTGCCCGCCTCGCTGCAGCTGGACAAAGGCAACCACATCGGCGCCTGCTTTCTGTATACCCGGCGTGCCTATGAGGCGGTGGGCGACTACGACCCGGAGCTGTTCCTGGTCGAGGATTACGACTACTTCATCCGCATCGCCAAGCAGTTCGAGGCGTGCCACATCGCCGAGCCGCTGTACTACTTCCGCCGCGACGACGACACGCTGTACCTGTCGCGCTTTGCCGAGGTGAAGGCATCGGACGTGCTGGTGCGCTACAAGAACGGGCTGATCGACGAGAACCAGCTCGTCGACGGGATGGTCGGGCTTCTGGCACGGAACCCGGCCGGCCTGAAGAACCGCACGCTCGGCGGTCTGCACGGGTTCTTGAAGAAGCGCTCGTATCGCCTGTCGCAATGGCATGAGAAGCTGATGCGCGATTACCTGTCGCGGCAACTGCGGCCGCGCGCGGCGACAGTCCTCGCACAGTACAAGGCCGGCCAGCTCTCCTTTGGCCAGGCGCGAGATGCGCTACGGGAGCTGATGCAAGGCCTGGGCGCAATCGAATACCGGACAAGTCCATGAAACTGATCGACGACCTCATCACCGCCTTCAAGGGGCCCGCGCAGGCCCGCGCCGCCCATCGTCAAGCCCTGCTGCGGCAGCCCAGCGTCGCCCGCGGCGTCGAGATCCTGCGCGCCCACACCCAGGCCGACGAGGACGACACCGAATCGCCCATCTTCCTGTTGTCGGCCGGCTGGCGCTCGGGCTCGACCATGCTGCAGCGCCTGATCATGTCCGACTCGCGCGTGCTGATCTGGGGCGAACCCTACGACGAGTGCGGCACCATCCAGGCGCTCGCGGCCGGCATGAAGGCCTTCCGCGAAGGCTGGCCGCCATCCGATTACTTCTACGACGGCAGCGCGCCGCAGGATCTGTCGGGCGAATGGATCGCCAACCTGTTCCCGGGGCTGCAGGACCTGCGCCGGGCCCACCGCGCGTTCTTCGACACCTTGTTTGCCGAACCCGCGCGCCGCGCCGGCGCCGAGCGTTGGGGGATCAAGGAGGTGCGGCTGACGGCCGAGCACGCGCATTACCTGAAGTGGCTGTATCCCAAAGCGCGCTTTCTGCTGCTGTACCGCAATCCGCTCGAGGCCTATCGTTCGTACGCCCGATATGGACGGAGCTGGTATGACGTGTTCCCGGATCGGCCGGTGTTTACACCCAGCCACTTTGGAGCGCACTGGAGCGAGCTGATGAGAGGCTACCTGCAGGAAGCCGAGCACTTGGATGCCCTGCTCGTACGCTACGAGGACCTAATTGGAAAGCAACCACCACTCGAGGCCCTTAATGCCTATCTTTGTACCGAGGTAGACCGTAGCGTGTTGACGAACAAGGTGGGCAGTTCCGAGCTAGGCGGCGCGAAGGTCGTAATTAACGCACTCGAAAGATCCTTGCTTCGACGGCACGTCAAAACGATCTCGGACCAACTTGGATACGTCCTCTAGCCCTCCCGAAATTCGATGAAGAAACGCGCCCACTCGATTGCGCTGGAACCCTAGAAACCTCAAGACTATGACCTTCAGTTGTAGGGCTCCTCTCCGTACCACAAGAAACTTATCTAATCCTACTATTTTCCGCTGAGTCTCAGAGATCAGCGTTTTCTGCCAGAAAGAGCTAATCGTGCGCCTCGACCTTTCCATCGTCATCCCCGTGTTCCGTTCGGCGGCCACACTCCCAACACTCTACAAGCGCTTAATCGACTCTCTCGAGCCAACCCAACTCTCTTTTGAGATCATCGTGGTAGAAGACTGCGGCGGCGACAACTCATGGGAGGTCATATCCCGGATCGCGCAAATGGACAACCGCGTTTTTGGAATTCAGTTGAGCCGCAATTTTGGCCAACACGCCGCGACCATTTGTGGATTCGCTCAATCCCGTGGCGAGTGGATCGCCACCTTGGATGATGACCTAGAACAACCCCCCGAAAAAATTCCCGAACTAGTGCAAAAAGCGCAAAGCGGTTTCGATCTGATCTATGGGGTATACCCACAGCGAACCCACAAACCTTGGCGAAATATCACATCATCAATTGCACGCTGGCTGTTCAAGAAGGCGATTCCGTCACTGAACGACACGTACACCAGCTTTAGAGTAATCCGGGGCGACATCGCGCGCGAACTCCAGCGGTTTGACTCGCCATTTCCCTTTGTTGACGGCTACCTATCTTGGCTGACGAACCGCTGCACTACAGTTGAAGTACCTCATGAGTCGCGGCTTCATGGACAAAGCAACTACACGATCCGCAAACTGATCACTCACACGATCAACATCTTTGTGACCTTCTCAGACGCACCTTTAAGAATCGCCTCTTGGGCTGGAATACTCGCATCCGCGATGGGAATAACATGGCTTCTTGTCATCGTGATGCGTTACCTCCTAGGAGGAATTTCGGTCTCCGGCTTTGCCTCAATCATGGCCGCAATTCTTTTCTTCGGCGGCATACAACTCCTCGTCCTTGGAATTTTCGGAGAGTATCTTGGCCGCATGAACTTTAAAACATCAAAAAAGCCACTTTACCTAATCGGTCGCCGGACTTGAAACACTAATTCGCTGAGCTAGGTGATGAAACTATTGATTTACGGCTCGATGGATTTCGCAAATACAGTCTCTGCGCTCGCAACAGACTGCGGCCACGACGTCATCGGATTGATTGACGATTTTAATACTGGACCGGGAATCATTGGAAATTTCGAATCGACACGACTGTCGCACCCGCCAGAAACCCATGGAGTCGCGGTCGCCATTGGATACAAGAATCTCCACGCACGCCAAACCATCTGCGCCCGTGTTCACGCATCTGGATATCAAACACCGTCACTTATTCACCCGCGCGCTTATGTTGCCAACTCTGCTTCAATAGGCCACGGCTGTATGATAATGGCAGGCGCTATAATTGATGTTCGTGCACGTATCGGCAATTTCGTTGTCGCTTGGCCAGCAGTGTGCATAAACCACGATGTGGTGATCGGTGAAAATACATTCCTCTCCCCGTCAACAACGGTCTGCGGGCATTCTCAGATTGGACGAAATACATTCATAGGTGCTGGCTCAACGATTTCGGACCATTGTGAAGTACCCCCTTCGAGTTTTCTCAAGCTTCAAACACGCTTCACAGGGACAACACAATGAAAACGATCGTGGCTCTTCAGTCCAACTATATTCCATGGAAAGGGTATTTTGACCTAATTCACGACGCTGACGTATTCATATATTATGATGACGTCCAATATACGAAGAACGACTGGCGGAACCGGAATAAGATCAAGACACCCACTGGAGCCACATGGCTCACTATCCCTACAGGCTCCGCCATCAAGAGCAGGATATGCGAGATAGAACTTCCAAATTCCACGTGGCAGATAAAGCACTGGAAGTCAATCTCCCAGAACTACAGCCAATGCCCCTATTTTAAAGATTACAAGGATTTTTTTGCGCAGATCTATCTCGATCGCCAGTGGAAAAACCTGTCTGAACTAAATCAGTTCCTAATTTCGAATATATCCAAACTTATCCTTGGAATAGAAACGGAATTTCTCGATTCTCGAAATTTTAATCTGAAAGGATCCAAGCAAGACAGGCTATTAGATCTTCTTTCCCAGGCACAAGCCACGGAGTACATTTCCGGCCCTGCGGGTCGTAGCTATATCGACGAAAACGAGTTCTTTAAGGCCGGAATTTCGTTGAAATGGAAGGACTATCAAGGCTATCCTGAATACAGCCAGCGCCATCCACCTTTTGATCACAATGTAACCATTCTTGACCTCATTTTTAATACAGGCCCCGAAGCCTCTTATTATATCTGGGGATGGCGAAATCACTCCACGAAGAAATGACTGCAACAATCACACAATTTCTTCGCTACGCGGTCGTTGGCTTAACATCTAATGCGGTTGGGTACGTCATTTATCTCGCCTTAACGGCAAACAACGTCTCCCCCAAGCTGTCAATGACAATTCTCTACGTTATAGGCATTTTTCAGACGTTTGTTTTCAACAAGCGATGGTCTTTTCAATACTTTGGAAGAAACCGTATCGTATTCTTAAAATACTGCCTCACCTATGGTCTTGGCTATGCTATTAACTACGCCATACTTGTTTATTTCGTTGACATACTTCAACTCCCTCATCAGATAGTTCAGGGAGTCACAATCCTCGGGCTGGCATGCTTAATTTTCACGCTCCAGAAGCTCTGGGTTTTCCGACAGTCGTGACATACTCATACCTTGCAAGGGTTACCCAAAAATGGTTCCGTTCAACAAGCCTTACATGACGGGAAAGGAGCTCTGGTATATCGCGCAGGCACACGCGAACGGCCACCTTGCCGGGGATGGAAGCTTCACTCGCATGTGCTCACGATGGCTCGAGACTCGCACCGGATCCTGCAAAGCGCTCCTCACACACTCATGTACGGCGGCGCTTGAAATGGCAGCGATACTTGCTGACGTCCAACCCGGTGACGAGGTCATCATGCCCTCATACACCTTTGTCTCGACGGCAAACGCATTCGTCTTGCGGGGCGCGACGCCGGTTTTCGTCGATATTCGACCCGACACTCTGAATATCGACGAGTCCCTTATCGAGGAGGCAGTCACTGCAAGGACTCGCGCTATCGTCGTGGTCCACTATGCAGGAGTGGCTTGCGAGATGGACACGGTGATGGATATCGCCAAGCGGCATGGACTGCTTGTGATCGAGGATGCCGCACAAGGCATCATGTCTTCTTACAAAGGTCGCCCGCTGGGCTCGATCGGCCACTTGGGTGCGCTGTCCTTCCATGAAACGAAGAACATTATCTCAGGGGAGGGTGGTGCTCTATTGGTTAACGATGAGCAGTTCGCCAATCGCGCTGAGATCATCAGAGAGAAGGGCACAAACAGAAGTCAGTTCTTCAGGGGACAGGTCGATAAGTACACCTGGGTGGATACAGGCTCCTCGTACTTACCCGGTGAATTGATTGCTGCCTTTCTTTGGGCACAGATGGAAGAGGCGGATTCGATTACACGCACAAGGCTGGGTATCTGGAGTACATACCACGACGCCCTGAAGAATCTGGAGAGCGCAGGGAAGCTCCGACGACCAATGATCCCCGGCGGCTGTGAGCACAACGCTCACATGTATCAGGTCCTGCTGCCCACGCTCGAGAAACGCACTGAATTCATCGCCACCTTGAGCGATGGTGGCATCCACAGCGTTTTTCACTATGTACCTCTTCACTCCTCACCTGCAGGGCGCCGCTACGGTCGCTCGACGGGCGACTTGCCTCACACAACCGAGCTGGCAGCGAGGCTCGTTCGACTGCCTCTCTGGCTCGGCGTCGAGGAGCACCAGAATGAAGTTGTTGAGAAGGTCATCGCCGCAGCGCGGTAATTCGGGATCGCTCTCCAATCGAGGCCAAGGTGGAAAAAATATTATCGCTAACGCGACGCAAGGCACTGTACTTCTTTGTCTTGTCCGCGCTGGCGCTCGGGTTTTCTGCGGTGCATTGGATTTCCAATCCGTATCGCATGGCAACTTGGATCGATTCCGCGGACACAGCCCACATTGTCATTGATGCCCGATGCCGAGACGGACTCGGCGCGCTTCGGCACCGGCAGGTTGTAACAGCCGGCTATCATGAGTATCGGCTTCCACTGCCCCGCTGCGAACTGGCTTCTGTCTCGCTCAGGAGCGACAATAAGACGAGTATCGCCCAGTCCGTGTCGCTGACGGCAATCACTTATTACGGCAAGCGCGTATCCACACTACGTGGCCCGGAAAGGCGCCTTGGGGGCGAGGGCATTTTCGCCCGTGACACGCGCCCAAGCAGGAAGGACTCTCTGCCCATTTCACAACCGCAGGTTTGGGATGTTAGCAACATCGACACTCGAGTGGCTCGTGTCATCTGGCCACGTTGGGCCTTCGTGTTGCTCATTCCACTTTGCTGGCTCGCTGCACACTATCTGGCAAGTAACCGAGCGTATGCCGGGCCCCAGACATCGCACTGCGATATCTGGATCGGCCTTTCACTGGTCGCCTTAACCCTCGTGACCACGATGACGCTCGTCGCAAGAACCGACGTTTCTGTTCACCCGGACGAACTGTCACACGTCGGCAGCGCGCACTATTACTTCGATCACTGGGTCAAACCAAGGATCGGTTCGCCCGAGACACTGGAAGCGCACAGGACCAATCGCTACGGTGTGGCATACATGACGGGAACCGATCCCGTCTACCTGATGGCGGCAAAGTTTGCAGTTGCAGTCTGGCCTCTGGTACAGAACGACGTTGTAGCGCTCAGGCTGTTCAACGTAGCGCTGCTCGGCCTGCTGGTATTTGGTGCTGCTTTTTCCCTGCAAGTGCGGATTGGAGTCATTCCACTACTTTTCGTGCCTCAGGCCTGGTATGTGTTTTCGTATTTCAATGGGGACGCCCTACCCCTCTTCCTGGCCGTACTCGTGATGGTTGGCGCAATGCGCCTCGGGCAGCGTGTGAGAGCCGGGAGCTCCGCGGGAGGGACTCGCATGCTTGCGCTTCTCGTTGGCGCCTGCGCGGGCTTATTGCTGCTTTCAAAGCCTAACTATTGGGTAGTTTTTGGCGTTATTTTTCTGCTATACGTCGCGGAAATGGAGCGAATGCCGACAAAGCGCTTCATTACGCTGGCTCTTGGCTGGATAGTTGCACTCAGCGGCGTATTTCTCCTTCTCGACACAAGACGTTCGGAGGACAGCAGCGCAATTGCAGAGATCTTGATCCTTCTCGGCTTGCTCCTCGTTGCCTGGCCGATGACAACGGTTCTCCGATGTCTCTTTACTACGCTTGCGCAGAACGTTCGCGCGCGCAATACACTCTGCATCTTTGTTGGTGCTGCATCGATCGTCATTTTCATGAAGATGATCGACGAGAGCTGGAACAATCCACTGCCCCTTACAAGCGAGAGATCCTCGATACTAAGCGCGGCAATCGAATCAAATGCCTCACCTGCCTTCAAGCCCAGCTCGATCGGGGATGGCCAGGCGTCCAAGAATTTTCACCTTTACGAGCAGGGAGTCAGCCTGACTGAAGTATTGACTGAGCGGGAGTGGTTCTCGTGGAGCCTCCGGAGCTTTGCGGGGGTTTACGGATACCTCAACATCGGCCCCCCAGCCTTCTTTTCTTATCTGGTCATTGCGCTGATCATTGGCACTTGGGTTGTTATATTCGCACTAAGCGGTAGAGTGGGCTGCCAGTCTCCGTCAAGGGGAAGGGTCCAACTGGCGATGGCTGTAGGGATTTTTACCGTTCTTTCGGCAGCCATTGGGTTTAGCTGGCTTTATGACTTCCAGCCTCAGGGCCGTTACCTGCTTCCGATTCTTCCATTCTTGAGCGGAGGCCTTGCACTCAGCAACAGACGGATTCTTGAAAACACTCATCTTACGAAGGCCGTTTCGCTCGGCGTGTTGATTTCCTCAGCCTCGTTTCTACTGATTGCACTCAGTGGAATTCCAAAGTCACCTGGTCTTTACTAGAAGCTATTCTTGGTACGCCGGAACTCCTGAACGGACTCCGGCTATAGCGGCGTGAAGGGCTTCAGCTTATGCGGCAGATTACTTGAGCAAGATAACGATACCGGCGGGTCAACTAATGGTTAGCAGATTACTTCAAGACGTTTCGGGTATTTTCAATTCAGGGATTGACCTACTGCGGGAAAGACGGCTTCCCTGGCGCCTGACTAAATGGTTGGCGCAACGCCAACAGGACAAGCTCCGTCGTGAGAGCGATGTTAAGGTGTTGGCTACACGTCCATTTCTTACCGGCGCAGATCATCCTGATTTCGAACTTCACATGCTGCTTGGACGTAACCACGTAGGCATGGCGCTCTGGGCAGTAAAGAGCTTTCTGAACGCCACAGGACGCGCTTTTACTGTGGTCTTGCACGACGACGGCACCCTGTCGGAGATCGATATCACGACACTGACTACGCATCTGATCGGCGTGAGAGTGGTCCGCAAGAATGAAGCTGACGCCATATTGAGGCAGAAACTTGCTGCTTACCCAAACTGCCTAGAGTATCGATTTACATCGCGTGACACAACCGATCATCGTGGCGCGAAGTACAACATGCGCATCTTCTCGTTGCGATTGTTCGACTTCAACCTTCTTTCGGAGGCGAAGAAGACATTGGTCCTTGATGCTGACGTGCTTTTTTTCAAGGAGCCGACCGAAATTCTTCAGTGGGCGACATCGCCTTCCGACGGGACGAGTTTATATAGCGTCGAACAATATCTCCCGGTCCGTGATAGCAGGAATAATATTGTCCGATTCGATCTTAAGACTCCAAGACCCACGGCTGCTAATGCTGGCCTTCTCTGCTTCGACAAAAAGGCGCTTGATCTTGCGCTTGTAGACAAGTGGATCGGGGAGCACCGTGACCTGATGGACAAGTATGCAACCTTTGAACAAGCTGCGTATAACTTCCTGATCCTGCGTGAGGGCAAGGCTACGCCGTTGCCTGATACTTATTCGTTCAACTACACAGATGACCTAGTGATGGCAACGCACTTTGCGATCAAGGTTCGTTTTTTTGAGAACGTCTCGAGATTGAGCGGCGCTTTGGCCTAACCCCCCCTCGGACACAAGAGGTCTCCACGCTTGATATGAGGGTGAATGCGTCGTATCTCGCAATGAAGTCGTTTCGGCATCCTCAACGTGGTGGATGCGGCCCATTGAAATCAACCTCCAACACATTGGGTACGTTGGCCCTACAGGAGCAGAGTTTTGCAGTCCGAGTCCCCCACCAGTTCGATCATCGTGTGCACCTATCAGCGCGCCGAATCCCTGCGTGAAACCCTTGCTGCACTGAAGGCACTGGAGATCGCGCCGGGCCGGTCGGTTGAATTCATCGTGGTGGACAACAATTCAAGCGACCACACGCGACAGGTGGTGGAGCAGTGCCAGGGTGACTGGCCGGCTTTGCGCTACGAGTTCGAAGGGGCGCAGGGCCTGTCCCACGCGCGCAATCACGGGATAGTGTGTGCACGGGGCGACACCATCCTCTTCACCGACGACGACGTGCTGCCTGCCCCCGACTGGCTGGAGCAGACCATCGCCGGCCTCGAGCGCTACGGCGCCGACGCCTGCGGCGGCTACATCGCGCCGATCTGGGAGGCCCCGCCCCCGGCCTGGCTAACCGAGCGCTTCTACGGTTTTCTGGCCGTGCGCACCGACCGCGAGGACGACTACCCGATCGACTCGCCCTCGCTCGCCCCTTTCGGCGCGAACATGGCGTTTCGCCGGGCGGTGTTCGACAAGGTGGGACTGTTCGACACCGAGCGCGGCCGCAAGGGCAAGGTGTTGGCTAGTGGCGAGGACGGCGAGATGTTCGAGCGCATCCTCGCTGCGGGGATGAAGGCCGTTTTCCTGGGCAGGTCGCGCGTCCGCCACAAGGTTGAGGCCTTCCGCATGACCAAGGCCTATATCCGGCGCTGGCGCAGGCAGACGAGCCGCAATCTGGCCCTGAGCAAAGGCCTGCCCGGAAGCCGCAGGATCTTCAACATTCCGCTGTATCTTTTCCCGCAGTTCCTGCGGGCGGTGGGGCGGATGATCGGGGCCCGGTTCAGTGCATCGGCGGACGAAGCCTTCAACCGTGAGATCATCGTGTTCCACTTCATCGGCACGTTCGAGGGCCTGTTCAAGGCCCGCACATCGCCACGCGCATGACCCTGATGCCATGAAGACCGCCGCCACGCATCCGCGCACGCTGACCGTCCTGATCTGCACCCACAATCGCGTGGAGTTGTTGAGCCGCGTGATCCACTCGCTCAATGCGGCCCGCCTGCCCACCGACTGGCGAGTCCGCCTGTTCGTCGTGGCCAACGCCTGCACGGATGGCACCCACGCGTTTCTGGACGATTACGCCCGCCACGGCCACCCGCTGCCCCTGCAATGGATTACCGAACCGACACCGGGCAAGTCGCATGCACTCAACCGGGCCTTGCCCATGCTCGAGGATGCGCTGGTAGCCTTCGTCGATGACGACCATCGGGTGCACGAGGACTACCTTCTGGAAGTCGCGCGCGCCGCCGAGCGCTGGCCCGAGGCCGGACTGATCTGCGGCCGCATCCTGCCCGACTGGGATGGCAGTGAGCCGCACTGGGTGCACGAGGACGGCCCGTACCGAATCTACCCCCTTCCCGTCCCCCGCTACGACCAGGGCGACGCGCCGTTCGAGATCGACCCCGATGGGCCGATTCCGGGTGGCGGCAACCTTGCCGTACGCCTGGAGGCGATTGCAGCCACCGGCCCCTTCGCCACCGAACTCGGGCCGACCGGCCACGATCTGGGTGGTTCGGAAGACGCCGACTGGATCCTGCGTGCGCTGCGTACCGGCGCCCGCCTGCAGTACGCGCCCGAGATGGTGCAGTACCACTATGTGGACAACGAGCGCCTGACCCTGAGCTACATCGCGCGCAAGGGCTTCCAGCGCTCGCGCTCGGTCACCCGGGTGCGCTCGGAACACGATGCCGTGCCGCGCTACATGTGGCGCAAGGTCGCCACCTACGGCGTGCAACTGGTTTGCTCGATGAGCATGCAGGCGCGCCGCTTTTATCTCGTGCGGCTCGCATCGGCGCTCGGCGAGGTCTCCGGCATTCGCGACCAGGCGCGGCGCAAGCGTCAGCGTGCGGCCCTGCCCTTGCTGGCGCAGGACTGGGCGAGTTGGGGCGTGCTTGTGTTTGGCCTGGCCGCGCTCGTCGTCGCCGGCGTGATCGGGCGGCAGTGGCTGGGCGAGGCCCTGCTGGCCGCCGCCCTGGTTGCACTTCCGCTCACGGTGGCGCTGCTGGCCAAGTCGGTGCGGGACTTCTCGCGCACCGGCCCGAAGCTGCAGGACGAGATCGTGCAGCGCTACAGCGGCTATGTGATCTATGCGCTCGGCCGCCTCGCCTTGTTCGCGTTCGTGATCGCCACTTTTCTGGGCTTTCCCGGCGGCATGCTCTGGCTTGCCGCTAGCGACACGCTCGGCCTCGACTCGCCCGCCTGGGGGACGGCCCTGGGCGCGGCCCTGAGCCTTGCGCTGGCAACCGTCTATACCGCCTGCCGCGCGCTGGCGCTGAACCCGGGCCTCATCATCGCCTCTTGGTCGTACCGCACCGCCCGCGTGCACCGGCTGTGGCGCGCCTTGTCGCCCCGCGGCCTGAACCTGATCGCCGGCGCGCTGGTTGCGGGGGCGTCGCTGATGGTGCTGATGCTGGCGGCGCTGCGCGCGCGCGAAGGCGCTCTTGCCGAAGCGCTCGCCCTGGTGCTGGCCAGCCTCGGCTACCTGAGCCTGGTGGTATTCGCGATCCGCGAGCCGGTGGCGAGCGCACACCCACGGGCGCGTCCGGGACGTCCCAACCTGCTGATGATCGGCAGCGACACATTGCGAGCGGACCGCATCGGCGCGATCCGCAACGGCATGTCACTGACTCCGAACATCGATCAGTTTGCCGCCCTCGGCACCCGATTCACGAGTTGCTATGTGCCTTGCGCGCGCACCGCACCGAGCCTGATCTCGATGCTGACCGGCACCTGGCCCCACCATCACGGCGTGCGCGACAACTTTGTTGCCGACGCCGACAAGGCGCTTGCGTGCCCCACCCTGCCCAAGGTGCTGCGCCAGTTGGGTTATCGCAATGCGGCGGTGTCGGACTGGTGCGGGGCCGACCTGGGCAAGTTCGACTTCGGCTTCGACATACTCGACTTGCCCGAAGACCAATGGAACCTGAAGTACCTGATCCGCCAGGGGCCCAAGGACATCCGGCTGTTTCTTTCGCTGTTCCTGCACAACCGCATTGGCCGCCTGTTGCTGCCCGAGCTGTACTATCTGGGAGGTGTGCCGCTCACGAGCCAGCTCGGCCAGCGCGGACGGCACATGGTGTCCCGCCTGGCGGCGAGGGGCGAGCCCTTCTTCCTGAATCTGTTCTACTCCACCACCCACCCGCCCTTCGCCTCCGAGTACCCCTACTACGTGCGCTATGCCGAGCCCGGTTACAAGGGCGAATCCAAATTCGCGATGGCGCGGCTGACCGAACCCTTCGAGATCATCCGTCGCCAGGGGGAGCCGCGCGAGGAGTTCGATCTCGACCAGATCCTGGCGCTGTACGACGGTTGCGTGGCCCAGTTCGACGACGAGGTCGGCAGGATGATCCGGCATCTGGACGCCAGCGGACTGCTGCAGGACACGTTGGTGGTGCTGTACAGCGACCATGGCATGGAGTTTTTCGAGCATGGCACCTGGGGCCAGGGCAATTCGGCGCTGGGCGACTTCAGCGCACGCGTGCCCCTGATCATGGCGGGCCCCCATGTGCCGGCCGGGCAACGCGTCGATCAGGTCGTGCGCACGGTGGACCTGATGCCGACACTGCTCGACCTGCTCGATGCCCCCTCGGTGAAATGCGATGGCCGCTCGCTACGGCCTGCCATCGATGACCCGCGGCACGACCTGCAGTTGAACGCCTTCAACGAGACCGGCATCTGGGTGGCGAATGTGCCTGGCCTGCCCGAGGGGCACCTGAGCTACCCCGACCTGCTGCAGTTGCTGGACGTGCCCGATGACAGCACCGGCACTTTGTCGGTCAAGGACGTCTACCGGGAGCCCACGCTACGCGCCAAGGACCGCATGATGCGCGATGGCCGCTGGAAGCTGGTTTATCAGCCGCTCGAAAACGGCGTGCGACTCTCGCTTTACGACGTGATCAACGACCCGGGTTGCACCATCAACCTCGCTGCCCAGCATGCGGACGTGGTGGCGCGCCTCTACCCCGAACTACTGGCCTGGATGCGTAGCGACGGCGCCCTGCCCGTCACGGATCACTGCCCGGTCTGAAACGACTCGCGCCACCGCTGCTGGATCTCGTCGGGCGGACAGAAGCGGCAGCCTCGCTCGACGGTGGGATCGGCGTTCGTCTGCTGCGACTCGGCCGACACAGGCTCTGCTGCAACTGCTTCGGTTTGTGGCGCGTTCGCCTGCGCTGCGGATCCCGAGGAACTTGGAGTTGCAGTGGCAGGAGATTCGGCCTTTACGACCGGTTCCGGGAAGGGCTTCTTGCCGCCGTTGTCGAGATAGGCCTTTTGCAGCCGTTTGGATTCCGGCAGGTACTTCAGCCCCTCGGTGGCTGTTTCAAGCGCCGCACTGCGTGTACCCATGCCGACCTGAAGCTCGATCAGGCTGACATAGGCCGCTTCGAAGCCGCGATTGAATGCGATCGCCGCGTGCAGTTGCGACTGCGCCTCAGCAGTCTCCCCGAGTTGCATATGAACGCGTGCCAGTTCCACATAGACCTGAGGACGAAACCAGAGGTCTGGCGTAGTGTGGCTGATGACATACCTATACTCGCCCTTGGCGTTATTCAGGTAGAAGCGACGGTCCTTGGGGTAGGTGCGGGCCCGATTGACAAACTTTAAGCCCTCGCAATAGTGGTGCATCTGCCCCCAGTTGTGAGCGCCGAACTGCGCGACATAGTTCGAGGGATTGTTGCCTTTCATCTTTGCCATGCAGAGAGGGGGCAGCGCTGCGAGCTCAGCATCGGTCATGCCGTACGGCAACACCGCAGCCGCCTTAAGCGGTAAGAGAAGCGACACGGCCAGTAGGAGTCGTTTCATGGGAGACGTCACTAAAAAGGGCATCAACGAATCTGCAAGCCTTGCGTTCTCAGGGCAACCGCACCCCAACTGAGCGACTGGGTGACACGATCCAGCGCCGCAGAAGCATAGCGCTGGTCATGCACGGGATCATCGAGGACAGCAAGCAAGGCGCAGCGTAAGCCTTCGACCGACTCGCCGTCCACCTGCAAGCCGGTCACCCCATCCAGCACGGCCGAACCGGTCCCCCCGGCTCGCCCAGCGATTGCCGTCTTACCGCAAGCAGCGGCTTCAAGAAAGACGATGCCGAAACCCTCGGTATCACCGTCGATCTCACGATTCGCCAGCACGAAGACGTCGCAAGCGTTGTACCAGCGCGGCAGGTCCTGCATAGCCACATGGCCCAGACGGTGCACCCGCCCTGCCACACCAGTGCTCTCCGCGAGCTCTCCAAGATAGGCCTCATCCTCGCCAATGCCGATGATGGCGTAATGCACGTCCAGGCCCGACTCGAGCAACGAGGGCAGGCAGCGGATCACGGTATCGAAGCCCTTGCGCCGGCTGAGCCGCCCGACGGACAGGATCAGTTTGGCGCCTGTCGCCAGCCCAAGGCTGTCGCGAAGGTCCTGAAACGGCAGTCCCGGCCGGAAACGCTCGGTGTCCACGCCGGGATGGATGATCTCGATGCGCTCCGGCGCGACACCCATGCCTAGCAGCGTGTCACGTGTGAAGTCGCTGTTCGCAATTACCTTGTCCGCATGGCGCAGCGCAAAGCACATCGCCTTGTACTTGTTTCCCCTGCCCCAGCCGGTGAGCTCCTCGCCATGCGCGTAGATCACCACCGGCCGGAAGGTGAGCCGGGCGACCAGCCAGGCCACCAGCCCTTCGGGCAACGCGCGGCCGGCATGGATGGCGTCGAAGCGGTTCGTCAGCGCCAGCCATAGCGAAGTGAAGAAGAACTTCGCATACATCAGCAGCGACTCCGGCTTGAGCCAGGGCACGCGCTTGAGCGACAGGCGATGGATGGCGTTGGGGTGATCGCGGTCGTACTCGGCCGCCCCCGGCACATCAGCGGTGACGATGTGGATCTCCTTGCCGCCCAGGCGGCGGTAGACCTCGTCGAACCAGACGGCCGTCCCGCCCTTGGTCGGCAGGAAGAGTTCGGTGAGGACCAGGTAGCGTTTGGACATGATCTTGTTGCAGACAAACACAGTTAGTGCAGTGAAATGGTGAGCTAGCTTCAGCCGGAACCGCAGAAAAGTTCGTCAGCCGAAAAGCTCGCTGTGGGAGCCCAATCGCGCCAGCCGCAGAAAGCCGGAGTCCGACTTGCGATAAATAAGCAGCAGGTCGGGCTTGATGTGGCATTCCCGGTAGCCGGCCCAGTCGCCAGAAAGGTCGTGATCTCGGTAGCGCACATCAAGGGGCTGGTCGGTCGCGAGCGCGACCAGCACCGGTTTGAGAACCTCATCGAGCGTAGCGCGATGCTGGCCCTTGGCCTCTCGCTTGTAGTCGCGCTTGAACGCGGAGGATCGGTCAATCGTCCGCATGCAGATCCGTCATCAGGTCGTCAACGCTGGCAAACTTCTTGCCTTTGCCCGCCTCAAGTTCGGCAATCGCCTTCTTCGTGGCGAGATTGGGCGCCTTCACTTCGAAGGGAAGCCTGCGTTCGTCGGCGATGCGCAACATCAGCAGACGAATAGCGTCGGAAATAGACAGCCCCATTGCCTCGAGCGCACGGGCAGCGCGCTCCTTGGTGTCGGTGTCGATGCGAGCGCGGACATAGGTATCGGCGGTGCTCATGGCGACTCTCCGTGAATGGTTAAGGCCTTCAGTGTAGTCGCCATGTGACTACAAAACAAGGTCGCGCCAAGCAAGCTTGACTGACGTCAGGAGGCGGATAATTAGCCGTATCAGGACGCGCAGACCGCTGAGCTTCAGCACGCGAGACAACTCCGGCGTCACGAGCAGGCGGCTCAGAAAGCAGGTAAGTCGCGGAAGAAAGCGAGCGCATATGAGCGACGAGCCGGCGCCGCGAAAGGTGTCGACGAGCGCTGCAGTGTTCAGGAAACATACGTCCGGATACTGCCGCACAATCCCCTGAAACGTGCGGACAAGCTCGGCCAACGCCTGCTGGGCGGAGTCAGCCGAGGCAATGAAGCTCTCTCGATGGGTCTCTATCAGCACCGGCCTGCCAAGCGCAGTGCGCTCGGCCACCCCCCGCCACACATGTTCCGCGCGGTGGCCACGGATGGGCTCGAAATACACGTCTCGCACCACGTACCGGACACCCCCTTTCCCATCCTCGCCATTGAGGATTCGTCGGCTGCCCGGCATAAGCCCACCGGCTGCGTCACGCCCATCGAACCGTCGACCGCAGGTGACAACACACTGCACACCGTCGGCAGCCCAGACTTGCTCGATCGCGTCATCCCAGACGAAGGTGTTGGGCACCGCGACACTCGGGCGTTGGCCAAAAATTCGCAGGAACGCATCGCCCTCTTCCTTCACGACCGCCTCCACGTCACGCGCTGCCAATGGGCGGCTGGGCAGCGTCGCCGTATCGACCCAGCGGCTTTGCAATGCCGAGGGCAAGGCCTCGCTGCGTGCGTCCGGGTCCGCCAACCAGCGGCGCAGATCGACGTCCTCGCGCGCACGGCTTAGCAAGGAATCAGGCCAGCAATGCTCCAGACCGTGGCGCTGCAGGGCAAAGACGCCGGTGGCGCAGCCGTCGCGCATGGCCTGGACGATCGGCATATAGCGCGCTTCGTCCAGCGTGCTGCGTCGATAGCTGCGGCATTCGGTCGCGAGGATCGCCGCGCCATCGGGTCGCCCCAGCACCACACCGAGCGTCATCACCGCGGGATGCCCGTCGCGGTCACGAAACTCCATCAGCTTTTCTGCGATGCGCTGCAACATGGCGCCATCAGACTCCGGCCCAGGCCCCCAGTCGTCGCTCTCGATGATGACGACGGGGCGCGTCAGAACGGGCTCTCGCCACAACGCTCGCAAGGCACTCGCGTGCCGTGCCAGCAACGCAATCGTGAAAGCCAGCCAGGCCAGCAGGATCAAGGCGAATGCGCTCACGGTGCGCTCGGTCCGGCGCTGCGACGGGCGAGCGTTCTGGCGGAGCGCGTGACGGGCTGGACACTAGGCGTGGGAGACATGGGCTAACATGACGGCCGATTCGATGACTACCGGCATTCTAGAGCGATGACATCACGACGAGTACTTTGCGGTTGGGTTAACTTCGACGGACGTGTTGCATCGCACGATGCCCTGCAGGCCATGCTCGCGGCGGAGGGCCTGTCGCCCGCCGACATGCAGGTGCAGGCGACCGATGCCGGCATGCTGGCGACCAGCCACCCGGCCTGCTCGACGGCCACCGACCTGAGCGCGGGCTGCCTGGCGGCGGTGCTCGGACGCCCCCGCTGGCCCGATGCAGCGCTCGCTGCTCGCGCTCAGGCCGAGGGCGCGGCTGCCGCCGTGCTGGCGGCCTGGCGCGAGCGTGGTGAAGCGGCGCTGGAGGCCATGCAGGGCAATTTTGCGCTGGTGCTGATCGACACCCGCCAGCGCCGCGTAATGCTCGCGGTGGATCGCACCGGCACCGAGCGCCTGTGCTTTGCCCAGGTGGGCGCGACCCTGGTCTTTTCCACCAGCGCGCGCGCGGTCGCACGGCACCCGCTGGTATCGGCGCCGGTCAACCAGCAGGCGCTGTACGAATACCTGTACTGCCACATGGTGCCCAGCCCCGACACCGCCTTTGCCGGCATCGCCAAGCTGCTGCCCGCCGAATCCGCCACCTTCAATGGACAGGGCCTTTCGCGACGCTTTTACTGGCAACTGGCCTACGACACCCGCGGGGACGGCGACGACGCGGCCCTGCGCCAGCGCTTTCTGGATCTGACCGAGCAGGCCGTCGCGCGCCAGACCGACGACATACGCCCCACCGGCGCCTTCCTGTCGGGCGGCACGGACAGTTCCACCGTCAGCGGCATGCTGGGCAAGGTGAGCGGCCAGCCCGCCGCGACCTTCTCGATCGGCTTCGATGCGCAGGGCTTCGACGAGCTGGAATACGCGCGCATTACGTCGCGCCACTTCGGCACCAACCCGCACGAGTACTACGTGACGGCGGACGACGTGGTCGAGGCGATGCCGCTGATCGCCGCGGCCTATGACGAACCCTTCGGCAACGCCTCGGCTGCCCCCACCTACTTCTGCGCCCGCATGGCGCGCGAGCACGGCATCGAGGTGGTGCTGGCCGGCGACGGCGGCGACGAGTTCTTCGGTGGCAACGAACGCTACGCCAAACAGGGCGTGTTCGAGCATTACCACCGCGTGCCGGGCATCTTCCGCAAGCTGATGGAGCCGGTGGTGATGAACTTCCCGCTCGGCGCCTCGATCATGCCGGTGCGCAAGGCGCGCAGCTACATCCAGCAGGCGCGGGTGCCGCTGCCCGATCGGATGGAGACCTACAACTTCCTGCACCGCAGCCCGCTCGCGGACATCTTCGAGCCCGAGTTCCTCGCCGCGGTCGATACCGAGCGCCCGCTGGAACTGGCGCGCGAGGCCTACTTCCGCTGCGCGTCGTCGGAGCCGATCGAGCGCATGATGCACCTCGACCACAAGATCACGCTTGCGGACAACGACCTGCGCAAGGTCACGCGGATGTGCGAGGCCGCCGGGGTCGCGGTGCGCTTCCCCTTCCTCGACGACGACCTCGTGGCCTTCTCAGGGCTGTTGAAGCCGGAGCAGAAGGTGCACAAGGGCCGCCTGCGCGTGCTGTTCAAGGATGCGCTGCGTGGTTTCCTGCCGGACGAGACCATCACCAAGAGCAAGCACGGCTTCGGGCTGCCCTTCGGGCTGTGGCTCAACGAGCATGCGCCGCTGAAGGCACTGGCCGAGGACGCGCTGGCCAGCCTGGGCCGGCGCGGCATCGTGAAGCCGGAGTACCTCGCCTACCTGCGTCGCGAACATGCCACGGCGCATGCGAGCTACTACGGGGTGATGATCTGGGTGCTGGTGGAACTGGAGCTGTGGCTGCGGGCGAATGCGCCGGCTGGCGCCGCCTGAAGGCGGCGCCCCGGATCTAGCCGGGCATCATCCGCCCGTTACCGCGCTGCGGTGACATGGAATCCTTCGTCACGTTCGCGGGCTTGGCGCCGCGCAGCGCATCCAGTTCCTTCTGCACCAGCATCTTGGTGATCACGATGATCGCGATCAGGTGGTAGAAGAGGTCGAAGTACTGCAGACCCAGGAAGGAGCCCGCCGACATGTAGCCGATGAGGCTGACCTGCACCATCGCTGCCAGGTCGCGCGCCCAGGCCAGGGATTCGTGCGGCTTGGCCCAACGCATGATCTGCGCGGCCGACAGCCAGGTGAAGACGTGCAGCAGCACGAACATCGCCAGCCCGACCCAGCCAAGTTCGCCGAGCACGCCAAACCAGTTGCTATGCGAATCGGTGCCACCAAACCCGGTGACCGCACGGAACCCGCCGCCAAAGAAGAACATGTTCGCCAGGGTGATGGCGTTGCCCCACGCGTACAGGCGCCCCATCGCCGAGGCATCTTCCTCATAGGTCTGTATGGTGTGCATGCGCTCGAACCACTCGGGTGGCATGACGTAGAGCACGACCAGAATGACGGGAATCAGCGCCATGATGATGCCGAGGCGGTTGCGCGCCTTCATCAGGAAGAAGAAGCCCATCGCCGCCAGGCCGAGCAATGCCCCGCGCGAGTTGGTGCCGATGATCGCGATCAGGGTGAGCGCGCCACCGGCGAGCAAGCCCATTCGAAGCCAGTAGTTCTCGGTCTGGAGCCTCACGTACCAGAGCAACGGGACGATCATGATGAGCGCCAGGCCGACCGAGTTGCGGTCTGCGATGAAGGAGCCCGACGGGCCCATGACGTTGTTGCCACTGCCGCCGGTGAGGATGAAGACGCCGCCCTTGAAGCCGAAGAAACCGATGGACAACGCAATCACCACCACCAGCCAGTGCAGGCGCTGCCGGTCGGTGATCAGCATCAAGGTGACGTAGGTCATCAGGATGATGCGCCAGACCTTGTCCCACTGCGGCCAGGCCATGCCCGGATACTGCGCCAGCAAGGTCGACACGAACATCCAGCCGGTGAAAATCAGCAACAAGACCGATTCCCGCGTCCAGGGCAGGCGCTTCTCTTCCTTGGAGAACAGAATTGCCGCGAAAGTCGTCAGCGCCACGATCAAGGCCACCGGCATCGAGGTGACGAAACCCCAGGCGAGGCGGTGCGGGTTCATGTAGCCCAGCCACGACCACATCAGGATGCCAAGCCACGGTCTCCAGAGGATGAAGGGCAGCGAACCGAAGACGACGGCGGCGACGAACAGGTCCCTCATGCCGCGCGCTCCTGCCTTTCCTCGGCGACGAACCAGCGCACCCGCGGTGGCAGGTCGAGCCCGGCAAGCGTGCCGGGCAGCTTGTCGGCAAGCGCCTGCTCATGGCGCAGGCCGCGGTCCTTGACCTGGTACAGCCGGCCCTTGCCCGGCTGGACGACACCCAGCGCATGGCCGTGGGCAAGGCGCCGGATGGCCTCGGCGTAGACCTGGGCGCTGTCCTGCACCGCGCGCCAGAACAGTACGAGCTCGCTGTCGCCCTCGCGCACGGCGGGCGACACGTGGGCGATGAGCCGGCCGGTGTCGATGCCGGCGTCGATGTAGTGCAGCGTGCAGCCGACCTTGTCCGGCTCGCCGTTGTAGAGCGCCCAGAAGGTGCAGTCGGCGCCGCGGTATTCCGGTGACAGGCCACCGTGCAGATTGATGATGCCGAGCCGGCCCTGGTTCAGCAGCTCGCCGCGGATCAGCGAGGTGCCGAACACGCAGATGAGGTCGGGCTGCAGCTCCTTTGCCAGGCGCACGACCTCCGGGTGGTTGATGTGCGGGACTTCGCGCACCAGCTCGGGGCGGTCGAGTTTCGGGCTGCCGTCGGGGAAGAAGAACTTCGCTTCCGGATTGCCGGCGTAGCGCCGGCGGTCGCGCAGCCAGCGCCACACCTTGCGCAAGAGGTTGTCGGGGCGCAGCTTCTTGAGGGTCTTCGTCAGGCTCCACTCGCCGCCGGTCTCCTGCACGATGGCGACCGGATCAGCAGCCTGGCACAGCACGTTGGCGACGTGCAGGTGGCGGGCGCTGCGCCCGCACAGGATCATGATGCGCAGCGCGCTCATCGGGCGCGCCCCCGGGCCGCGGCGGGAACGGGCGGCACCACGCTGTCGCCGAGGTCCATGATCAGCGCATCGGCGAAGAACTTGGCCGCCCAGTTGGGGAATTCGAAGCGCGAGTACGCGCCCCAGATGGGGGCCGAACCGGGGATGGCGCCGCGTACGACCTCATCCTCGTCGTCCAGGCGCTGGGTGCGCTTGACGTAGTCGATGGCGCGCTGCGCTGCAGATCGGAAGCGCTCGTCGCCGGTGAGCTGCGCCAGCCGCAGCCAGCACAGGGCCATCTGTGCCACGCCGGTGACGCAGGCATAGCTGCCGTGGGCCACCCAGCCGTCGGCATAGGTGCCGGCCAGCCAGCCGTCCTCGCGCTGCACCGCCATGATGCCGCGCGCGGCCGCCTCGGCCGCCTGCAGGTAGCGCGGCTCGCTCAGCAGCACGCCGACCTCGATGAAGCCGCGGATGGCATAGGCGATGGTGTGGGTGAAGGGGTGGCGCGTCGGCACGAAGGCGTTGGTGGCAAACCAGCCGCTCGCGCGCTGCTGGGTGAGCGCCCAGTCGAGGTTGCGGCGGGCGGCGGCGATGAAGCCGGCCTCATTGCCGACCACGCCCATGGCCGCCAGCGCCCAGATGGCGCGGGTGTTATAGACGTGGGGCACGCCGTTGTGCTCGAACTTGCGGTAGCAGCCGTCGGCGTCCTGCTGGGCGACCAGCCAGTGCCCGGCGCGCAGGCCGGCTTCGAGGCAGTCCTGGCGGCCGAGCTGGGTGTAGCCGGCGACCAGGCCGTGCATGATCTGGCCTTGGTTGAAGATCACCGGGTGGCTGCCGGGCTCGCCGAAGTGGCCGGGGAAGGCGCCATCGTCGGCCTGCAGCGAGAGCTCCCAGTCGATCATGCGTTGCGCGCGGTCGAGCAGTTCGAGGCAGCCGAGCACCGGCGCGGCGGCCAGAAAGGTCTCGATGATGTAGCCGGTAGTCTCGGGATAGCCGGGCAGCCAGCCGTCCTCGAAGCTCCAGCCTGCGGCCACGCCACCGGCGTCGGTGTGGCCGTCGCGCACGTCCTGGGCGCGGCAGAGCCAGTCGATGGCGCCACGCAGGTGGGCAAGATGCTCGCCCTCGGGCTGGCGCGCGGCGCCCCCCATGTCACGGATGACGAGCTTGAGGTGGCGGGCGCGCCAGGGCTTGTAGCGCAGGGGGAGTTCGATGAGGGTGCTTGGGTTCATGCGTCGGATCGTTTCGGTTCAGGCGGTGACCATCAGCCCCGCGGGCAGCGGGACATGGCTCACGACATAGCGGTGTTTGCCCGAGGCCTCGGGCGGAATGGTGTCCAGCAGCTTCAGCTCGATCGCAACGCCCTCGCCCAGGCGTGCGCGCAGGCCGGCAACCACGGCCGCGCCCGCTGCGGCATTCCACTGCGCATCGGTGACGATCTGCACTTCCATGCGATCGACCGCGTGCTGGACGCACTTGAACTGGGCGACGCCGGGCGTGGCGCGCAGCACGTAGATGACGGCGAGCGCATGCATGACGCGGCCGTCGGCGGCGAGAACGAAGTCGGTCTGGCGGCCGCTGACCTCGGCAATCACGTGCAGCCCCTGCCCGCCCGTGGCGGCGTCGGGTGCCAGGCGCAGCACGTCGCCGGTGCGGTAGCGGATGAAGGGCTGCGCGGCGGAGCTGAGCCCGGTGATGACGGCTTCGCCCGCCTCGCCCGGCGCGACCGGCTGCCCGGCCTCATCGAGCACCTCGACGATGTGGCTCTCGCTCAGCAGCAGCATCTGCCCGCCCGGGGCCTCGTGGGCGGTGAAGCCGATGTCGCGGCTGCCGAATTCGTTGGCCACCGGCACGCCGAAGACGCGGCCGATGAGCTCGCGCTGGTGCGGGTAAAGCGGCTCGCCGGTAGTGCACACCACGCGCAGCGCCGTCAGCCGGGGCTTGATGCCGCGCGCCTCGGCATGGGCGGCAAGCAGCGCGACGCTGGAGGCGTAGCCGTACAGGCACTTGGGCTGCCACGCCTGCAGCGCGGCGAGGTAGTCGTCCATGTGCGGCGCCGACATGGCGAAGGCGTTGAGCACGAGCTGATTGACCAGGCGGTCGCGCAAGGTCTTGATGCGGTCGGTCTTGTTGAGCTCGACCGGCGCGCCCCACAGATAGGCCTCGCGCTCGCCGGGGGCGACGCCCCACCAGTTGCGCGCGCGCATGCGGCCGGCGGCGTCCGAAGCCTGGCGGGCGCGGCCGAAGTGAAAGATCAGCGGCTCGCCGCTGGAGCCGCCGGTGTTGTAGCGGAAGGCCCCGCCCGGCACGCCGCGCCAGACGAGCTGGTCGACGTTGTCGCGCGCGTCGCGCTTGGTCATGGTGGGCAGGCGGGCGAGGTCGGCGAGGGGCAGTTCACCCGCCCGCACCGCCTCGTGCAGCCCTGCGGCCCGGATCCGCGCCGCGTGCCACGGGCTGTGCGCCAGCGCCACGCCCAGCAGGGCGTTGAGCTTGCGCGCCTGCAAGGCTTCGACCGCCGCCCGATCCAGCCACTGGCTGCGCTCGAGCGCCTGCCAGTAGGCGAAGGTGGGCCGCTTGAGCGCGGCCTCCTGGGCGCGGTAAATGCTGCGGGCGAGCCAGGGCATCATGGCGGTCAGCGCACCCTTGCGTGTTCGAGCACGGCGCCGATCTGCGGCCCCATGGTGGCGAGGAAGTCGGCGAGCGCGGCCTCGGCCTCGCCGCGCCGCTCGGCATTCACCGGGGTGTAGAGCGCCACCATGGCCGAGTCGTCACCGCGCCCACGCAGCTGCGACAGGGCCAGATGCGCCTTGCCCACGTAGTCGCTGTGCGTCCAGCGCCCATTGACCCAGTACCAGTGCCAGACGGCGAGGCGGTGACTGGCATCGGCATTGCTGCGCAGCTCGTTGGTGCGCAACTGGATGGCCTCGCTGCCGATCGGCTGGCGCTGGGTGCCCGAGGCGGTGAAGCGCCACTCCTCGTCCTTGTTGAGCAGGATGCGGTTCTCGGAGTTGATCAGCTCCTCGCCGGCGACCTGGTCGCGGTAATAGGTGAGGAAGACGCCGACCTGGGTCTCGCCATTGGTGAACAGCACGTGCTGCTGGCCGCGCATGCCCTGGTAGCGCGGCGTCCAGGCGGGCTTGTCGCCGCCATCCACCTGCGACCACTTGCCCGCCGCGGCGAACTCGCCAAACTGCACCGGGCCATGCTGGCCCTGGCGATCGAGGAATGCCAGCACCGGGTTCCACAGCGTGACGGCGGCGACGGCGATGACCAGCCCGGCGAGGCGGCCGGTCGTGGCCTGGCCGGCAGCCGCTGCCCCGCCCCTTGTCCCGGCGGCTGCGGCGGGCGCTTCTTCCTCGGCCTCCTGCCAGCGGGAGCCGATCCAGAACAGGATCATGATGATGATGCCGAAGAAGACCCAGCCGTAGATCAGGTGGTCGGCGCCGGCGGCCAGCTTGTTGTCGGTGAGGTGGCCGAGCATGACGATGCCGTAGGCGCGAAGCCAGTTGGCGAACACAGGCACGACGATCGAGGCGGCGACGAAGACGAGGCGCTTCTTGGTGGAGCGGTAGTTGAGATAGGCGTAGAGGCTGCCGACCACGACCGAGGCCATCAGGTAGCGCACACCGCTGCAGCCTTCGACCACCTCCCAGCGCCCCGAGGGGATGACCAGGTTGTAGCCTTCGGCGTATACCGGCACGCCAGAGGCGCGCACCGCCCAGATGATGAAGTTGGCGGTCCAGTCCATCATGGTCGGGAACATGAACTCGCCGAAGGGCACCATGAAGAACAGGAAGCCGATCGGGAAGGCATAGGTGCGCACCACCGCCGTGCCCATCACCGCCCAGATGAAGCTGATCACCATGCCGACGAAGGCGAACTGGGACACGGCATCGACGCTGGCGAGCTCGCCGAGCAGCCAGGCGAAGCCGGCACCCAGGCCGAACACGGCCCCGAGCAGGGAGGGTTCGATCGGCAGGTTGCGGATGAAATGGCGCCGCCGCCACACCAGCCAGGCCGAGATCGGCGCGATGACGAAGCCATGGGCGAAGGTCTCGGAGCGGTCCCAGATGCTGACCATGGCCATAAAGGTGTCGCGGTACCAGAACAGCAGCCACAGCAGGCCGAGGGCGAGCACCGCCAGGTGAAGCCTGCGCGCGGACGCGTCACCTGCGGCGACGTCGCTGCCGGGCTTGTGACCCGCGTTGCTGAGACTCATTGCAGCTTCCTTTGTGTTCATATCGGTCATCGCTCCTGCGCCTGCAGCGCGGTCTGGTAGGCGGCAAGTAGTTCCGAGCGCACCGAGTGCCAGCGGTAGCGCTGCACCTCGGCCAGCCCGTGGGACACCAGCGCGGTGCGCAAGGGCGCATCGTCGAGGACCTCGCGCGTCGCGGCGGCCAGGGCGGCGGCATCGTCGACCGGCACCAGCATCGCCGTACGCCGGTGCTCGACCATGAAGGGGATGCCGCCAGCGTCGGTCGTGACCACCGGCAGGCCGCTGGCGAGCGCCTCGAGGATGGCATTGGGCATGTTATCCACACGGCTGGCATTGAGCATGAGATCTGCGTCACGGTAGAGCGCAGCCATTTGCTCGCGATCGAGCCGACCGGGAAAGCGGACGCGGTCGGCGACGCCCAGTTCGCGCGCGAGCGCCGCCAGCGCGCTGGCCTCGGGCCCGGCGCCAGCGAGGGTCAGCGTCGCTGCGGGGTAGTGTTGCGACAGCAGGGCGAAGGCGCGAAGCGCAGTATCGTTGCCGTAGATGGCCTCGAGATTACGGGCGACCAGCAAGTGCGGCGCCCTGCCCGCCTGGCGCGGCGGCTCGGCGGGGTGGAAGCGGTCGAGGTCGATGATGTTGGGCACGATGCGGGCGGGCATGCCGTAGCCGGAGAACACCTGCTGCAGGAAACCCGAGGGCACGGCCAGCACGGCGGCACGCCGCATGCTCGCGCGCACTGCCCCCGCCGCGCGGGCAAGAAAGCTGCCCGCCTCGCCGCCGCGGTAATTGACGACGACCGGCAGGCCGCGCAGCGAGGCGATCCACACCGCCGGCGCCGCGAACAGGTGCCACGACCAGCCCGAGTTGGCCATCACATGGACCACGTCGGCGCGCCCCGCCCCGCGCCACAGCTGGGCCAGGTAGGGCAGCAGCCGGAACACGGCGCGCAGACCCTTGAGCTGCGCCGCCCACGCCGGACGATAGGGGGCATTGGTGCGCACGAGCTCGACGCTCGCCCCTTCGCCGCGCAGCAATTCGGCAAGTTGCCGTGTCTGGTTGGCCATGCCACCGGCGGGCGGCGGCAGGGGCCCCACGAGCAATACCCTGAGCGCTGAAAACGACATCGACGCGCTGCTCAGGCCGCCTGCCGGGCGCGACCGCCAAGGCGCTCATAGACCGCCCGGTAGTTGGCCACGCTGTTGGTCCAGTTGCGCACGTCCTCGACGAAGTGCCGCCCGGCCGCGCGCATCGCCGGCCAGCGCTCGCGGTGGGCGAGCATGTCGTCGATGGCGGTGGCGAGCGCTTCGGCACTGCCGGCCTTGAATAGCTTGCCGGTCTCGCCGTCGCGGATCAGCTCCTTGTGGCCGCCGACGTCGGAGGCCACGAAGAGCCGGCCCTGGGCCATGGCTTCGAGCGGCTTCAAGGGGGTGACGAGTTCGGTGAGGCGCATGGAGTGGCGCGGGTAGGCAAGCAGGTCGATCTGGTCGTAGTAGCGGCTGACCTCGCTGTGCGGGACGCGGCCGGTGAAGACGACCTTGTCGGCCACGCCGAGGTGCTGGGCCTGGGCCTTGAGATTGGCGTCCTGCGGGCCGCCGCCGACGAGCAGCAGGCGCAGTTCGGGGCGCTTTTGCAGCAGCGCGGGGAAGGCGTCGAGCAGGAGGTCGAGGCCTTCGTAGGCGTAGAAGGAGCCAACGAAACCGACCACGGTGGTGCCGGCGAGGCCGAGCTGTTCGCGCAGGACGGGGTCGGCGTCGCCGGAGAGCTGGAAGGACTCGATGTCGACCGCATTGGGGATCACCGTGACCTTGGTGGCCGGGACGCCGCGCCCGACGATGTCCGCGCGCAGGCCTTCGCAGATGGTGAACACGTGGTCGGCGCGCTTGATCGCCCAGGTCTCCAGCGCCTTGGTGGCGCGGTAGCGCAGGCTACCCTCGGTGGTGGTGCCGTGGTCGACCGCGGCGTCTTCCCAGAAGGCGCGGATCTCGTAGACGACCGGGATGCCGAGCTTACGGCCGGCGCGGATGGCGGGGATGGCGTTGAGCACCGGCGAGTGCGCGTGCAGGATGTCGGGGCGCAGTTCGGCGGCGAGCGCTTCGATGCGCGCCTGCACGGTGCGCACCTGGCGCAGCTCGTTGACGCCGCTGCGCCCGGGCGCGGGCACCGGGCTGCGGTAGAAGCGCAGGCCATCGACGTCCTCGACCTCTGCCGCGGTCTGGCCCTGCTTGGGCGAGGTCAGGTGAAAGGTCTCCCAGCCCAGCGCGCGCTGCTCGCGCAGGATGGCCGCGGTGCGGAAGGTGTAGCCGCTGTGCAGCGGGATGGAGTGGTCGAGGATGTGGAGGATGCGCATGGGAAACCTGATCAAGCCAGTCCGAGAAACAACATCAAAGACCGATTCACGGCAATCTGTTCATCGTCGGACAGTCGGCCCAGGCTGGGACCGAGTTTGGCCCTGGGTACCGTATGGATCTTGTCGACCATGACCTGCGATCGCTGGCGCAGGCCATTTTCTGGTGACGGCTCGATGGTGATGCGAAACAGCGGTGTGTCGCGTAAATCACTGGTCAGCGGCAGAAGCGTGACCGACGGGTGTTCGTCGAACAAGTCCGACTGAATGACCACGGCGGGACGCGGTTTGCCGTAGTCGCCCTGCAAGGCAACGGTGATCAGGTCGCCGCGCATCACACCCAGCCGTCCGTGTCAGCAGCCTGCTCGAGCCAGTCGAGCACTTCCTGCTCTTTCGGATCATCCTTAAGCAAGCTGGACTGCCTGCGGCACTCCTCGGCAAAACCCGGCTTGCGCGTATCCGGCACCCAGATCTGCACCGGCCGCAAGCCTGCCTCACGCAGATTCGTGCGGTAGCGCCCAACACGTTCCGAAACACTGTCAGCCATGGAAATCTCCCAATCCCAACGTCGTTACATGCTACGCAGCATAGACCGCGCCGCCGTTACATGCAACACTCTGATCAATCGAGTCTGACCCCATTGATCCGTTGTTGCGCACGAAGGCCTCGAACATCAGCAAGGTCCACAACGGCGAGCTGTAGTCGCGCGCGCCGGACTGATGGGCGTCGACCAGGTGCTGCAGATAGTCGCGATTGAATATACCGGTGGCGGCCAGCGTCTCGCCCAGCACTGCGTCACGCACGCGCTGCTTGAGCGGGCCGCGGAACCAGCGCGCGAGCGGCACGGCGAAGCCCATCTTGGGGCGGTAGAGCACGTCGTTGGGCAGGAAGGGTTCCATCGCCTTCTTGAACAGGAACTTGCCTTCGTTGCCCTGGATCTTGAGGCCGGAGGGCAGCGTGGCGAGCCATTCGACCAGCTTGTGGTCCATCAGCGGTTCGCGCACTTCCAGCGAGTGGGCCATGCTGGCGCGGTCGACCTTGGTGTTGATGTCGCCGACCAGGTAGGTCTTGAGATCGAGGTACTGGATCAGCGCCAGCGGGTCGTCGGTGTGGGCCGCAGCGGCGTGGCGGCGGAAGACCTCGAGCGCGTCGTAGCCACCGAGCTTGGCGCGGAAGTCGGCGGTGAAGAGCCTGTGGCGCATGTCGCCGCGCAGCAGCGAGACCGAATGGAAATAGGCCTCGGTGGCGTCGCGCGCCATGGCCTGGAAGGTGGTCTTGGCGCGGAACACGCGCGGCGCCCAGTCGGCCTTGGGATAGACGCGGCCGAGCAGGCCGAAGACCGGCCGGCGCACGCCCATGGGCAGCGCGGCGCGCAGCTTCTCTTCCATCAGGTGCATGCGGTAGCGGCGGTAGCCGCCGAAGCTCTCGTCACCGCCATCGCCCGACAAGGCCACGGTGACGCGCTTGCGCGCGAGCTGACACACGCGGTAGGTGGGGATGGCGGAGCTGTCGGCGTAGGGCTCGTCGTAGAGCGCGGCCAGGGTGTCGATGAGGTCGAAGTCGTCGGACTTGACCGTCTCGACGAAGTGGTTGGTGCGGTAGCGGTCGGCGACCTTCTGGGCGAATTCGGATTCGTTGAACTTGGGGTCGTCGAAGGCGATGGAGCAGGTGTTGACCGGCTCGTCCGACAGCCCCGCCATGGTGGCGACCACCGCGCTGGAATCCACCCCGCCCGACAGGAAGGCGCCCAGCGGTACCTCGGCGATCATGCGCAGGCGCACGGATTCGCGCAGGCGCTCGGTGAGCTCGGCGGTGGCATCGGCCAGCGAGAGGTCGTTGTCGAGGGTGAAGCGCACGTCCCAGTACTGCTTCGGCTCGGGGATCGGCTGGCCGCGGCGGATGCACAAGGACTCGCCCGGGCCGAGCTTTTTGGCGCCGAGGAAGATGGTGCGCGGCTCGGCGACGTAACCCAGCGCGAAGTATTCCTCGACGGCCAGCGGGTCGATGCGGCGGTCGAGCTCGGGATGCTGCATCAGCACCTTGAGCTCGGAGCCGAAGGCGAGCGTGCCGTCGGCCAGCAGCGCGTAGAACATCGGCTTGACCGCCAGGCGGTCGCGCGCCATGAAGAAGGTGTCGCGGTTACGGTCGTGCAGGGCGAAGGCGAACATGCCGCGAAAGCGCTGCACGCAATCCTCGCCCCAGGCCTCCCAGGCGTGGACGATGACCTCGGTGTCGCTGCGGGTGTGGAAGACGTGGCCCAGGGCTTCGAGCTCGGGGACGAGCTCCTGGAAGTTGTAGATCTCGCCGTTGAACACCACCGCCACCGAGCCGTCCTCGTTGAACAGTGGCTGCTGGCCGGTGGCGAGGTCGATGATGGACAGCCGGCGGTGGGCGAGCGCGACGCCGGGCTCGAAGTGGTAGCCGCCTTCGTCCGGGCCGCGATGGTGCTGGACGTCGTTCATGCGCTGCATCAGCGCGCGGTCGAAGTCGCGCTTGCCGCGGGTGTCGAAGAGGCCGGCGATGCCGCACATGTCGGGGGCTTCCTTTACGGTCTGGCCGGCGCCGGGCCGGCGTGCTGCAGGAGTTGGTCGTACATCGCGGTGTAGCGCGCCACCATGGCGTCGAGGCTGAAGTGGTGCTCGACGCGCTGGCGGCCGGCGGCGCCGTGCTTCTTCCGCAATGCAGCATCCGAAGCGTAGCACAGCAGGGCCTCGGCCATGCGGTGGGGATCCTGCGCCGGCACCAGCGCGCCGGTCTCGCCCGCGGCCACCAGCTCGGGATTGCCGCCGACCGCGGTGGCGACCACCGGCAGGCCGCAGGCCATGGCTTCGAGAATGGTGTTGGAGATGCCTTCGGCCTGCGAGGGCAGCGCGAAGAGATCGAGCGCGCGCATGACCTCGGGCACGTCCTTGCGCTCGCCGGCGAGCCACACCACATCGCCGACGCCGGCATGGCGGATCTCGGCCTCGAGCTCGGCGCGCAGCGGGCCGTCGCCGGCAATGATCAGGCGCAGCGCACGCCCTGCCCCGCCGCGCGCGCGGGCGAGCGCGAAGGCGCGCACCAGGTTGAGCTGGTCCTTGATCGCCTGCAGGCGGCCGACGCTGCCGATGACGACCGTGTGGGCGTCGCCGGGGCCGGCACCGGGTTTGGCGCCGAAGGGCGCGCCGGGCAAGGCGGTGCGCACGCCGCCGGGCACCGGGTAGAAACGCAGGGTGTCGACGCCGTTGCAGATGCGCTCGACGCGCGCCGGCGCAATGCCGACGCGCTCGGTCAGGTAGGACTCGATGTGGCCCGAGAGCGCCACGTAGCGGCTGACGAAAGGGCTGTAGGCGCGGCGCAGCAACTGGAACTTGCGCCGCGTGCCGCCGGGATCGGAGACGTCCCAGCCGTGCTCGCCATGCACCCGCACCGGCACCCCGGCCAGGCGCGCCGGGACGGCGGCCTCGAGCGCGGCGAGGTTGCGGGTGTGCACGATGGCCGGCCGGCGCTCGCGAAACAGGCGCCACAGGCGCGGATAGAGCTTGATGCCCTGACCAGGCGGCTTGTGCAGCGAAACGAAGCCGACGTCCTCGCGCGTGATGCGCTGGCAGAAACTGTCCACACAGCGCGTGAGCGCGACCACCGTGTGGCGGTAGCGCTCGGGCGGCATGCGGTTGATGAGGTTGACGACGCCGTTCTCCAGCCCGCCGACGTCGAAGTTGTAGACGAGGTGCATCACCAGCGGCCGGCGTTCGGACATCAGGCCACCTGCGAGCGTGCGAGCGCGGGGGTGTCGCCGATGACGGTCGGGATGTCGTCCGCCGCCCCACCCTGGGCCGGCGCCACTTCGAGCAGCCCGTCGAGCATGCGCAGATTGGCCGACCAGCTGTAGCCGCGCAGCACGCAGGCACGGGCTGCGCGGCCCATGTTTGCGCGTCGCGCTTCGTCCTGCAGCAGGCCGACGACGCGGGCGCAGAAGCTGGCATCGTCGGCGGCGATCTCGCAGTCGCGGCCATCTTCGGCGGCGAGGCCTGTGGCCGGCGCGGCGGACACCACCACCGGGCGCGCCATCGCCATCGCCTCGAGCACCTTGTTCTGAATGCCGCGCGCGATGCGCAAGGGGGCCACGACGGCGTCGGCATGGGCCAGATAGGGCCGCACGTCGGGCACGGTGCCGGTGACGACCACACCCTCGCCGGCGAGCGCCTGCACCGCCGGTGCCGGGTTCATGCCCACGATCCAGAAGCGCGCGCCCGGGACCTGGGCGCGAATGCGCGGCAGCAGCTCGCGGGCGAACCCGGTGACGGCGTCGATGTTGGGCCAGTAGTCCATGGCGCCGCTGAAGACGAGCACCGGCCCGCCCGCCGGGTAGGGTGAGTCGAAGCGGTGATTGGGCGAGAAATACTCGGCGTCGACGCCGTTCTGCATGACGCCGACCTGGGTGGACAGTTCGGGCGCGGCGGCGCGAAACAGATCGGCCTCGGCCTCGGTGACGAACAGGCTGGCATCGCAGCGCGCGGCAGTGTCGCGCTCGAAGGCGAGCAGGCGCTCGCCTTCGCGGCGGTAGAGCCAGGACAGCGGCCAGCGGCGGTCGGCGGCGTATTGCGTCCACTTGGCCGAATCGACGTCGCAGAAGTCGATGACGCGGCGCTCGAGGCCGGGGGTGTCGAGGTACTGCGCCATCGGCCCGGAGAAGGCCACCGCGCTGCGGATGCCGTGCTCGGTCACCATGCGCTGCACCCAGGCCGCCAGGCGCGGGCTGCGGTAATAGGGCAGGCTGAGGGCTTCGCCCCGCAGCAGGCCGCGCAGGCTGGCGAGGCGGCGGATGCCGGGCTCGATCGGGACGACGCAGCATTGCTCGCACCACTGACGCAGCGCCGGGATGTGCTGGCGGTCGTCGGGATGGTCGACGAAGCTGCCGAGAAAGACGCGATGCGTGCGCGCGAGCTGACGCAGGATGTTGAAGGAGCGCACCTTGTCGCCCTTGTTGGGCGGATACGGGATGCGGTGCGTCAGGTAGAGCAGCGTGGGGCGGTCGTGCAGCACCGCCCTACCCCAGACTGCGCACGATGTGCGGCCCAAGGCGGTTGGCGACGCCGAGCGGCAGACGCTTCCAGAGCGCGATGAAGGCGCGGTACTTGGGGTTCATCGGGTTGTTCTGCGGCACGCTGTCGCGCTTGTACAGACAGTACTCGTAGGACAGCGGCTGCGGCTCGAAGCCCCAGTTCTTCTTGAAGCTGTAGGGGCCGGTGCCGACCTTGCTGCGACCGTAGTCGAAGACCTTGCAGCCACGCTCGCAGGCCCGGCGCATGAGCTCCCAGTACTTGAAGTCGTTGGCGGCGAGGTCGCGCGCGGCGAAGTCGTCGCCGGCGTAGTAAGGCAGCACCTCGTCACGGAAGTAGAAGCTGAGCACGCTCGACAAGGGTTTGCCGGCGGGGTCGGTGACGGTGAGCACCTCGCAGGCCTCGCCGAAGTCGGCCTTCAGGCGCTGGAAGAAGCGCTTGGGCAGGGCCGGCGTGCCGTGGCGCAGCACGTTGTCGGCGTAGAGGGCGAAGAAGCGCTCGACGTCGTCGTCGATCTCGCTGACGAGCCCGTTCTTGATGCCCTTGCGCACCATCGCGCGCTGCTTGCGCGGGATGGCGAGCATGTTGGCCTCGACCTCGGGCAGGAGCGTCTTGCGGAAGGTGACGTAGAGCTCCTGGCGCGGCCAGTCGCGATGCACCGGCTTGAGGTTGCGGTACTCGGTGTGCTGCACGCCCAGCGCCATCGCCAGCGCCTCGGCGCGCATCTCGAGCGCCTGGTAGATCTCGGGGCCGGCATCGACATCGGCCGCCACCCCGCCATAGACGCAGAAGGGCAGCGAGGTGAGCGCGTGGCCGAACAGGCGGCTGCGCACCTCGGCCAGCGGCAGCACGGCGACGATGTCGCCGGCGCGCTCGGCGTAGAGATAGAAGGTGCGATGGCGGAAGACGTCTTCGAGGATCTCGCGCCAGGCCGACAGGTGAAAGAAGGTGGCCTGCGGGCAGCGGCGGACGAAGTCGTCCCAGCGCTCGACCTGGTGGGGGGTGAGCAGGCTGACGTGAATCGGCAATCGGTCCATGACGCGCATCCGTGTCCGGGCAGGTTGAGGCGGGGTCAGGCGGCGTCGCGGAAGACTTCGTCAGCGCGCCCCCAGGAGAAATCCGCAAGCAGGCGGTCGAGCCGCGCTTGGGTGTGCTGAAGGTTAATGTAGTGCCGAAAGCGTGTTTTTGCCGTGGCGCCGGTCACGCGGGGCTGTTCGGGGTCGATCTCCCAGGGGTGGAAGTAGAAGATCGCGGGGCGGCGATCGTCGGCGTTGACGCGGGCGATCTGCCAGCGTGACAGCGAATAGGGCAGCAGGCGGAAGAAGCCGCCGCCGCCCGCCGGCCAGTTGCGCCCGAACAGGCGCACGGTGCTGACCGGCACCTCGACCAGGCCGTTGGGCAGGCGCCAGGGGAAGCGCGGCGCATCGGGGATGCCGTAGTGGTCGTGCTTGACCGGATAGACGCTGGAGCTGTAGCGGTAGCCGACCTCGGCGATGCAGTCGTGCGCCCACAGGTTGGCGGTGCCGATGGAGAAGCTCGGCGCGCGGTAACCGGTGACGGCCGCGCCGGTGATGTCCTCGAGCACCGCCTTGGCGAGCCGGATGTCGGCCTTGAAGGCCTCGGGACTGAGATCGCTGGCGCGCTCGTGGGCGTAGCCATGGCTGGCGACTTCGTGGCCAGCGTCGGCGATGCGACGCACGAGCTGCGGGTAGCGCTCGGCCACCCAGCCGAGGGTGAAGAAGGTGCCGCGCGCGCCATGTCGCGCGAGCAGTTCGAGCACGCGGTCGACGTTGCGCTCGACCCGGCAGGGCACGCTGTCCCACTGGCTGCGCGGGAAGTGCGGCGCCAGCGCCGAGACCTGGAAGTAGTCCTCGACGTCGCAGGTGAAGGCGTTGGTGATGCGGGCGGCAGCGTTCATGGCGGGGTCAGGCCTGGCGAGGGTGGGTGAGCAGCCAGTCGTGAAGATGGGCGGCGATGCGCTCGGCACAACGGCCGTCCCAGTACTCGGGCACGCGCCCGGCCTTGCCGCCGGTGGCCAGCACCTGTTCGGCGGCGGCGACGATGGCCTGCGGGTCGATGCCGACCAGGGTGTTGGTGCCCTGCTCCACGGTGATCGGTCGCTCGGTGTTCTCGCGGATGGTGATGCAGGGCACGCCGAGCGCGGTGGTCTCTTCCTGGATGCCGCCGGAGTCGGTGAGGACCATGCGCGCGCCCGACATGAGGCCGAGCATCTCCAGATAGCCCTGCGGCGGCAGCACCAGGAAGCCGGGCGTGTCGAGCTTGGCCAGCATGCCGAAGCGCTCGAGGTTGCCGCGGGTGCGCGGATGGAGGGCGATGACGAGCGGCAACTTGCGGCTGACGGCGTACAGGGCGTCGATGATGGGGCCGAGCACCTCGGGGTGATCGACGTTGGACGGACGGTGCAGCGTGACCACGCCGTAGCCGTGCTCGATGCGGCGGGCGTCGAGACCGGCCTGGGCAAGCAGCACGTCGGCGGGCACCGCCTTGGGCAGGCTGGCGCGCAGGCTGTCGATCATGACGTTGCCGACGAACACCGCACGCTCGGCGGCGATGCCCTCGCGCGCGAGGTTGTCGTGGGCGGAGCGCTCGGTGGTGTAGAGCACGTCGGAGATCTGGTCGGTGAGGATGCGGTTGATCTCTTCGGGCATGCGCCGATCATTGCTGCGCAGGCCGGACTCGACATGGATCACCGGGATGTGACGCTTGCTGGCGACCAGCGCGCAGGCGAGCGTGGAATTGACGTCGCCCACCACCAGCACCGCGCTGGCGCCGAACTGGTCGATGACCGGCTCGAAGCGCTTCATGACCTCGGCCGTCTGCACCGCGTGCGAACCCGAGCCGACCGCGAGGTTGATGTCGGGCTCGGGCAGTTCGAGGTCGGCGAACAGGCGGTCCTTCATCGCCGGATCGTAGTGCTGGCCGGTGTGCACCAGCAGCGTGGGGATGGGCGGATTGTGCGCGGCGAAGGCGCGGATGATGGGCGCGACCTTCATGTAGTTGGGGCGGGCGCCGACGATGCAGATGACCGGTGCGGCCGCCTCCGCCGCAAGCGAGGTGCTCATTCGCGCGCCTCCCCGGCCGTCTCGTCACGACGCACGGCCTGCAGCAACTGGCTGAGCACATTGAGGGTGGCGGCGACCGACTGCTCGAGCCCGGCGAGGCGAGCCTCGATGCGCTGCAGATCGTAGCTGCCCGCCATCTCCGCCGCTTGCGCCGCGAGCTCGGGCGACACCCGCAGGCGGTCGAGGGCGAGCTTGTTGGCGCCGAGCAGTTCGAGCGCTGCTGCCCCGGCCGCGCCGCCGGCATCGGCCTGCACGGCGTCGGTGAGCACCGGCCGGGCCCCGCCCGGCGTGGCGAACTCCTGCTTGAGCTCGTCGATGACCTCGCGCACGTCGGATTCGCCGATGCTGTGACGCTCGGCGATGTAGGCGGCGAGCATGAGGCGGTCGCACAGCGTGTTGATGCGGCGCGGGATGCCGCCGGTGTAGCCGTAGATGACGTTGTAGGCGGCGGGCTCGAAGATCGGGTCGTCGGTCCAGCCGACATGCGACAGGCGGTGTTCGATGTAGCCGCGGGTTTCCTGCGAGTCGAGCGGGCCGAGGTGGTAGGAGGCGATGACGCGCTGGCGCAACTGCTGCATCTCGGCGCGCTGCATCATGTCGCGGAACTCCGGCTGGCCGACCAGGAAGCTCTGCAGCAGGGCGTGGTCCTCGAGCTGGAAGTTCGACAGCATGCGCAGCTCTTCGACCGCGGCGGCGCTCAGGTTCTGCGCCTCGTCGACGATCAGCAGCGCGCGCTTGCCGGAGGCGGCGATCGAGACCAGGTAGGTCTCCAGCGCAAGCAGCAGCCCCGCCTTGTCCAGATTGCGGCTGGGCACGCCGAAGGCCGCGGCCACCATGCGCAGCATGTCGTTGGCGTCGACCTGGGTGCTGACGATGTTGGCGGCGACAACCTTGGCCGGATCGAGCTGCTCGAGCAGGCTGCGCACGATGGTGGTCTTGCCGGCGCCGACCTCGCCGGTGATGACGATGAAGCCCTCGCTCTGGTGCAGGCCGTACTCGAGGTAGGCCATCGCCCGCCGGTGGCCCCGGCTGCCATAGAAGAAGGCGGGGTCGGGGTTGAGCTGGAAGGGCTTGGCGCGGAGCTTGAAGAAAGTTTCGTACATCGGGTGTCCGGTCAGAAGCGCATGCCGAGCGTGGCGGTGATGGCGTTCTCGGTGTAGTCGGTGGAGCCCTCGGCCTTCTGGTAGCGGTAGCGCAGGCTGGTCTGGGTATTGGGGCCGAGCGTGCGGCTCACGCCCAGCGAGCCCAGCAGGCGTGTGGTCTCGAGCGTGGGGTCGTCGCGCCCTTCGGATTCGGAGCGCGTGAGGCTGGCATCGAGCGAGCTGGTGCCGGTGAGCTGGTGACTCCAGGCCACGGTCGCCGAGGTGGTGCGCACGCGGTCGGTGTTGAGGAAGTCGTCGCCCGGCAGCAAGCCGGAGATGTTGCTGACCAGCGAGCGGTCGGCGCGAGTGACGGAAAAGCTCAAGGTGTTGCGCACCCCGAGCAGCGAGAAGCCGCCGCCCACCGACTGATTTACGTAGGCGGCATTGGAGCGCAGGCTGACGATGCCGAGACACTCGAGCAGGAGCAACTGCCGCAGCGTTGGGTCGGTGACGTCGGGCCGGTAGGCCGGGTTGGACACCAGGCTGAGGCAGGCCTGGTCGAACACGAAGGCGTTACCGAGTTCCTGCGCCGTGGACGACAGATCCCTTGACGCGTTGACGAACCATACCGAGCGCCGCATGCGGTGATTGAAGCTGAAGTCGTAGCCGCGGCCGAAGATGCGGTCCTCGACCGTCGCCGAGATCGCGGTGCGATCCGTGGGGTACCAGTCGAAGCCGCCACCGACGATGCTGCCGCTGTCCTCGCGGCCGTTGTCGTAGTCGTTGGACTCGTGGCCGACGATGCCGCGCAGCCGGAACTGAGGCGAGAGGTTGGCGAACAGGGTGCCGCGCACCGTCTCCTCGGTGCGCGAACTGGTCGCCGCCGTGCCGCCGTCGGATTCGGTACGGCTGTAGGCAACACCCCAGCCGAAGAAGCGAAAGCCGCCCGGATCGGCCAGATTGACGCTCAAGGTATCCACGCTCTGGTTGCCCAGGCCTTCGCTGCCGGAGGTGATGCCACGCGAGGAGTACTGCACCGAGCCCCTGGCCGATTCGCCGAAGCGCAGCTCGGACTCGAGCCGCGGCGCGATGGACCAGGTGCGCGTTTCATTGGCCCGGCTCGAGGCGAGCGGATCCCCGGCTGCGCCGCCCGAGAACGCCGACAGGTTGTTGCGGCTGATGCCGGCGTCGAAGTCGAGGAACAGGAGATCCTCGATCGCTTCGAAGCTCCCGCTGCCCTGGAGGCTGAGAAAGGACGTGTTGTTGTCCGTGTTGTCGGCGTAGAGCAGGTTGCGCAAGCGTGCACTGAGGCTGCCGCTGAGCCGACCGCTGGTGCGCGAGACCGAAATGCCGGGCGAGACTTCAAGAATCCAGTCCGAGCCGCCCCCACCCGCTGTCCCGCCCCGGGATGCACTGGCGTTGTCGGTCCAGGTGAGTTCGGTGTCGAGGGTCGGCGTGACACGGACGGATTGCGCATGCGCGCTGCCGCCGACGCCGAGCACGGCGAGCGCCAGGGCGCCGAACCACTGCCCCCTGACGGCGCGCCTTGGCTCAGACCGCCTGCGGCTGGGCTTCCTGCGCTTGTCCATGTCCATATCCGTATCCATAGCCGTAACCGTAGCCGTAGTAGCCACCCACCGAACGCTCACGGGACTTGTTGAGCACCATGAGCCGCACGGCGCAGTCCTCAACGGTGTTCAGTGCCTGCCTCACGTGGGCATGGGTGGTGCGCTCGGCCTCGACGACCAGCACCACCTGCCCCATGTGCGTGGCCAGCACGCGGGATTCGGTGGTGACCAGAACAGGCGGCGAATCGAAGATGATGATGCGATCGGCGTAGCGGTGCGCCATCTGATCGAGCAGGTGGTCCATGGCCTCGGAGGCCAGCAGCTCGGTCGCGCGCTGATGCGGCATGCCCGCGGGGAGGATGGAGAGCTTGTCGATGTTGGTCTTGAGCAGCACCTCGCGCAGGTCGGCCACTTCGCCGGCCAGCACGTCCATGAGGCCAGGCTGCGCCGGCAGGCCGAGCTCGCGCAGGACCGACGGACGGGAGACGTCGGCATCGACCAGCAGCACCGTGTAGTCGAGCTCCATCGCCATGCTGATGGCGAGGTTGATGGCGTTGAAGGTCTTGCCCTCGCCCGGCAGGGCGCTGGTGATCATGATGAGGTTGCCGTTCTCGATTGCGGCCGGGCCCTCATCGGTGGCGTTGTGCAGCAGCGGGCGCTTGATGATGCGGAACTCTTCCGCGATCGAGCTGCGCGGTTGATCGGGGGTGACGAAGCCTCGCGCGGCCAGGCGCTCGAGGTCGATCCGCACCGAGCGCGCGGGCGTGCGCGGCGGCTCGCCGGCTACGGGCGCGGCGGACGCCGCTGGCGCGGCCTTGGCAGGCGCTGCCTTGGTGGCGACGACCGGCTCGGCTACCGGTTCGGGTGCAGCAGGCGCCTGGCCCTGCTCTGCGGGCTCGCTGGCCGCTTGCTTCAAGCGGTCGAGACGTTCGACTGCTTTCTCGATAATGCTCATCGTTTGGTTCCGTTCAGCCCTGCAGGATCTGGAGTGCGACCGTGGCCATCGCGAACACGCCGGCATAGGCCGCGAGTCCGGTACCGAAGGCGATCAGGCCGTTGCGGCGTTTGCGCCGGCGCTCGGGCGTCGGCAGCATGGACACCGTGCCGAGGACGGGCAGGCCGCTGATCTCGCGCAACTGACGCGGGTCACTGAAGGCAGGACGCAGCTGACTGATCAGGAAGGTCAGCGCGAAGCCCGCACCCAGGCCGACGAGCGCGGCGAGCGGCAGCAACAGCAGGCGGTTCGGCGCCGACGGCTTGTTGGGCAGCGAGGGCGGATCGATGACGCGGAAGTCGGCGATCCCGGACTGCGAGCTCATCTCGGCGGCGATGTTGGCGGATTCGCGACGCGAAACCAGCGCATCGTAGTTGCTCTTGTGCACGCTGTAGTCGCGGTTGAGCTGGGCCATCTCGGTCTCGAGCTCGGGAATGCGCTGGGCGTCTTCCTGGAGCCGCAGCAGCCGGCTCTCGAACTCACCGACACGGGCACGCAGGGAGGCTACCCGCGCCTCGCCCTGCGCGAGCGCGAGCTTGGTCTGCTCGATGCCCGAGCCCATGCCGTAGCCGCCGAACTGACCCATGGACGGGTTCTCACGCATCTGGGCCAGCTGCTCCTGCTTCTGCTTTTCGAGATCCTCGATGACGCGGCGGGCGCCGATCACATCGGGGTGGAGCTCGGTGTAGCGCTGCAGCAGGTCGTCGAGGCTGCGTTTGAGGGCGTCGATGCGCGCGTCGAGCTCGGGCGTGGCCATCATCGGCGGCGGGGCGAGCTCGTCGTCCGAGGGGTTGCTCGACAGCTGCTGGCGCATGGCGTCGCGCGAATTTTCCGCCTCGCGCAGTTCGAGCTGGGCCTGGCGCAATTGCTCGGTGACATCCGCGATCTGGCTGATGTAGTCGCGCGTGCCGGCTCCGATCAGCGCCATGTTGCGCAGACGGAAATCCTTCAGGCGATTCTCGGCCTCGGTGAGCTTTTGCTCATAGGCGCGGATCTGCTCCTCAATGAAGCGACGCGCGGTATCGGTGTCCTGGCGCTTGCCGCCCAGACCCGATTCGACGAACAGCGACAGCATGGACTGCACCACGCGCTGGGCGCGCTCGGGCTGTGTATCGCTGAAGGAGAGCGTGAACAGGTTGTCGCCCCGACCGGACTGGATGCGCAGGCGATTGGTCACCGAAGCGATCAGGGCCTCACGCTGCTCCGGGTTCTGCGCAGTGAGATCGAGGTCGGCCATCGTGATCAGCTTCTCGACGTTGGGCCGACTGATCAGGGTCCGGCTCAGCATGTCGATCTGCTGGCCGACGTTGGGTTGCACGGCCAGCCCCGACATGAGCGGCCGCAGGATCGATTGCGTGTCGACGTGGATGCGCGCGCTCGACTGATAGGTGTCGGGCATCGTGTAGATCACCACGCCACCGACCACGCCCACGATCCAGGCCAGCGCCATGCCCCACCAGCGAAAGCGCCACATGCCGCGCAGGTAGCCGATGACTTGTGTTACGAGTTCTTCCATGAGTCCGTGCCGTGCTGCGCGCCGCGCCAGCGCCCGTGAGGGGCGGACGGCGCGGCGTCGGGATGAAAAATCAGAACCAGCTCTGCGGGATGATGAGCACGTCGCCCGGACGCATCTCGACGTTGGCCGAGACGTCGCCGCGCTTGACGAGATCGCGAATGCGGACGCTGTACTGCTTGTTGCCTTCTGCCGTGCGCAGGATCGATGCCCCGTTGCCATCCGCGAAGTCGGTCAGCCCGCCGACGGCAATCATGACGTCGAGCAGGGTCATCTTCTGCTTGTACGGAAGCGCCTGCGGATTGGCCGCCTCGCCGATGACGCGGATCTGCTCGCTGTAGGGACCGACAAAACCACCGACGATGACCGTGACGACAGGATCACGGATGTACTTGGCAAGATGCTGCTCGATGTCGCGCGCCAGGGTGGTGGAGTCCTTGCCCATCGCAGGCAGGTCCTCGACCAGCGGCGCGGTGAGCTTGCCGTCGGGACGAACCGGCACGGAGGTGGACAGCTCGGGATTGCGCCACACGCTGATATTGACCGAGTCGCCCGGACCGATCACGTAGTTGTAATCCGCGTCCGCAGCGGACGCCGGGGCAGGCGGAAACTTCGACGCACAACCGGCCAAGCCGCCGACGACCAGCGCCAGCATCAGAAAACGACCCAGCGCCACCCACGCGCCCCGAATACTGCTGACCATGACACGCCCCCTGTGTTATCTCAAGACCGGCAATGATACGACGCCAATGTTTCCTTTGCGATGCTACGCGGATGGTCGCAACGCAGCGCAGGAACAAATGCACACAATCGCTTACACTGCGAACTAATCAGCGGCGGTAGATTCCGGAACATTTGCTGCAACAGGAAGACGCTCTCGCGGGATTGGGCGAGCGAGGCGTTGGAGCGAAGCTGTCCCCGAACATCAAAACGAGAACCCGGCCACTCCTATGCAACCACCACTCTCCGCGCTGGGCGCCGCATACGCGTCCAAGGCGGGCAAGGCCGTGCGCTTTGCTCCCGCCTCGCCGTTGACCAGCAGAGCGGGGCAGCCCGTTTCGCTACCTCATGACCCTCACCTCGCGCCGAACCTGTCGTTCGAGCGCAACGGCTTCCAGATCCGCATCGCCAATGGCTGCGACGTTCTGAAGAAGCAGACGACCAAGCTCATCGAGCGCATGTACTCGGCGCGCGGCCTGTTTCCCTACGGCATGCACGCCGAGCTGGACCGTCGCGACATCACCGTCGTCGCCCTGCGTGAGCATCACGCAGTGGCGACCCTGACGCTGCGCATGGACCACGGCGCTGGGCTGCTGGCAGATACCTTGTACCGCAAGGAGATCGACGCGGTCAGAAATATCGGCGGCCGAGTGTGCGAAATTACACGCTTGGCGATCGATCCCGAGCTCGGATCGCACGATGCGCTGGCGGGACTGCTGCAGGCGCTCTATGTGCTGGCAAGGCTGACCCAGCGCATGACCGACATCTTCATCGAGGTGCACCCGCGCCATGCGCGCTTCTATCAGCGCATCTTCGGCTACCGCATGGCGGGACCGGAGCGGATCTGCCCGCGCGTGGGCGCAGCGGCCGTGTTGCTGCACCTGTCGCAACAGGAGTTCGAGCGCTCGCTGGCCTACCACGAGAACCTGGCGGCACGGCGGCCGCAGCGTGTGCAGCGCCTGCTGCCATCGGAGACCGAACTGCAGGCGGTGCTGAAGGGCTTCGAAGCCGCCTGAGGGGCGGCGGTCAGAACCAGTGGCGCAGCTCGACGTAGGCGCGGTCGCTGCGGTCGTAGGCGCTGAATAGCCCATCCCCGCTGCCACCAAACACGTCGACACCCGTGACGGCGCGCCAGGCGGGCGCGAACTTCCAGGTGAGCTTGGGGCGCAGCATGTAGTCGGAGCGATTGAGGCTGGACACCGCGAGGAGCTCCATCTCGATCTCACTGCCGACCGTGTGCACGGCCTGGAAGGTGACGCCGGTTTCGCTGCGGTCGCTGATCATGTGCGGACGGTGCTCGTCCAGCCAGCGGCCATAGAGCTGCGCATTGAAGCGCCAGTCGCTGCCAGCCGGGACGTCGACGCCGACCGCGTAATCGACCATCGCGGTCTTCTCCAGCCCCACGAGCACACCGCCCGGCACCGGCGTGAACGTATTGACCCCGCGCCCACGGGTATGCACCGCCTCGCCCTTGAGCACGAAGCTGCCGAGATCCTTGCTGAAGGTGCCGCCGAGCTGGTGCAGGCGCTCGTGACGCAGCGAGGCCGCACCGGGCGTGACTTCGTATACGGTGGGCGAGATGTCGTAGCTGCGATAGTAGAAGGCCGACAGGTCCCAGCCATCGACGAGGTGGGAGATGCGCGCACCATAGTTGCCGTTGCTCACGCTGTCCGACGGCTCGTGCTCGGTGACCAGGGTGCCGGCCGGCAGCCATGGAAAGGCGTAGAAGTCGCCGCCGGGCTTGCCGATCTCGTCGAAGCTGGGCTTGGGAATCCACAGCAGCTCGAAGTGGGTGTCGGTGCCGAAATATTCGGCACGCGCGGCCCACTGACCGATCCGCATGCTTTCGAATTCGGGCAGCAGGAAGTCGCGCAGGTCGCGGGCGGAGACCACGTCGGCAAAGAAGAAGCCGACCATCTCGCCCCAGATGATGTGCTGCCGCCCGAAGCGGAATTCCCACTCACCGTGACCGATGTCGACATAGGCCTCGCGCAGCATGAAGTCGCGGCGCTGGTCGCGGCGCACGGCCGCCGGGTAATACTGATCCTCGAGATCGAAGGCGCCATCGACGTCGCCCCGCGCGGTGAGCTTCCAGCGCGCGCGCGGCGCAAGCTGGCCACTGCCGGTGAGTTCGGCGCGGGCGCGCAGGTGCGACCAGCGGTCGGGCTCGGGCAGGGTGTAGGCGGCGGCAAACTCGGCGTAGCCGCTCCACTTGATGCCGCTGCCGGCCGCCGCCGCCGCGCCTGCCGGGGCACCGACATCGAGTAGCGCATCGAGCTCGGCATCGAGCGCTGCATCGTCCTCCATGGTATCCGCGGCCAACTCGAGTTCATCCGCGGCGGTCGCGACTGCGGTGGCGGACACGGTGAGCACACCCAGGAGGGCGCACGCGAGCGCGTTCAGGGCAAGCTTGTTCGGTACGGGCATGGCTGACCTTTCTAGATTTCGGAGTCTTCTTCGTCGCGCGGCCGACGGTCCTGCACGAAAACCCAGCGCCCGTCGGCCTTCATGCCCAGCGCCGTAATCTGGCCGTCGGCGATGCGGACGAGTCGGTCTGCCATGTTCATGACCTTGCGGTCGTGGGTGGAGAAGACGAAGGTGGTGCCGGAGTGACGGTTGATGTCGCGCATCAGCTTGAGAATGCTCGAGCCCGTCTTGCTGTCGAGGTTGGCGGTGGGCTCGTCGGCGAGCACGATCTTGGAGTGGGTGGCGAGGGCACGCGCGATCGCCACGCGCTGACGCTGACCGCCCGACAGTTGGTTGGGCCGATGGTCGGCATACTTCTTCAGCCCCACCATGCCGAGGTAGTGCGCGACGCGCTCGGCGCGGTCCTTCTTCGACAGCTCGGGCATCTGCAGCAGCGGGTATTCGACGTTTTCTTCCGCCGACAGCACGGGCAGCAGGTTAAAGGTCTGGAAAATGAAGCCGATGGTACGGGCACGCAGGTCGGCCAGTTCGTCCGGGGTGCGATTGGACACATCATGCCCGTCGATGACGACCTGCCCCGCGCTTGGGGTGTCGATGCAGCCGATGATGTTGAGCAGGGTAGACTTGCCGCTGCCGGAGGGGCCGGCGATGGCAAGGAAGACACCGGGCTCGATGGACAAGGAAACGTCATCGAGCGCCTGGACGATCTGCTCGCCCAGACGGAAACTCTTGCTCACGTGTTCGATCTGGACGACGGGCATCTGGACGACCGAAAATTGACGAAAACGCCGAAAGGATAGCACTCATGACGCACAGTTTACGATCCCGTCGCCACTTCATCGCCACCCTCGCCGGTGGCCTGCTGTTGCCGGCCTTCGGGCGCGCCGCCGATACGCCGGCGGCAGCCGACGCCGAGGCCGTGCGCCTGGTGACGGCGGCTGACGCGATCCGCTTTCCGCGCGAAAGCTTCCAGACCGAGATCACGGTGCGCAATTTCAGCGACGGCGTCGAGGGCGACGCACGCAAGTTCCGCGTGCTGTCGCGCGGCAACGAGAACACCATCGTGCTGACCCTGGAGCCGGCCACCGAGCGCGGCCAGGCCCTGCTGATGCGAGGTCGCGACCTGTGGGTGTTCATGCCCGCCGTGTCGCAGCCGGTGCGCCTGTCGCTGGCACAGCGGCTGACCGGCCAGGTTGCCAACGGCGACCTGGCGCGCGCCAACTTTGCCGGCGACTACACGCCCACGGTGGCGGGCCGCGACACGGTGGGCGACGCGTCGGCGGTGGTGCTGGAGCTGGCGGCGGTGGACCGCGGCGTGACCTATGCGCGGGTGAAGTACTGGGTCGGCGAGGCCGACATGCGGCCGCTGAAGGCGGAGTTCTACGCCCTCTCGGGTCGCCTGCTGAAGACCGCGCTGTACGAGGACTTCCGCGACATGGCCGGCCAGTTGCGCCCCACCCGCCTGGTGATGGAGGACGCACTGAAGAAGGGCGAGGTGTCGGTGCTGACCTACGAGAACATGAACGTGCGCGAGCTGCCCGAGCGCATGTTCACCCGCGAGTACATGCGCCGGCTGCAGCAGTGAGCGGGGGCGCCGTGCTCAGGGGATGACCTTCACCTTGCCGCCCGTAACGGCGCTGAGGTGGGTGGCGAAAGCCTGACGCACGCTGTCCTCACCATGCACCAGGCGCACCTCGGCGGGCAGGTGGCGCATACGGGTGATGAAACGGGTGAGGTCATCGCGGTCAGCATGCGCCGAGTAGCCGGACAAGCTGTGGATGCCGGCGCGGATGGCGATGCGCTCGCCGTCGAGCTCGACATAGCCGCCGCGCGGGCCGTAGGTCTGGATCGCGTTGCCGGGCGTGCCGCGCGCCTGGTAGCCGACGAAGACGACGTCGTGGCGCGGATCGCCGAGCATGGCCTTGAGGTAGTTGACCACCCTGCCGCCGGCGCACATGCCGCTGGCGGCGATGACGATCGCCGGCTCGCGGCTGCGCGCAAGGCGGCGCACATTGGCCTCGTGCAGGGCGTGGCTGTCGATGGCAACGAGCTGCTCGTACGACAGCGGCCGGCGTCCGGCGCGTACCCGCGCCTTGGCCTCGGCATCCCAGAACGGCTGCAGCTCGCGGTAGAGCTCGGTGAAACGCTGGGCGAGCGGAGAATCCAGATAGATCCGAAGTTGCGACCACTGCTCGGCGAGCTTGCCGGGCCGCTGGCGCTGCCGGTGCAGGATGTCCTCGAATTCGTAGAGCAGCTCCTGCGTGCGACCGATGCTGAAGGCGGGGATGATCACCGTGCCGCCATCGCGTAAGCCATGCTCGACCACCGCCTGCAGGCGCTCGCGGCGGGCACGGCGGTCTTCGTGATTGCGGTCGCCGTAGGTGGTCTCGAGCACGAGGACATCGGCCTGCCAGGGCGACTGCGGCGCCGGCAGCAGGGGCGCGTGCGGCGCGCCGAGGTCACCCGAGAACAGCACGCGCTTGCGCTGCGGCCAGGCCGCACCGGAGAGCTCGCACTCGACATAGGACGAGCCGAGGATGTGGCCGGCACGCTGCAGGCGGATGCGGCAGGTGGCGTCGGGGCTGCGGTAGAGCGTGTGCCATTGGCGGTAGGGCAAGGCACGGATGCGTGGCTCGATGAGCTTGAGGTAACGCTCGACGAGATCCTTGTTGCGACTGACACCGACCGCGAAGGCATCGGCGAGCACCGTGGGCAGCAGCCGTGCCGAGGGCTCGCTGCAGAAGATCGGCCCCTTGAAACCCGCCGCGAGCAACCACGGCAGGCGGCCGCAGTGGTCGATATGGACATGGGTGAGCACGAGCGCACCAATGCCCTTGACCGGGAAGTCGATGTCGAGCTGATTGGCGCCCGCCCTGCCGTCGGGCGACGTCTCGGCGCCCTGGAACAGCCCGCAGTCGATGAGCAGGCTGTTGTCGTCCTCGATGAAGAGCTGATGGCAGGAGCCGGTGACGCCATTGCGGGCGCCGTGATGGAGGATGGTCGGAGTCATGGGCCGATTCTATATTTCGATGCCACCCATGCCAAATGGAAGCCCCTCCCCTTCCGACGCACGCCTTCCAGCCCTACTCCATGCCCCACTTCTGCAGCCGGTAGCGCAACTGGCGCAGCGTCATGCCGAGCTTGCGCGCCGCGGCGCTGCGGTTCCAGCGCGTCTGCTCGAGCGCGTGCAGGATGCGCAGGCGCTCGACCTCGTCGCCCGCCGCCTCTGTCGTCGGATCCATGCCGGGCTCGATCGCCGGCGCTTCGTGCGGTGCCGTCGCCCCCAGGCCGAAGCCCGAGTCGGTGAGCCAGCCTGCAGCGCAGGGATCGGGGTGGAGCTCGATGTCGGCGGCGCCGATCTCCTCGCCCTCGCACAGCGCGCAAGCGCGCTCGAGCAGATTCTCGAGCTCACGCACGTTGCCGGGAAAGGCGTAGCCCTGCAGCGCGCGCATCGCCTCGGCCGACAGCCGGTGGGGGGCGCCGCCCTCGCGCGCGGCGAGGCGGGCGAGGATGTGTCGGGCCAGCTCGGGCACGTCCTCGCGCCGCTCGCGCAGCGGCGGCACGCGCAGCGTGATGACGTTGATGCGGAAGAAGAGATCCTGACGGAAGCGCCCTTCGGCGACGAGACGGCCAAGGTCCTGGTGCGAAGCCGACAGCAGGCGCACATCGACCGGCTCCTCGGCATGGGCGCCGACCGGGCGCACCGCACGCTCCTGGATCGCGCGCAGCAGCTTGACCTGCATCGCCAGCGGCAGCTCGCCGATCTCGTCGAGGAACAGCGTGCCGCCGCTGGCGGCCTGGAACAGGCCCTCCTTGTCGCTCGCGGCGCCGGTGAAGCTGCCCTTGCGGTGGCCGAAGAACTCGCTCTCCATCAGCTCGGGCGAGATCGCGCCGCAGTTAACCGGCACGAAGGGACCGGCCGCGCGCGCGCCCAGGCTGTGGATGAAGCGGGCGATGACCTCCTTGCCGGTGCCCGATTCACCATGGATGAAGACCGGCGCCTGGTTACGGGCGAGCTTCTCGGCCTGACTGCGCAGATGCAGGAAGGCCGGGGAATGGCCGATCAGGGCCCGCTCGGGCGCGACCGCGGCCGACTCGCCGCTGCGCAGCTTGAGGGCGTGGGTGACGAGCTCGCGCAAGGCCTTGAGCTCGACCGGCTTGGTGACGAAATCGAAGGCGCCGAGCTTGAGCGCGCGGATGGCGGTCTCGATGCTGCCGAAGGCGGTGATGACCGCGACCGGCAGGCCGGGCTGGCAGGCCTGGATGTGCTCCACCAGCTCGAGGCCATCGCCGTCGGGCAGGCGCATGTCGGTGAGGCACAGCCGGTAACGCCGCGCCGCAAGCTGCGCGCGCGCCTCGGCCACCGAGCCGGCGGTGTCGCAGGCCAGGCCCATGCGCATCAGGGACAGTTCGAGCAGTTCGCGGATGTCCTCCTCGTCGTCGACGACGAGGACATCGATGGACTGGGGGCGGTTGCGGCGGTCGACGAGGGTCATGGCGAGGTGGGTCCGGTCAGCACCAGGTCGGCACCCGTGGCGGCAGTGGCGGCGAGCTCGAGGGTGGCGTCGTTGGCCTCGGCCAGCTCGCGGGCGATGTAGAGGCCCAGCCCGGTGCCCTTGGGGTGGGTGGTGAAGAAGGGTTCGAACATGTGCGCGCGGGTGCGCTCGTCGAAGCCGGGGCCGTCATCGGCCACATGCAGCGCGATACGCTCGCCCGCCAGCGGCTCGGCGTGCAGGCGAACCGAACCCGGCTGGCGCGAGCAGTAGCGGCAGGCATTGGCAAGCAGGTTGTCGAGGATCTGGTGCAGGTGGGCGCGATCGATGGCGAGCGTGAGCGCGGCGTCGATGTCGATGGCGTAGAGGGCGGCTTCGTCCGGATCGCGGAACACGCGCGCGTCGATGACCTCGCGCACGAAGGCGGCCAGCGGCAGCGCCTCGGGCATGGCCTGCTCACGGCGGCCGAGCGCGAGCACGTCGCGGATCATGCGCTCGATGCGCAGCGCGTTGTCGTTGATGATGCGCACCAGCCTGGCCTGCATCTCGCCGCGCTTCTCGTCCCGCAGCAGCTCGGCCGCCTGGGTGACGGCCGACAGCGGGTTGCGGATCTCGTGCGCCATGCTGGCGGTGAGGCGGCCGAGGGCGGCGAGCTTGATCTGCTGCAGCTGGCGCTGGATGTCGTCGAAATCGGTGAGGTAGAGCAAGGTGTCGCCCGCCGCGGCGCTGCCAGGCTCGCCCAGCACCGCGCGACAGCGCAGCAGCCGCCCGGCAGCACCGATGCGCAACAGCCGGCCCTCGACCGGGGCGTCCTGTTGCACGAAGCTGCGAAAGGCATCGTCCAGATCGGCCAGCACGAGCCCCTCGAGCGCTTCGGCGCGGGTGTGGGCCATGCCGAGCAGGCGCATCGCCTGCGGATTGGCGTGCAGGATGCGGCCGCCCGCGTCGACCACGAGGACGCCGTCCTGCATGTCGCGGATGATGTGCTCGCTCACCGCCTGCTGCTTGGCCAGCGCGGCGCCACGCTCGGCGGCGAGCGTGGCGTTGGCCTTGGCGCGCAGCGCGAGCAGGCGCGCGACGAGCGCAATGCCGAAGAAGCCCGCACAGAAGATGCCCACCTGCAGGAAGTCCACCGACTGCCCGCCGACGGCATGGCGCCAGGCGTTCTCGATCAGCACCGCGATGGTGGCGATGGCGGCGAAGAACAACACCATGCGGCCTTCGGCGACGAGGCCGGCGCCGGCCAGCACAACCATCATCAGCGCCGGCATGCCGCTGCGGTAGCCGCCGCTGACCCACATGATCATCGACAGCGCGAGCACATCGACGACCCCCTGGATGGCGATCGCGCGCTCGACGCCCAGCCGCCTCAGGGCGTCGGGGAAGCCGAGGGCGAGCACGGCCCCGAGGTAGGCGAAGGCGACGACCTGATAGACCACCGGGCGCTCGCCGCCCAGGCCGAGCTCGCGCCCGGCAACGAGAAACAGGCCGGCGATGACGAGGCGAAAGAGGTTGAGATAGCGCAGCGAGACGCGGCGCGCACGGTCGAGGTCGACCGGCGCCACCGCCGCATGCTCAGTCGCCACGCGGGCCGGCGTGGCGGTGGGCATCGCAGCAGTAGAAGGCCTCGCCGCTGCGCACGCCCTCGGATTCGGGGACGATCAGGCCGCAGTGCGAACACTCGAGCATGCGCTCGGGCGCAGCCGGCTTGCGCCCGGCTGCGCGGCCGGCGAAGCCGCCCTTGTCCTTGAACCGCCGCAGCGCGCCACGCAACCACCAGGCAGCAATGAAAAGCAGGATGAGGATGAGCAGGTTGCGCACGATGGAGGCCGCGCCCGACAGGCGCCGCAGGCAGTGAAAACTGCGCCGATTCTAGCATGCGGCCCTGCGGCCACTGCCCATGAGGGGCGCGGGTTTGCGACAATGACGGCATCGCCAGCACGCCCCGCCCCGTTCACGCCACCGCCGCCGCCATGCCGACCTTTCCTGCCGCCCTCGAATCCCGCCTGCCGGGCGTGGGCACGACGATCTTCACCGTGATGTCGCGCCTGGCCCAGCGCTGTGGCGCCATCAACCTGTCCCAGGGCTTCCCCGACTTCAATGCCGAGGAGGTGCTGTTCGAGCGGGTCGCGCACTGGATGCGCGCCGGCCACAACCAGTACGCGCCGATGGCCGGCTGCCTGCCGCTGCGCGCGGCGATTGCAGCCAAGGTCGAGGCCCTGTACGGCACGCGCTACGACGTCGAGACCGAGATCACGGTGACCGCGGGCGCGACTCAGGCGCTGTTTACCGCGGTGACCGCCTGCGTGCGCCCGGGCGACGAGGTGATCGTGTTCGAGCCGGTGTACGACTCCTACGTGCCGGCCATCGAGCTCGCCGGCGGCACCCCGTTGCGCCTGCAACTGACCGCCCCCGACTACCGCCCCGACTGGGACGCAGTGGCCGCCGCGATCACGCCGCGCACGCGCATGATCATGATCAACACGCCGCACAATCCCACCGCCACGGTGTGGACGCAGGCCGACCTCGAGCGCCTGGCGGCGCTGACGCGCGGCACCGGCATCGTGGTGGTGGCCGACGAGGTGTATGAGCACATCGTCTTCGATGGCGCAATGCACGCGAGCTGCGCCGCCCACCCCGAGCTGGCCGCACGCAGCTTCGTGGTGTCGAGCTTCGGCAAGACCTACCACATCACCGGCTGGAAGGTGGGCTACGTGCTGGCCCCGCGCGAACTGATGGCCGAGTTCCGTAAGGTGCATCAGTTCAACGTATTCACGGTGAATACGCCCGTGCAGCTCGCGCTCGCCGACTACATGGCCGACGCCTCGCGCCACACCGGGCTGGCTGCCTTCTACCAGGCCAAGCGCGACTTCTTCCGCACGGCGCTGGCGGGCTCGCGCTTCGAGCTGCTGCCTTCGCACGGCACATATTTCCAGCTCGCACGCTATGCGCGCATCAGCGACATGGGCGACGCCGCCTTCTGCGAGCACCTGACGCGCAACGTGGGCGTGGCGGCGATCCCGGTCTCGGCCTTCTTCGCCGACGGCCGCGACGAGCGCGTGATCCGCTTCTGCTTTGCCAAGAACGAGGCCACGCTGGCAGCGGCCTGCGACCGGCTCGCCGCGCTCTGAGGGCACGGCTCCGACGCGATCTGGGCGGCGTGCGCGTCCCGCCCTGCCGCTGAGCCGACCTCCCTTCTCTTTCCGACCCGGACCCCTCCAGCCATGACGATGTTCGAACAACCGATTCCCACCCTGTGCCGCGATGGCGACCGCCTGCTGATCCTGGACCAGGCCCTACTGCCGTTTCGCAGCGAGCGCGTCGCGCTGACCAGCGTGGACGAGGTCGCCGGCGCGATCCGCCACATGCAGGTGCGCGGCGCGCCGCTGATCGGCGCCACCGCGGCATTTGGGGTGGCGCTGGCGCTGGCGCGCCAGGGCGCCGACGACGCCACGCTGCAGGCGGCGATCGCGCTGCTCGGTGCGACCCGCCCGACCGCGGTCAACCTGCACTGGGCGCTGGAACGCATGGCCGCCGCGCTGCGGCCGCTGGCGCCGGCGCGCCGGGTCGAGGCAGCGTGGGCCGAGGCCGAGGCGATCCGCCACGACGACGCCGCGACCTGCGAGGCGATCGGACGCCACGGGCTCGACATCCTGCGCGCGCTGGCCGCGCGCCGCAGCGGGCCGCTGCGCGTGATGACCCACTGCAACGCCGGCTGGCTCGCCACCTGCGGCGCCGGCACGGCGCTGGCGCCGATCTACGCGGCACAGGCAGCGGGCCTGGCGGTCGAGGTCCTCGTCAGCGAGACGCGGCCGCGCAACCAGGGCCTGCTCACCGCCTGGGAGCTGCGCGCCGCCGGCGTGCCCCATGTGCTGATGGCCGACAACGCCGCCGGCCTGCTGCTGATGCGCGGCGAGGTCGACCTGGTGATCACCGGTGCCGACCGCGTCGCCGCCAACGGCGACACCGCCAACAAGGTCGGCACTTACCTGAAGGCGCTCGCCGCGCAGGCCGCCGGCGTGCCCTTCTACATCGCCGCACCGCATTCGACGCTGGACTTCGCCTGCGCCGACGGCAGCGCCATTCCCATCGAGGACCGTGGCGCCGACGAGGTCTGCCGCCTGCGCGGCATGGCCGATGGCACCGACCCTGCCGAGCTCGCCACGCTGCGGCTGGCGCCCGCCGACAGCCGCGTGGCCAACCCGGCCTTCGACATCACCCCCGCCAGCTTGATCCGCGGCATCATCACCGAGCGCGGCGTGGTGGCAGCCGATGCGCTGGCAAGCCTGTATCCGGAGGGCGGGCGATGAGCGCGGACGGTGGCGTGGACATGCGCGAGACGGTGGAGCATGGCGAGCCCGCGGGCGACGCCTGCGGCCTGCCCGCGGACGAGGAGCTCGCGCTGCGCAGCACCCTGCTCGACACTCTGCGCGCGATGGGCGAGGCGCGTCTCAACGTCGGCACCGCCGGCAATGCCAGCGTGCGCCTGCCGGCAGGAAAGATGCTGATCTCGCCCAGCGGGGTGCCGGCCGAACGCTGCCGGCCCGAGGACATGGCCGTGGTCGATGGGGACGGCCGCCATGCCGGCCCGCTCGCGCCCTCGTCCGAGTGGCAGCTTCACCGCGACATCTACGCCGCCTTTGCGGCCGCCGGCGCGGTGCTGCACGCGCACGCGCCCTTTGCCACCGCGCTCGCCTGCCAGCGCCTCGAGATTCCGCCCTTCCACTACATGATCGCGCGCTTTGGCGGCATCAGCGTGCGTTGCGCGCGCTACGCCACCTTCGGCACCCAGGCCCTGTCAGACGCCACCGTCACCGCGCTGCAGGCGCGCAACGCCTGTCTGCTCGCCAACCACGGCATGGTCGTCTTCGGCCGCGACCTCGGCCATGCGCTGGCGCTCGCGATCGAGTTCGAGACCTTGTGCGAGCAGTACTGGCGCACCCTGCAGCTCGGCCCACCGGTGCTGCTGTCGGAGGCCGAGATGGCCGAGGTCATCGAGCGCTTTCGCTGGTACGGCAAGGCACGCCGGGCCTGAAGCCGGCCTGAGGCGGGCACACGCGCAAATACAAAGCCCCTGCGCGGACGGGAGGCATTCGTCCGGACAGGGGCAGGACGCTGCATGGCAGCGTCGGTGGGCGGCGGGGCGCCGCCCGGGTCAGGCTCAGTCGGCCTGGCGGCGCAGGAAGGCCGGGATGTCGTAGGTGCCGACGCCGCTGGTGCTCATCGCCTCGACCGTGGTGCGACGGCCGCTGCGCATGACGGCGGGGACATCGAGGTTGCTCATATCCACCGCACCGCTGCTCATCGACGGACCGTAGGTGCCGGTGCCCTGCACTACCTGCATGACCGGCTGGCGCGCGGCACGCGGGGCGCCGAGGCCGGTGGCCACGACGGTGATGCGGATGCGGTCTTCCATCGCGTCGTCGAACACGGTGCCGTACTTGACGAAGGCTTCCGGCGCGGCAAAGGCCTGCACCGTCTTCACCGCGTCGCGCACTTCGGACATCTTGAGCGACTTGCTGGCGGTGATGTTGATCAGCACGCAGCGCGCACCGGAGAGCTCGGTGCCTTCGAGCAGCGGCGACACCGCGGCCTGCTCGGCGGCGATGCGGGCACGATCGAGCCCGGCGGCTTCGGCCGAGCCCATCATCGCGCGGCCCATCTCGGCCATCGCGGTGCGCACGTCCTGGAAGTCGACGTTGACCAGCCCGGGCACGTTGATGATCTCGGCAATGCCGCCAACGGCCGAGCGCAGCACGTTGTCGGCCGAGCGGAAGCATTCCTCGAAGCCGGCGTCGTCGCCATAGACGTCGAGCAGCTTGTCGTTGAGCACGACGATCAGCGAGTCGACATGGCGGGTGAGCTCTTCGACGCCGCTTTCGGCGACGCGGATGCGGTTCTCGAAGTCGAAGGGCTTGGTGACCACGGCGACGGTCAGGATGCCCATCTCCTTGGCGATCTCGGCCACCACGGGTGCCGCACCGGTACCGGTGCCACCGCCCATGCCGCCGGTGATGAAGACCATGTGCGCGCCTTCGAGCGACGCGGCGATGTCGTCGCGCGACTCCTGCGCAGCGGCACGACCGGCCTCAGGCTTGGAGCCGGCGCCGAGGCCGGTGTTGCCAAGCTGAACCTTGGTCGAAGCCAGGCAGCGCTTGAGCGCCTGGGCGTCGGTGTTGGCGGAGATGAAATCCACGCCCTTCACGCCCTCGCGAATCATGTGGTCGACCGCGTTGCCACCGGCACCGCCGACACCGATCACCTTGATCATCGTCCCGCTCGATTCCTTCTCAACGATTTCAAACATTTGCCTCGCCTCCTGATTTGACAGCCCTGCTAGACCCCGAATGCCGCCTAACCTGCATCTAGTATCAGACGCGCAGTCTACTACTAAATACGCGCTTGTTAGCCGGCCTTCATCCAAAACGACCGGACCCCCATGGCCCGGTCAGAAGTTACGTTCGAACCACGACTTCATGCGCCCGAAAAGCTGCTTCACGCTGCGCGTGTCACGCGCCTGCAGCCCGCGTCGGCGCTGCGCGGCCCCTTCCATCACCAGCCCCATGGCGGTGGCGTAGCGCGGCTGGCAGACGACGTCGGCGAGGCCGCCGTCGTACTGCGGCGCACCAACCCGCGCCGGCATGTGGAACACCTCCTCGGCCAGCTCGGCCATGCCGCGCATCACGGCCGAGCCCCCGGTGAGCACGATGCCCGAGGACAGCAGCTCCTCGTAGCCGCTGCGGCGCAGCTCGGCCTGCACCAGCTCGAACAGCTCGGACACGCGCGGCTCGATGACGTCGGCCAGCGCCTGGCGCGACAGCTTGCGCGGCGGGCGGTCGCCAACGCCGGGCACCTCGATCATCTCGTCGGCATCGGCGAGCTGGTGCATGGCCACGCCGTGACGGATCTTGATTTCCTCCGCCTCGGTGGTGGGCGTGCGCAAGGCCATGGCGATGTCGTTGGTGATCTGGTCGCCCGCCACCGGGATCACCGCCGTGTGGCGGATGGCCCCCTGGGTGAACACCGCGATGTCGGTGGTGCCGCCGCCGATGTCGACCATGCACACGCCGAGCTCCTTCTCGTCCTCGGTCAGCACCGCGTGGCTGGAGGCGAGCGGCTGCAGGCTCAGGTCCATGACCTCCAGCCCGCAGCGGCGCACGCACTTGATGACGTTCTGCGCCGCCGACACCGCGCCGGTGACGATGTGCACCTTGACCTCGAGGCGCACGCCGCTCATGCCGATCGGCTCGCGCACGCCGCCCTGGCCGTCGATGATGAATTCCTGGGTGAGGATGTGCAGGATCTGCTGCTCGGCCGGGATCGGCATCGCGCGCGCAACCTCGATCACGCGGTCGACGTCCATCGGCGAGACTTCCTTCTCCTTGATCGCGACCGTGCCGCTGGAGTTGAAGCTCTTGATGTGGCTGCCGGCGATGCCGGTGTAGACCTCGTGGATCTTGCAGTCGGCCATCAGCTCGACTTCCTGCACCACGCGCGAGATTGCGTCGACGGTGGCCTCGATGTTGACCACCACGCCGCGCTTGAGGCCGTTGGTGGCCTGGGTGCCGAGGCCGACGACATTGAGGCGGCCATCGGGCTTGACCTCGGCCACCATGCAGGTGACCTTGGCGGTGCCGATGTCCAGGCCGACGATCAGTTCCTTGTATTCCTTGCTCATTGCTTGCCTTTCCTGCCGGTGGTCGATGCGGGCTGCAACAGCACCGAGGCGTCCGCCGGCGTCAGCGCGAACCCGCCCGGATAGCGCAGATCCGCGATCTTGATGTCGATGTCGATTTCCTGATGCACGCCGGGCCATACCGCGATGAAACGCTTCAGGCGCTCGGCGAGCGGGGATTTTTCCTGTTCGCGCCCGAGCACGACCGTCATGCCGTTGTCGAGCTGGAGCTGCCAGGCCTCGCGCGCGGACAGGGCCAGGCCCACCAGGCGCACACCGAGCGGCTGCAGCAGGCCGGAGAACTCGGCGTAGCGTGCCAGCAGCCGGGCGGCCGAGCCCTGCGGGCCATCGAACTGCGGCATGTCGGCATTGCTTGCGGCGACGAAGACCTCGCCCTGACGATTGACGAGCCGTGCGTCACCGCTCTCGGACACCGTCCAGTAGGCCACGGCCTCGTGCTCCTCGATGCGCAGCTCGAGCGCGTCGGGCCAGCGCCGGCGCACGTCGGCCTTGCGCACCCAGGGCAGTTTCTCGAAGGTGGCGCGCACGCTGTCCAGATCGACCATGAAGAAGTTGCCCTGCACCGCGAGCCGCGCGGCGTATTCGAGCTGGGCCTCGGTAACCTGGGTCGGCGGCGTGACCACGACGAGCTCGCGCAGCGGAAACAGCGGCCGCGACAGGAACCAGATCACCAGCGCCCAGCCCAGGGCTACCGCCGCCGCCAGCGTGAGCAGGTCGGAGATCAGGTTGAGCAGCGCCGGGCGATGCCACAGGCCGTGCTCGCCCGCTGCGTGCGCGCGCCCACCCGCGGCCGCCTGACGGGCGGAGCGGATCGAGGCGGGGCGGGCACGCACTTCAGCCAAGGCGGGCCCCCTCCAGGATCTTCAGGCACAGGCGGGTGAAGTCCATGCCGGCGACGCGCGCCGACATCGGCACCAGCGAATGGCCGGTCATGCCGGGCGCGGTGTTCATCTCGAGCAGATAGGGCCGGCCGTCGGCGGTGAGGATGAGATCAGCCCGGCCCCAGCCACGGCAGCCGAGCACGCGCGCGCTCTTCATCACCAGCGCCTGCAGCGCGGCCTCCTGCGCCGGCGGCAGGCCGCAGGGGCAGTCGTAGCGGGTGTCGTCGGTGAAGTACTTGTGCTGGTAGTCGTAGTTGCCCTCGGGGGCCACGATGCGCACCAGCGGCAGCGCCTGATCCTCGAGGAAGGGCGCGGTGAGCTCTTCGCCGTCGATGAATTCCTCGGCGATGACCAGGCTGTCATAGCGCGCGGCCAGCTCCCAGGCGGCGCGCAACTGATCGGCGGCGGTCACCTTGGTTGCGCCCATGCTCGAGCCTTCGTGCGCCGGCTTGACGAAGATCGGCAGGCCGAGCTCGGCCACCACCGCAGCCCAGTCGGTGTCGGCGTCGAGGATGGCGTAGCGCGGCGTGGGCAGGCCGCAGGCCTGCCACACCATCTTGGTGCGCCACTTGTCCATCGACAGGGCAGAGGCCATGACGCCGCTGCCGGTGTAGGGGATGGCCATCAGCTCGAGCGCGCCCTGCACCGTGCCGTCCTCGCCGCCGCGACCGTGGAGCGCGATGAAGACGCGCTCGAAGCCCTCTTCCTTGAGGATGTGCAGGTCACGCTCGGCGGGGTCGAAGGCGTGCGCATCCACCCCGGCGGCCTGCAGCGCGGCCAGCACCGCGCCGCCCGACATCAGGGACACCTCGCGCTCGGCGGACGAGCCACCGAACAGCACCGCAACCTTGCCAAGACCGGTATTCACAATACTTCCTCGATGCGGGCGAGCTTGCCCGGCACGGCGCCGATACTGCCGGCTCCCATGGTGATCACCACGTCGCCATCGCGCGCGGCAGAAACAATCATTCCCGGCATGTCGGCGATGTCCTCCACGAACACCGGCTCGACCTTGCCCGCGACCCGCAGCGCACGCGCCAGCGAACGGCCGTCGGCGGCGACGATCGGCGTCTCGCCGGCGGCGTAGACCTCGGCAAGCAACAAGGCGTCCACCGTGGACAGCACCTTGACGAAGTCCTCGAAGCAGTCGCGCGTGCGCGTGTAGCGGTGCGGCTGGAAGGCCAGCACCAGGCGGCGGTCGGGAAAGGCGCCACGGGCCGCGGCAATGGTGGCGGCCATCTCCACCGGGTGATGGCCATAGTCGTCGATCAATGTGAAGCTGCCGGCCTCGTCGCCGTCCTGGTCGAGCAAGGCCACCTCGCCGTAGCGCTGGAAGCGCCGGCCGACGCCGTTGAACTCGGCCAGCGCCTTGACGATGGCGGCGTCGGGCACCTGCACCTCGGTCGCCACCGCGATCGCCGCCAGCGCATTGAGCACGTTGTGCATGCCGGGCAGGTTGAGCTCGATCGCCAGCCGGGTGGTCGTGCCATTGACCCGCACGCAGTCGAACAGCATGCGACTGCCGTCGGCGCGGACGTTCTCGGCGCGGATGTTGGCGGCCTCGGACAGGCCGTAGCGCACGATCTGCTTCGATACCCTGGGCGCGATCTCGCGCACGTTGGGGTCGTCCTCGCACAGCACCGCCACGCCGTAGAAGGGCAGGCGCTGGAGGAAGTCCACGAAGGCCTGCTTGACGCGACTGAAGTCGTGGCCGTAGGTCTCCATGTGGTCGGCATCGATGTTCGTGACGACCGAGATGACCGGATTGAGCAGCAGGAAGGAGGCGTCGGACTCGTCGGCCTCGGCCACCAGGTAGTCGCCACTGCCCAGGCGCGCATTGGCGCCCGCGGCGTTCAGACGGCCGCCGATGACGAAGGTGGGGTCGATGCCGCCTTCGGCGAGGATGCTCGCCACCAGTGAGGTGGTGGTGGTCTTGCCGTGGGTGCCGGCAATCGCGATGCCGTGCTTGAAGCGCATCAGCTCGGCGAGCATCTGGGCGCGCGGCACGACCGGCACCCGGCGCTCGCGCGCAGCCACGACCTCGGGGTTGTCGGCCTTGACCGCGGTCGACACGACGACCACGTCGGCCCCGGCCACGTTACCGGCGTCGTGGCTATGCACGACGCAGGCACCCATCTTCTGCAGCCGGCGGGTGGCAGCGTTGTTACCGAGGTCGGAGCCGCTGACGCGAAAACCCTGATTGACCAGCACCTCGGCAATGCCGCTCATGCCCGAACCGCCGATACCGACGAAGTGGATGTTTCTGACTTTGTGCTTCATGCGGGCGCTCCTTCGGCGAGTTCGGCGCACACCCGTGCCACCGCGGCCGCCGCCTGGGGCCGGGCCAGCGCGCGCGCATGCTCGGCCATCTGCAACAGGCGCTCGCGGTCGAGGCTGGACACGATGCCCGCCAGGCGCTCGGGCGTGAGTTCATTCTGGGGCAGCAGGTAGGCGGCCCCGCGTTCGGCGAGAAAGCGCGCATTGCCTGTCTGGTGGTCATCGACCGCATGCGGGAACGGCACCAGCAGGCTGGCGACGCCGACCGCCGCGAGCTCGGCGACGGTGAGCGCGCCGGCGCGGCAGACGACGAGATCGGCCTCGGCATAGGCCGCGGCCATATCCTCGATGAAGGGCCGCAGGTCGCCCTCGACCTGGACCTCCGCATAGGCCGCGCGCAGGGCCTCGAGCTGCTTCTCGCCGGCCTGGTGCAGCACCTGCGGGCGCTGTTCGGCGGGCAGGCGCAGCAAGGCCTGCGGCAGGACTTTGTTGAGCGCCGCGGCGCCCAGGCTGCCGCCCACCACCAGCAGGCGCAAGGGGCCGCTGCGGCCGGCGTAGCGCTCGGCGGGCGGGGCCACCGCCGCGATGTCGGCGCGCACCGGATTGCCCAGCCATTGCGCCTTCGGCAGCACGTCGGGGAAACCGCTGAGGACGCGGTCGGCCACCCGGGCCAGCACGCGGTTGGCCAGCCCGGCGACCGAGTTCTGCTCGTGCAGCACCAGCGGGCGACCGAGCAGGGCCGCCATCATGCCGCCGGGAAAGGTGATGTAGCCGCCCATGCCCAGCACCACGTCGGGCTTCGTGCGGCGCAGCGCGCGCAGCGCCTGCCAGAAACCCGACAACAGATTCACCGGCAGCAGCAGCTTGCGCACCAGGCCCTTGCCGCGCAGCGCGCCAAAGCGCACCCAGGCGGTGTCGTAGCCGCGTTGCGGCACGATGCGCGCCTCCATGCCCTCGGGGTTGCCCATCCAGACGATGCGCCAGCCCTGCGCGCGCAGCGCTTCCGCCACCGCGATGCCGGGGAAGATGTGACCGCCGGTGCCACCCGCCATCACCATCAGCGTTTTCATGGCGTCGCGCCCCGCTTGAGCTGACGCACCTCCCAGTCGATCCGCAGCAGGATGCCGATCGCGATGCAGTTGGCGACGATGCCCGAGCCGCCAAAACTCATCAGCGGCAGGGTCAGGCCCTTGGTGGGCAACAGGCCCATGTTGACGCCCATGTTGATGAAGGACTGCACGCCGATCCACAGCCCGATGCCCTGGGCGACCAGGCCGGAGAAGTAGCGCTCGAGCTTGATCGCCTCGCGGCCGATGAGGAAGGCGCGCTGGACGACGATGGCGAACAGCACGACCACGGTGAGCACGCCGACGAAGCCGAGCTCTTCGGCGATGACCGCGAGCAGGAAGTCGGTATGGGCCTCGGGCAGGTAGAAGAGCTTCTCGACGCTGCCGCCGAGGCCGACGCCGAACCATTCGCCTCGGCCGAAGGCGATCAGCGAGTGCGACAGCTGGTAGCCCTTGCCGAAGGCGTCCTGCCACGGATCCATGAAACCGAAGATACGGTCGCGACGATAGGGCGAGGTCCAGATCAGCAGCACGAATCCGACCACCGCCAGCACCGCCAGCAGCGCGAAGATGCGGACATTGACGCCGCCGAGGAAGAGGATGCCGAAGGCGATCGTGGTGATGACGACGAAGGCGCCGAAGTCGGGCTCGCTCAGCAGCAGGAAGCCGACGAACAGGATCACCACCAGCATCGGCAGGAAGCCCTTGATGAAGCTGCCCATGACGTCGAGCTTGCGCACCGTGTAGTCGGCGGCGTAGAGCGCGGCGAAGATCTTCATCAGCTCGGAGGGCTGCAGGTTCACCGGGCCGAGCGAGAGCCAGCGCTGCGCGCCATTGACCTCGCGGCCTACACCGGGGATCAGCACCACCACCAGCAGCACCACGCCGGCAACGAAGAGCGCGGGGGCGAGCTGCTGCCAACGCGCCATCGACAGCTGGAAGGAGACCACGCCGAGGCCGAGGCCGATGGCGAGGAAGACCGCGTGCCGCATCAGGAAGTAGTGCGACTTGTAGCCGGTGAAGCGGCTGCCTTCGGCGATCGCGATCGAGGCCGAGTAGACCATCACCAGGCCGAGCAGCAGCAGCGCGACCGCCGACCAGATCAGCAGCAGGTCGAGCTCGCGCGCCGGCGTGCCGCCCTGGGCGAGGCGCTGAACGCTGCGCTGGGCCGGGTCGGCCTTGCGCTCGGCAGCGTGGAGGAAGCCGCGCACGGCGCTGGCGAGCTTCATCGCGGCGTCACCCCGGGCAGGCGGCGCACCGCGGCGATGAAGACCTCGGCGCGGTGGGCGTAGTTGCGGAACATGTCGAGGCTGGCGCAGGCGGGCGACAGCAGAACGGCGTCGCCGGCCAGGGCGAGCGCATTGGCCCGCAGCACGGCGGCGTCGAGATCGGCGGCATGTTCGAGGGGTACGCCGCAGCCCGCCACTGCGTGCTCGATGCGGCGGGCATCGCGGCCGATGAGCAGCACCGCGCGCGCCTTGCGCGCCAGCACCGCGGCCAGCGGCGAGAAATCCTGGCCCTTGCCGTCGCCACCGGCGATCAGCACCACCGGGCAGTCCATGCCGTCGAGCGCGGCGGCGGTGGCGCCGACGTTGGTGCCCTTGGAGTCGTCGTAATAGCGCACGCCGTCGGCACGCTCGGCGACCAGCTCGACGCGATGCGGCAGGCCGCGAAAGGCAATCAGGCCGGCGATCAGACGCTGCGGGGCGATACCCAGCCCCCCCTCGCACAGGGCGAACGCGGCGAGCGCGTTGGCGGCGTTGTGGCGCCCTGCGAGCGGCAGGTCGGAGAGCGCGATCAGGCGCTGCTCGCCGCGCACCAGCCAGGCCTGGCCAGCGCGCTCGGCGATGCCGTAGTCGTCGGCGCTCGCGGGTGCCGAGGTGCCGAAGCGGATCACCCGCCGGCCCGGCAGCGCCATCGCCGCCACCCGCGCATCGTCGCGGTTGAGCACCTGCACCCCCTGCCCCTGGAAGATCGCTGCCTTGGTGGCGGCGTACTCCCCAAGGCCGGCATAGCGGTCGAGGTGGTCGTCGGTGACGTTGAGCACGGTCGCGGCTTCGGGATCGAGCGCGCGCATGGTCTCGATCTGGAAGCTCGAAAGCTCGAGCACCCAGCACGCCGGCAGGGCTGCGCCCAGCTCGAGACGCTGCATCAGCACATCGAGCGCTGCCGGGCTGATGTTGCCGGCGGCCACCGCGTCGATACCCGCCGAGCGCGCGAGCGCCGCAGTGAGCGCGGTGGTGGTGGTCTTGCCATTGGTGCCGGTGATGGCGAGCACGCGCGACTGCGCGCGCACGCCGAGCTCGTCCAGCGCCTGTGCGAGCAGGCTCATCTCGCCGGTGATCGGCAGCGCGCGGCGATGCGCTTCGGCCGCCACCCCGACCCGGGGGTCGATGCCCGGGCTGAGCGCCACCAGATCGACGCCTTCGAGCACGCCCGCGTCGTAGTCGCCGGTGACGATCTCGGCCAGCGGCGCGTCGGCGCGCAGGGCGTCCAGACCGGGCGGGGTCGGCCGGCTGTCGGCGACGCGCAGGCGCGCGCCACGCAGCGCGCACCAGCGCGCCATGGCGAGGCCGGATTCGCCCAAGCCGATGACCAGCACGAGTTTTCCGGTGAGCGCGCTCATCTGAGTTTGAGAGTGGACAGGCCGAACAGCACCAGCATGATGGTGATGATCCAGAAGCGCACGACGACCTGGGTTTCCTTCCAGCCGCCGAGTTCGAAGTGGTGGTGCAGCGGCGCCATGCGGAAGATGCGCTTGCCGCCGGTGGCCTTGAAGTAGAGCACCTGCAGCATCACCGACAGGGTCTCGGCAACGAACAGCCCGCCCATGATGAAGAGCACGATCTCCTGGCGCACGATGACGGCGATGGTGCCGAGCGCCGCGCCCAGCGCGAGCGCGCCGACGTCGCCCATGAACACCTCGGCCGGGTAGGCGTTGAACCACAGGAAGCCGAGTCCGGCGCCGCAGATCGCGCCGCAGAACACCGCCAGTTCGCCGGCGCCGGCGATGTAGGGCACGCCGAGGTAGTTGGAGAAGCCGACGTGACCGGCGACATAGGCAAAGATGGCGAGCGCGGCGGCGACCATCACCGTGGGCATGATCGCCAGGCCGTCGAGGCCGTCGGTGAGGTTGACCGCGTGGCTGGTGCCGTTGATGACGAAGTAGGTCAGTGCGATGAAACCGAAGATGCCCAGCGGATAGGCGATGGCCTTGAAGAAGGGCACGATGAGCTCGGTCTCGGCCGGCGTCGAGGCGGTGAGGCCGAGATAGACCGCGGCCGCAAGCGCGATCGCCGAGGTCCACAGGTACTTCCAGCGGCTGGCCAGGCCCTTGGGGTCGCGATGCACGACCTTGCGCCAGTCATCGACCCAGCCCACCGCGCCGAAGCCCAGCGTGACCAGCAGCGTCACCCACATGTAGTCGTTGCCGAGGTCGCCCCACAGCAGGATGGTGAGGCCGATCGAGATCAGGATCAGCGCACCGCCCATCGTGGGCGTGCCGGCCTTGGTGAGGTGCGAGCGCGGGCCGTCGTCGCGCACTGCCTGGCCGATCTTCTTTGCCGCCAGCCAGCGGATGACCGCCGGGCCGGCGATCAGCGAGATGGCGAGCGCGGTGAGCGCGGCCAGCACCGTACGCAGCGTGATGTAGCCGAAGACGTTGAAGCCACGAATGTCCTGGCCGAGCCAGAGAGCGAGTTCCAAGAGCATGTCAGGAGCCGGTTTCCTTTGCAGGGGCGGAATTGTGCACTGCCACAAGAGCGTCCGCCACCCTTTCCATACGCATGAACCGCGAGCCTTTCACCAGCACCACCGAGTCTGCATCCAGCCTGGGCAAGAGGGCCTTGACGAGGGCCTCGGGCGAGCCGAAGTGATGTCCGCCGTCGCCGAAGTTGCGCGCCGCCACCGCGCTCATGTCGCCAAGCGCAAAGAGGCCGTCGATGCCCTTGCTCTTGGCATAGCCACCGATCTCGTCGTGCACCTGCGCGCTGCTGTCACCGACTTCGCCCATGTCGCCGAGCACCAGCCAGGTGTGGCCGGGCATGGCGGCGAGCACATCGATGCCGGCGCGCACCGAATCCGGGTTGGCGTTGTAGGAGTCGTCCAGGATCAACGCCCCTCTGGGTCCGGTGCGACGCTGCAGGCGGCCGCGGGTGCCGACGAACTCGGCCAGCCCCTCGGCGACGGCCTCGAGCGACACCCCCGCCGCGAGGCAGGCCGCGGCGGCGCCAACGGCATTGCGTGCGTTGTGCAGACCCGGCACCTGCAGGGCGAACTCGACCTCCCCCTGGGGGGTGTCGAGTTCGAGCCGCGAGCCGAGGCCGCGCAGGGTACACCGACCGCGCACGTCGGCTTCGTGCTCGATACCGAATGTCACAATCGCCCGGCCGGCGTTGATCGAGCGCCAGTAGCCGGCGTGGGTGTCGTCGGCGTTGATGATGGCGACGCCGGCGGCGCCGAGCCCCTGGTAGATCGTGCCCTTCTCGTGCGCGACCTCGTCGACCGAGCCGAGCCCCTGCAGGTGAGCGCGCTGGGCGTTGTTCACCAGCGCCACGGTGGGCAGCGCGAGGCCGCTCAGGTAGGCGATCTCGCCCGGCTGGTTCATGCCCATCTCGACCACCGCTGCGCGGTGGAAGTCACGCAGCTCGAGCAGGGTCAACGGCAGGCCGATGTCGTTGTTGAGGTTGCCGCGGTTGGCGAGCACGGACTCGTCGCCGAAGCCGTCGCGGCGGGCCTGGGCGCGCAGGATCGCAGCACACATCTCCTTGACCGTGGTCTTGCCGTTGCTGCCGGTGACGCCGATCAGCGGCACGGCGAAACGCGCACGCCAGGCCGCGGCTAGGGTGCCGAGCGCGAGCCGGGTGTCGTCGACGACGAGCAGGGGCAGTGGCGCGCCGGCGAGCGCAGCCGCGCCCGCTTCATCCACCAGCGCGGCGGCGGCTCCGGCGGCGGCGGCGGCGGCGACGAAGTCATGGCCGTCGAAGTGCTCGCCGCGCAGGGCAACGAAGAGCTGGCCGGGCGCGACGCTGCGGCTGTCGCTGCCGACGCTCTCGAAGCGTGCCAGTCCAATCGCTCGCGCGCCATGGGCAGCCAGCGCGCGCGCGCCATCCTGTAGCGTCATCATCGGCCTTCTCCCCGCTGGTGCCAGGCCTGCAGGGCGGCACGCGCCTGCTCGAGATCGGAGAACGGCACGCGCTGGCCGAGGACCTCCTGATAGGGCTCGTGGCCCTTGCCGGCGATCACCACGATGTCGTCGGCGGCGGCCTCGCCGATCGCGATGGCGATGGCCTGGGCGCGGTCGACGACCTTCTCGGCCTGTGGGCCGGCGCCGGCAGCGACCGCCTCGATGATGCGCAGCGGATCTTCCGAGCGCGGGTTGTCGCTGGTGATAACGACGCGGTCGGCCAGCGCCTGGGCCACCTCGCCCATCATCGGCCGCTTGCCCGGATCGCGATCGCCACCGCAGCCGAACACGCACACCAGCCGACCGCGCCGGGTGTGCACCGTCCCGCGCAAGGCCTCGAGCACCTTGGCCAGCGCATCGGGCGAGTGGGCATAGTCGACGATGACGAGCGGCTCACACACACCGCCCACCAGTTGCATGCGGCCCAGCGGCGGGCTGAGCCGCGACAGCACCGGCGGCAGCGCGTCAAAATCGATACCGCGCGCGAGCAGGGCCGCCGCCACCGCGACCAGGTTGGAGACGTTGAAGGGCGCCACCATGCGCACGTTGACGTCGGCCTCGCGCCCCGCCCACACCAGACTGAAGCGCAGCCCGGCGGGCGCGGCCTGCAGGCGATCGGCGAGCAGCACGCGCGCGCCGGGGACGGCATCGGCGTTGGCCTGGTGCAGGGAGCACGCGATCACCTCGCGCCCCTCGCCGACCAGTCGCCGCGCCAGGGTGAGGCCGAAGGGGTCGTCGATATTGAGGATGCAGGTACGCAGCTCGGGGCGGGCAAACAGCCGGGCCTTGGCCTCGGCGTAGGCCTCCATGCTGCCGTGGTAGTCGAGGTGGTCGCGGCTCAGGTTGGTGAAGATGGCGACATCGAACTGAGCGCCATTCACCCTGCCCTGGTCGAGACCGATGGAGGACACCTCCATCGCCGCCGCGCCGGCCCCGGCGGCGGCAAAGCGCGCCAGCCAGCGATGCAGATCGAGCGCATCGGGCGTGGTGTTGATGCCCTCCTCGAGTTCGTCCGGGAATCCGCAGCCGAGCGTGCCGATGATGCCGCAGCGCGCGCCGAACTCCTCGCTCGCCCGCGCCAGCATCTGCGTGACCGTGGTCTTGCCGTTGGTGCCGGTGACACCAGCCAGCCACAGGCGCTCGGAGGGACGGCCGTGGATCTCGTGTGCGAGGTGGCCGGCGAGCTCGCGCAGGTTGTCGACGGCCAGCGCCGGCACCGCCACCCCTTCGGGCGGGACGCCGCCGGCGCGCTCCCACAGCAGGGCCGATGCGCCGCGTGCGGCGGCGTCGGCGAGAAAGCGGCGTCCGTCGGTGCGCAGCCCGGGCCAGGCCGCGAACACGCTGCCGGCGGCCACCTTGCGCGAATCGGCAGTGATGTCCCGCGGCGCGACGCCGAGACTTCGGAGTTGCTCGAGCAGGGCGAGGGCTTGGGCGGCGCTCACATGTTCTCCCGGCTGGAAGGCGTGCGGCCGGCTTCCTCGTCAGCGCTGCGGCGAGCGAGTTGCAGCGGCGTGAGCGGCACGTCGGGCGCGACGCCGAGGGCGCGCAGCGCGCCTTCGGTGACACGGGAGAACAAGGGCGCCGCGACCGCACCGCCGTAATACTGACCGGCGGACGGCTCGTCGATCATCACCGCGACCACCAGCCGCGGATTGGACGCGGGCGCGAAGCCGACGTAGGACGAGATGTACTTCCTGGCGTAGCGGCCGTTCTCGAGCTTGCGCGCGGTACCGGTCTTGCCCGCCACGGTGTAGCCCGGCACCTGGGCGCGCACCGCCGTCCCCTTCGGTCCGGCCACCAGCATCGAGCGCACGGTACGGGCGGTCTCGGCCGAATAGACGCGGCGCCCGGAACTGGGCTGGCCGTCGACGCGGGTCAGCGACAAGGGCACGAGCTCGCCGTCGCGCGCAAAGACGAGGTAGGCGCGCGCCATCTGGATCAGGCTCACCGAGATGCCATGGCCGAAGGACATGGTGGCCTGCTCGATCGGCCGCCAGCTCTTGGCCGGCCGCAGCCGGCCCGAGGCCTCGCCCGGAAAACCGAGATTGAGCGGCGTGCCGAAGCCGAGCTGATCGAACAGGTGCCACATCTCGTCGGCGCTGAACTGCTGGGCGAGCTTGACGGTGCCGACGTTGGAGGACTTCTGCAGGACCTCGGCGACGGTCATGAGGCCGTTGCGCTTGACGTCGGAGATCGTTGCCGTACCGATGGTCATGCGACCGTTGCCGGTATCGATGACGGTGTCCGGGGTCGCCTTGCCGCGGTCGATCGCCAGCGCCGCGATGAAGGGCTTCATCACCGAGCCCGGTTCGAAAGTGTCGGTGAATACGCGATTGCGCAACTGGGCGCCACTGAGGTTGGCGCGGTTGTTGGGGTTGAAGGTCGGCGCGTTGGCCAGGGCCAGCACCTCGCCGCTGCGCGCATCGAGCACGACAACCGCGCCCGCCTGCGCCTTGTGCTGCTCCATCGCCTCGCGCAAGGCCGACCAGGCCAGATACTGGACCTTGCCGTCGATCGACAGCGCGACGTCCTGGCCGTCGCGCGGCGGGCGGATGGCCTCGACGTCCTCGACGATCTGGCCGCGGCGATCCTTGATGACGCGGCGCGCGCCGGGGCGGCCGGCAAGCTGCTTCTCGAAGGCGAGTTCGATCCCTTCCTGGCCCTTGTCCTCGACGTTGGTGAAGCCAAGGATGTGGGCCATGACCTCGCCACCGGGGTAGTAGCGCCGGTATTCCTGCTGCTGATGGATGCCGGGCAGGCGCAGATCGGCGACCTGCTTGGCGACCTCGGGCGGCAACTGGCGCTTCAGGTAGGCGAAGTCGCGGCTGGCGGCGAGGCGGCGATTGAGCTCGTTGGCGTCCATCTCGAGCAGGCGGGCGAGTTCGCGCGCCTGCGCCGGCTCGAGCTGGGCATCGGCGGGCAGTGCCCAGATCGAGCGCACCGGCGTGCTCACCGCCAGGATGTCGCCGTTGCGATCAGTGATGCGGCCCCGCGTGGCAGGCACTTCGAGCGTGCGCGCGTAGCGCGACTCGCCCTTGGCCTGCAGGAAATCGTTGTGAACCCCTTGCAGATAGAGCGCGCGACCGGCCAGCGCGACCGAGCAGCCCATCAGCGCGAGCATGACCAGACGCGGGCGCCAGGCCGGCAGATCACGCTTGAGGAGCGGATTGTGATTGAAGGTTACGCTGCGCGGGTTCTTCATGATTGCGGCTCCACCACCAGCACCTGCCCCGGCGGGGGCAGGCGCATACCCAGCTTTTCACGGGCCAGTCTTTCGACCCGACCATGGGTTGCCCAGGTGCTCTGCTCCAGCTGCAACTGCCCCCACTCGACCGCCAGCGCCTGGGCACGGCTCTGCTCGCGCTCGTACTCGGCGTGCAGCTTGCGGGCCTGGTGCTGGGCCGAGACCACGCCCAGCGCGCTGGCCACGACGAGGGCGACGAGCACGGCGTCGGCGCGCATCATGGCGTCACCTCGGTCCGCTCGGCCACGCGCATCACGGCGCTGCGCGCGCGCGGGTTGGCGGCGACTTCGGCCTCGCCCGGGCGCACCGACTTGCCCACCAGGCGCAGGCGCGGCTGCGGCAGCTCGGCCGCCCGCAGCGGCAGGCGCCGCGGCAGCACCGGCGGGCGCGACTCGTCACGCATGAAGCGCTTGACGATGCGGTCCTCGAGCGAGTGAAAGCTGATCACCACCAGCCGCCCACCGGGCCGCAGCCGTGACACGCAGACCGGCAGCACGCGGCTCAGCTCCTCGAGCTCCTGATTGATGAAAATCCGAAGAGCCTGGAAGGTGCGTGTCGCAGGGTGCTGCCCCGGCTCGCGCGTACGGACCGCTTTCTCCACGATCGCGGCAAGTTGTCCAGTGGTTGCGACAACCCCCCCTGCCCGAGCAGCTGCAATCGCCTTTGCAATCGCATGAGCAAACCGTTCTTCTCCATATTCCCTGATGACCTCCGTGATTTCGCCGACGGAGGCATCCGCCAGCCATTCGGCCACGGTCTGCCCGTGGCTGGTATCCATGCGCATGTCGAGCGGCGCATCGAAGCGAAAGCTCATGCCGCGCGCGGCGTCGTCGAGCTGGGGTGAGGACACCCCGATATCCAGCAGCACGCCATCGACGGCCTCGACGCCAAGCCGCTCGAGCTCGTCGTCCAAGGCGCTGAAGGCGGCATGAACCAGCGTCAGGCGGGCATCCTCCAGCGCGCGGCCGGCGTCGATCGCCGCCGGATCGCGGTCGAAGGCGATCAGCCGCCCCTGCTCGCTCAGCCGTGCGAGCAGGGCGCGGCTATGACCGCCGCGACCAAAGGTGCCATCGACGTAGATGCCGTCGGGATGGATGGCGAGGGCGTCGACCGCTTCCGCAAGCAGGACGCTGACATGGGTCCCGGTGCTCACAGCGTGAGGCTCTCAAAGCCGGCCGGCAGGTCGGCGGTGGCCATCTCGAACATGGCCTGCTGCTGTTGCTGCCAGCCTTCGTCGGACCACAGCTCGAAGTGACTGCCCTGCCCGACCAGCCAGACCTGCTTGTCGAGCTTGGCGAACCTGCGCAGGGACTGGGCCACCAGCACGCGACCGGCGCCGTCGAGCGCCTCCTCCTGGGCAAAGCCCACCAGCAGGCGCTTGAGCAAGGCCGTCTTGGCATCCAGCCCGGGCAGGCCCAGCACTCGATCACGAATCGGCACCCACGCCGGGACCGGATAGACCAGCACACAGCCGTGGGGATGCGCAGTCATCACCACCTGGCCGTCCTCGACGGCCAGGGCGTCACGATGCCGCGCGGGAATCGCAAGGCGACCCTTGGCATCGAGATTGAGCGCTGCGGCCCCCTGGAACATCGTCCCCCCTGACGGCGTCGGGAAAGCATCGGAATGACACTTTCCCCCACTTTTTTCCACTTGAACCCACTTTAGTGGAAAGGCCATACCCGGTCAAGGTCGCGCCTCCGGAATCCCGTTGTTTCACAATGACTTATGTCACAGTAACGAAGCACCAATAAATCCTGAAAAATCAAGGCCGATACGATGCAATGCTGAGATTCGACGCGAGCCGGGACCTCCGTCGTGCGGATGTGGGAGAAGGTGGGATATACGGGTAAAGAAATGCCTGTCCGAGACCGACATTCGCCGTCGAGCGAGACGGAAACGCAACTTGTGGTCGCGATCGCGCCGGACGGGGCGATGAGGTGGGAAATTCGGACGCGGGCGCACAAAGGGCTGCCACGCGGCGGATGTGGGGGAAGTTCGCCGATAAGCCGGGTTCTGTCGAACGCCACCGGCGCGAGCCGGCGACATCGGGCAGTCATTCCTCTGGGGGCCGTGTTACCACGGCGCTCTAGCAGCCTACCCGGGAGCGACGCGAGCCACGCCAATGCTCCCCTATTTGGCCTTGCCCCGGATGGGGTTTGCCGTGCCAGTCCTGTTGCCAGTCCTGCGGTGAGCTCTTACCTCACCGTTTCACCCTTACCTGATCCCGCTCGCGCGAGCCATCGGCGGTCTGCTCTCTGTTGCACTTTCCGTCGCCTCACGGCGCCCGGCCGTTAGCCGGCATCCTGCTCTGCGGGGCCCGGACTTTCCTCCACGCACGACGAGGTGCGCAGCGACTGCCTGGCGAACTTCCCGCGGCGGATTATACGCGCAGGAATCAGTTCGCAGCCGCCGCAGCGACAAATGCGGGCGCGCCGTCCTTGAGGACGAAGCGGCCGACCAGCGCACCGGGCGGCTGGCCGTCCGGGTTGTCCCAATCCTGGACGAGGCACTGCTCGGTGCCGGCGAGGTACCAGCGGTTGCCCTGATGCAGCGCCCACAGGCGATCGCCGGCGGCGTAGATGCGCATTTCGACCAGCGCCGTGGGGCCGGGATGGATGCGCACGCGTTTCTGGCAGCTGGGCAGGCGCGAGGCGATGATCGATTGCTTGAGCTCGTCATCCCAGGGGAATTTCTGCTCGCGCACCAGGATCAGTGCGTGCTGGCTGCCCTCGATCATGTAGGAGGTGGCGCTGTTCTCGCAGCCGGCAAGGGTCAGCAGCAGCGCGCCCGCTGCCAGCAGGCGACGCGCGGCGATGTTGCGCTTGGCCATGGTCACGCTCCCGCGCCCGCCAGCTTCCAGCCGATCTGTTCGCCCGCACGCAGGGGCACGACGGGATCGCTGCCGAGATAGGGGTAGCTGAGCGGCACGGTCCAGCTCTCGCGCACAAGAGTGATGGTGTCGGTGTTGGGCGCCAGACCGTAGAAGGCGGGACCATTGAGGCTGGCGAAAGCCTCCAGCCTGTCGAGCGCGCCGGCTGCATCGAAGACCTCGGCGTAGAGCTCGATGCCGCCGTGGGCGGTGTAGCAGCCCGCACAGCCGCAGGCGTTCTCCTTCGTGCTGAGCGCATGCGGCGCCGAGTCGGTGCCGAGGAAGAAGCGCGGATTGCCCGAAGTCACCGCCGCGACCAGGGCCTCGCGGTGGGTTTCGCGCTTGAGCACCGGCAGGCAGTAGTGATGCGGGCGGATGCCACCGGCAAAGATGGCGTTGCGATTGAGCAGCAGATGGTGGGCGGTCACCGTGGCGCCGACGTTGGCACCGGCCGCACGCACGAACTGCGCCGCCTCGGCGGTGGTGATGTGTTCGAACACGACCTTCAGGCCGGGGAAGCGACGCACCAATGGCGACAGCGTACGCTCGATGAAGACGCGTTCGCGATCGAAGACATCGACCTCGTGGCCGGTGGCCTCGCCATGCACGCACAGCACCATGCCGAGCTTTTCCATGCGCTCGAGCACCGGGTAGATGCGCTCGATCGCGGTCACGCCGGCGTCGGAGTTGGTCGTCGCCCCTGCCGGGTAGAGCTTGGCGGCGGGGATGCGCCCGCTGGCCACGGCACGATCGATCTCGTCGGCCGCCAGGTTGTCGGTGAGGTAGAGCGTCATCAGCGGCTCGAAACCCGAGCCCGGTACGGCGGCGAGAATGCGTTCGCGGTAGGCGAGGGCCTGCTCGGTGGTGGTCACCGGCGGCTTCAGATTGGGCATGATCAGGGCGCGGCCGAAGCGAACAGCGGTATGCGGCACCACGGCGTCGAGCGCGGCGCCGTCGCGCACGTGCAGATGCCAGTCGTCGGGGCGGACAAGGGTAATCGAATGCATGGAACGGATCCTCGTGAGAGCCCCGGGATTATAGGCGCATCCCGCTTGCGCCGGCCGCTCTCATGCCAGATCAGTGCGCGCCGCCGACGGGCGCGGGGCCCCGTCGCCAGCAGGCGGGCCAGCCTCAGTCCGGCGCGCGCAGTTCGAGCGCGCGTGCGTAGAGGGCCTTGCGCGGCGCGCCGGTGATGTCGGCCGCCAGTCGTGCCGCGGTCTTCACCGGCAAGGCTTCGAGCAACAGGCTGAGCACGCGCTCGGCCTCGGCCGCCAGCCCCTCGCTCGCCGGCGCGCCCGCCAGCACGAGCACGAACTCGCCGCGCACCCGGTTGGCGTCGGCGGCAAACCAGGCGGCGGCGTCGGCCAGCGGCATGCGCACGATCTGCTCGTGCAGCTTGGTCATCTCGCGCGCGACCAGGACCTCGCGCGCGCCGCCGAAGACCTGCACCATGTCGGCCACGCACTCGAGGATGCGATGTGGCGCCTCGTAGAACACCAGCGCCTCGTGCGCGTCGGCCAGCTCACCGAGCGCCGCGACCCGCGCGCCGGCCTTGGCCGGCAGGAAGCCGACAAAGCGAAACCCGCCTTCGGCGAAACCGGACACCGACAGCGCCGCGACCGCCGCGCACGGCCCGGGCAGCGGCACCACCGGATGGCCGGCCGCGCGCACGCGCGCAACCAGCCTTGCGCCCGGGTCGGACACCGCCGGCGTGCCTGCATCGGTGATGAGCGCCACCTGGCGGCCGGCGGCGAGGAGTTCGATCAGCCGGGCTGCGGCCGCCTGCTCGTTGTGCTGATGCACCGCCTGCATGCGCACCCTGAGCCCGAAGGCATCGAGCAGGCGCTGGCTGTGGCGCGTGTCCTCGGCCGCCACCACATCGACCGCGCCCAGCACCGCCAGCGCGCGCAGCGTGATGTCATGCAGGTTACCGAGCGGCGTCGCCACCACATACAATGACGGCGTACTTGAAAGCGGTCGATCAGGCAGGGGGGCGGAGACAGTCATGGGTGAGTTCGAGCGCGCGGGGGCGCACAGTATCGACGCCCGCCGGACGGCGGCGCAAGCGCGCGGCGCGGCGGCTGAGGCGCTCGCCGCCGACCATCTCGCCGCCCGCGGGCTGCGCGTGCTGGCGCGCAACGTCCGCTGCCGCGGCGGCGAGGTGGACCTGATCTGCCTCGACCGCCGCCATGTCGTCTTCGTCGAGGTGCGCCTGCGGACGAACACGCGCTTCGGCGGCGCCGCCGAGAGCATCACCGCGGCCAAGCGCCGACGCGTGCTGATCGCCGCGCAGTGGTGGCTGGGCGGGGCGGGGAGGCGTTTTCAGAGCGCGCCCTGCCGCTTCGACGCCGTGCTGCTCGACGCCCTCGACCCGGCCCGCATCACCTGGTTACCCGGCGCCTTCGATGCCGGCTGACACTGCATGCTAGACTTTCACGCCCTGCAGACGACCAACGCAGCATGAATCTGATCGACCGCATCTCGCGGCAGTTCGAAGACAACATGCGCACCTCGCTCGAGGCGCTCGAAATGCTCGCCGCGCCTATCGCCGGTGCCGTCGAAGTCATCACCGCCAGCCTGCTCGAGAGCGGCAAGGTGCTCGTGTGCGGCGGCAGCGGCTCGGCCGGTGACGCGCGGCGCTTCGCCGCCCAGCTGGTGAATGGCTTCGAGTTCGAGCGCCCGTCGCTCGCCGCGCTGGCGCTCAGCGCCGACACGTCCACCCTTGCGCCGCTGGCCGGCGACCCCGACACGGCGAGCCTGTTCGCGCGCCAGATCGAGGCCTTCGGCCACCCCGGCGACATCCTCCTGACCCTGTCGGCCAGCGCGGACTCGGCGCGCATCGAGGGGGCGATCCGCGCCGCGCACGAGCGCGACATGCGGGTGATTGCCCTCACCGGCGCCGACGGCGGGCGGATCGCCGACTGCCTCGGCCCGGACGACATTCACATCTGTACCCCAGCCGAACGCAAGGCACGCATCCAGGAGCTGCACCTGCTCGTGCTGCATTGCCTCTGCGACGGCATCGACTGTCTGTTATTAGGAGTGGAAGACTGATGAACACGCTGCCCCCCGCCCGCCCCCTGCAAGTCGAACGCCCTGCCACCGACGGACGCCGCCGTGCGCTGCTGCTAGGCCTTGCCGCCGCGGGCGCGCTGCCGCTGCTGCAGGGCTGCTTCCCGGTCGTAGCCACCGGCGTCGGCGCCGGCGCGGCGATGGTCTCCGACCGCCGCACCAGCGGCACCTACGTCGAGGACGAGAGCATCGAATGGAAGGTGTCCAGCCGCATCCGCCAGCGCTATGGCAACACCGTCCATGTCAACGTCACCTCCTACAACCGCAACGTGCTGCTCACCGGCGAGGCGCCCAACGAGACCGTGCGCGCCGAGCTCGACGGCATCGTGGCGGGTGTCGAACATGTGCGCGGCGTCATCAACGAGGTCGTGATCGGCCCTAGCTCGACGCTCAGCGCGCGCGCCAACGATGCACTCATCACGTCCAACGTCAAGGCGCGCTTCGTCGATGCGCAGCGCTTCTCGGCCCACCACATCAAGGTCGTGACCGAGGCCAATGCCGTCTTCCTGCTCGGCATCGTCACCCGCGCCGAGGCCGATGCCGCGGCCGAAGTCGCGCGCACCAGCCAGGGCGTGCGCAAGGTGGTGCGCGTGTTCGAGTACATCAGCGACGAGGAGGCACGCCGCCTCGACAACCCGACCGGCGCACGGCGTTGAGTCCCTCATGAACGGCCTGCGGCGCAACGATGCCGGCGGCGGGCCGGCCGACGCACGGCGTACGGGGCCGCGCCGCGAACGATGCCGTCAGCGCGCGGCGAGGGCGTCGAGCAGTTTCTGGTGGACGCCGCCGAAGCCGCCATTGCTCATGACCAGGATGTGATCACCGGCCTGCGCCTGCGCCGCCACATCGGCCACCAGTTCTTCAAGTGCATCGTAGCTGTGCGCGCGCGCGCCGAGCGGCGCGAGCGCCTCGGCCGTGTCCCAGCCCAGACCCTGACGGTAGCAGAAAACGGCATCGGCCCCCGCCAGGCTGGCCGGCAGCTGCGCCTTCATGACGCCCAGCTTCATGGTGTTGGAGCGCGGCTCGAGCACGGCGAGGATGCGCCCTGCGGGCTCGCGCCGGCGCAGCCCGTCGACGGTGAGCGCGATCGCAGTCGGATGATGGGCGAAGTCGTCATACACCCGCACGCCGCCCACCGTGCCGCGCAGCTCGAGGCGGCGCTTGATGCCGGCAAAGCGCGCCAGGCTGGCGATCGCCTGCGCCGGCGTGACGCCGACGTGGCGCGCGGCGGCAATCGCGGCGAGGGCGTTGTCGCGATTGTGACTGCCCGCGAGCGCCATCTCGACCCGACCGAGCTCGACCCCGCCAAGACGGAACACCGCCTCGGCGTCGCTCACGCCGGCCCCCGCCGACCACTGTGTGCCGTCATTGAACCACTCGAGCTCCGACCAGCAGCCGCGCGCGATCACGCGCCTGAGGCTGTCCTCGTGCGCATTGGCAACGATGCGTCCGCTGGCCGGGATGGTGCGCACCAGGTGATGGAACTGGGTCTCGATCGCGGCAAGGTCGGCAAAGATGTCGGCGTGGTCGAACTCGAGGTTGTTGAGGATCGCCGTGCGCGGACGGTAATGCACGAATTTGGAGCGCTTGTCGCAGAAGGCGGTGTCGTATTCGTCGGCCTCGATGACGAAGAACGGCGACTCGGTGAGCCGCGCCGACACACCGAAGTTCTGCGGCACGCCACCGACCAGGAAGCCGGGATTGAGGCCGGCGTCCTCCAGGATCCAGGCCAGCAGCGAGGTGGTTGTGGTCTTACCGTGGGTACCGGCGACCGCCAGCACCCAGCGCCCGGCCAGCACGTGCTCGGCCAGCCACTGCGGCCCGGACACATAGGACAGGCCACGGTCGAGAATGGCCTCGAGCAGCGGATTGCCACGCGACACCGCATTACCGATGACGAACAGGTCGGGCTCGAGCTCGAGCTGAGCAGGGTCGTAGCCCTCGATCAGGCCGATGCCCTGCTCCTCGAGCTGGGTGCTCATCGGCGGATAGACGTTGGCATCGCAGCCGCTGACGGTGTGGCCGGCCGCGCGCGCCAGCAGGGCGACGCCGCCCATGAAGGTTCCGCAGATACCGAGGATGTGGATGTGCATGAGGCGCTGAGCTCCGAGAGGCCGTCATCCGGATGAAACCGGCCCGTGTACAATGGGCGCGCATTCTACCCGAGCCCCATCATGCCCTCACATGCCCATGTTTCCCGCAGCGGCAGTCTGAGACGCGAAATCGCCGCGCTTGCCGCCCGCATGATGGCCGAGGACGGCGTCAGCGACTTCGGCTTCGCCAAGCGCAAGGCGGCCAGGCAGCTCGGCGCCACCGACGCCGACGCCCTGCCCACCAACAACGAGATCGAGGCCGAACTGCGCGCCTGGCAGGCGCTCTACCAGGACGAGGAGCAGCCCGAGCGGCTGCGCGAGATGCGTGGCGCAGCGGTCGAGGTGATGCGCCTGCTGGCGGATTTTCGCCCTTATCTCACCGGCGGCGCGCTCGACGGCACGGCCGGCCGCTATTCCGAGCTCGAGATCGAGATCTTTCCCGAAAGCACCAAGGACGTCGAAATCTTCTTCCTCAACCAGGACTTTCCCTACGAGCACCGTGAGCCCCGCCGGCCAGCCCCGCATGCAGCCGAGGCCGTCCTCAGCTTCGACTGGGACGAGGTGCCGGTGAAGGTGTCGGTATACCCCTCGAGCGCAGAACGCACCATCCGCCGCGGGCAGGAGCGCGCCCGCCTCGCCCAGGTCGAGGCCCTGCTCGCCGCAGACGACCCGACCCACGAAGGGAGCCCCCAACGATGAAGCGCAGCCTCCAGCTCGCACTGTTCGCCGTGGTGGCGATCGGCGCGGCCACCGCCGGCTACCTGAGCAATCGCGACGCCGAACCCGGCGTGCCCGCCGGCCTGCAAGCGGTCTCGCGCGAGACGATCGACGCCCTGCTCGCGCTGCGCCTGCCCGACACCGACGGTGAGGAGCAGGCCCTGGCGCAGTGGCAAGGCAAGATCATCGTTGCCAACTTCTGGGCCACCTGGTGCCCGCCCTGCCGCAAGGAGATCCCCGACTTCTCCGCGGTCAGCCAGGCAATGGCCAACGAGCCGGTGCAGTTCGTCGGCATCAGCGTGGACTCGGCGGACAAGGTGCGCGAGTTCGATGCCGAATTCCAGGTGCCCTACCCCTTGCTGATCGCCGGCACGCCGGTGCTGGAACTCGCCGCCGGCTTCGGCAACACGGCCCGCGCCCTGCCTTTTACAGTCATTCTCGATCGCGACGGCACGATTCGCCACCTCAAGCTCGGAACCTTGCACCGTGAGGAACTCGAGCGCAAAATCCGCGCACTGCTGCCCTCCTGAGCGCCCCCGCGTACCCGCAGCCAGCGAGCCAAAAGTGGACAACTTGCAAGCAATTGCGGCAAACTTGCCGTCATGAAGCACGCAACAAGCCTGCCACAACACCTCGCCCGAGGCCGCGAAACGCCATCTGAAGCCTGGGTTTCGCGCGCTTGCGGCGGTGTCGACGCAGGGCACGCGAGCGCTGACGGGCGGCTCGAGCCCCCGCTCGCACGACGACGACGCGCCTGAATGGGCGCGAAGGCGGGCACGCTGCAATGGCAGCGCCAGCCATCGAGCGACGGGTCGTCGTCTTCACACCGCAAAAAAATCACTCAACATCCGACCGCAGCCTGTCCGAGCGCTGCGGCCCTGTCCGGAGAAAACCATGGATCTGCGCAAGCTGAAGAAACTCATCGACCTCGTCCAGGAATCGGGCATTTCCGAACTGGAGGTCACCGAGGGCGAAGAGAAGGTCCGCATCGCCAAGCACGCGAACCCGACTCCTGCGACCTACTATGCGCAAGTTCCCGCCAGTGCTCCGCCTGCCCCTGCCGCCCCCCCCGCCGCCGGCACCCCAGCAGCAACCCCGGCCGCCAATGCGCTGCCCGAAGGTCACATCGTCAAGTCGCCGATGGTCGGTACCTTCTACCGGGCCAGCGCACCAGGCGCCAAACCCCTGGTGGAGGTCGGCCAGAGCATCAACGAAGGCGAGCGCCTGTGCATCATCGAGGCGATGAAGCTGATGAACGAGATCGAGGCCGACGCGAGCGGGGTGATCAAGGCCATCCTGGTCGAGAACGGCGAGCCGGTCGAGTACGGCCAACCCCTGTTCGTCATCGGCTGAGCGCGCCATGTTCGAGAAGATCCTGATCGCGAACCGCGGCGAGATCGCGCTGCGGATCCTGCGCGCCTGCCGCGAGCTGGGCATCAAGACCGTCGCGGTGCACTCCGAGGCCGACACCGAGGCCAAGTACGTGCGCCTCGCCGACGAATCGGTCTGCATCGGCCCGGCCTCATCCAGCCTGAGTTATCTGAACGTGCCGGCCATCATCTCGGCGGCCGAGGTGACCGACGCCGAGGCCATCCACCCCGGCTACGGCTTCCTGTCCGAAAACGCTGACTTCGGCGAGCGCGTCGAACAATCCGGCTTCGTCTTCATCGGACCGCGCCCGGACACCATCCGCCTGATGGGCGACAAGGTCTCGGCGAAGGACGCGATGAAGGCCGCCGGCGTGCCCTGCGTGCCGGGCTCGGACGGCGCCCTGCCCGACGACCCCAAGGAGATCGTCAAGATCGCCCGCGCCGTCGGCTATCCGGTGATCATCAAGGCGGCGGGCGGCGGCGGCGGGCGCGGCATGCGTGTGGTGCACACCGAGGCGGCCCTGCTAAACGCCGTGACCACCACCCGCGCCGAGGCCCAGGCGGCCTTCGGCAACCCGGTGGTGTACATGGAGAAGTTCCTCGAGAACCCGCGCCACGTCGAGATCCAGGTGCTGGCCGACCAGCATGGCAACGCGGTCTATCTGGGCGAGCGCGACTGCTCGATGCAACGTCGTCACCAGAAGGTGATCGAGGAGGCGCCCGCGCCCGGCATCGATCGCAAGTTGATCGCCAAGGTGGGCGAGCGCTGCGCCGAGGCCTGCCGCAAGATCGGTTACCGTGGCGCCGGCACCTTCGAATTCCTGTTCGAGAACGACGAGTTCTACTTCATCGAGATGAACACCCGGCTGCAGGTCGAGCACCCGGTCACCGAGTTCATCACCGGGGTCGATCTGGTGCAGGCGCAGATCCGGGTGGCGGCGGGCGAGAAGCTGTGGTTCCGCCAGCGTGACGTCGAGTTCCGCGGCCATGCCATCGAGTGCCGCATCAATGCCGAGGATCCGTTCAAGTTCACCCCTTCACCGGGACGCATCAGCAACTGGCACACGCCCGGCGGCCCCGGCATCCGCGTCGACTCGCACGTCTACAACGGCTACACGGTGCCGCCGCACTACGACTCGATGATCGGCAAGCTGATCGCCTACGGCGACACCCGCGACCAGGCGATCCGCCGCATGCGCATCGCCCTGTCCGAGATGATGGTCGAGGGCATCAAGACCAACATCCCGCTGCACCAGACGTTGATGCTCGACCCGCGCTTCAACGAAGGCGGCACCAGCATCCACTACCTGGAGCACAAGCTCGCCGATCGCAACGAAGTGAAGGACTGACGCGAGAATGTGGATCTCCGTCACCCTGCAGGCCGAGGCCGACAAGGCCGAGGCCCTCTCCGACGCCCTGATGGAGGCCGGCGCGCTGTCGGTCTCGATCGAGGACGCGGACGCCGGCACCGAGGCGGAGAAACCGCAGTTCGGCGAGCCCGGACACCTGCCCACCGGCTTGTGGGACCACAGCCGCGTGATCGCGCTGTTCGATGCTGGCAGCGCCGGCGAGACCCTCGCTGCGATGCTGGCCGAGGCGTCACGGGCGGCCGGCTTCGATGCCGTGCCGCCGTTCACCTCGGAAGAGGTGGCCGAGCAGAACTGGGTGCAGCTCACGCAGAGCCAGTTCGACCCCATCCGCATCACCGACCGGCTGTGGATCGTGCCGTCCTGGCACGAAGCGCCCGACGCCGATGCGATCAACATCGAACTCGATCCCGGCATGGCCTTCGGCACCGGCTCGCACCCCACCACCCGGCTGTGCCTGCAATGGTTGTGCGACGTGGTCACGCCCGGCTGCAGCGTGCTCGATTACGGCTGCGGCTCCGGTATCCTTGGCATCGCCGCGGCCAAGCTCGGTGCCGGCAACGTGCTGGGCATCGACATCGACGAGAAGGCGGTCGAGGCAGCGCGTGACAATGCCGGACGCAATGCCGTGGACCTGCGCCTGCAGCACTCGGGCATCCCGGTGGGTGAGACCTTCGACCTCGTCGTCGCCAACATCCTCACCAATCCGCTGTGCGTGCTCGCGCCGGCGATCGCCGCCCGCATCGCCGCTGGCGGCCGGGTGGCCTTGTCGGGTGTGCTCGACACCCAGGCCGAGCAGGTCATCGAGGCCTGGGCCCCCCTTGTCACGCTGCACGTCGGCGCCAGCCTGGACGGCTGGATACGGCTCGAAGGACAGCGCCCCAGGCCATGATGCTCACGCGCTGCCCCGCCTGCCAGACGGTGTTCCGGCTGCGGCCGGAGCAGCTGCACGCCAGGCGTGGCGAGGTGCGCTGCGGGCACTGCTTCCACCCCTTCAACGCGCTCGAGCACGCCATCGACAGGCCGGTCGAGGCGCCGCCCGCTACTGCGTCCGCGGCAGGCGTGGCCCGCCCGGACCACAGCGAGTCGCCGCCGCCCACCCTGGAACGCGCCACCCGGCGCACACAGGCGGCGGACTTCTTCGTGCTCGCGGAAAAGCCGCAGACCCCGCCTTCGGCCGGTGCGGCCCTGGATTTCGAGATTCCGGACTTTACGCCGCCCGACGAACCCCGGCCTGCCGAGTCGGCCAAGGGGGCAGCATGGGCCGAGCGCGCGGAGGAGCCCGAACGCCGTGAGGTGCCCGCGTCGCCCGTGCCCTTCGAACGCACTGGACTGACCGACTACAACCTGTCGTACGACGCCGAAGGGTCAGCGGCACACGCACAAGCCGCCTTCATCCCGCAGGTGATGCCCGATGTGCTGCGCAGCGGCCGCCGCGCGGCCGCTGCCGTGCCAGCGGAGCCCTCGGCCGTGGCAGCACGCGAGTCCGCGCCTGAGACGGAGCCCCCCGCGCAACCGGCGGCGCAAGCTGCACCGGAGCCTGCACCGGAGCCTGCACCGGACATCGCCCGCCTCGACGCCGCCTATGGCCGCCCGAAGCAGGCCGCCCACCCGGCTGTACGCGCACTTGCGAGCCTGGTCCTGGTGCTGATGCTCGGCCTGCTGGGCACCCAGCTCGGCTATCTGTATCGAATGGAAATCGCACGCGAGTTGCCCGGCTTGCGGCCCCTGCTCGTCGCCGCCTGCACGCCGATCGGCTGCACGGTGCCCTATGCGCGCGATGCGGACCGCATTGCCATCGACGCATCGGAACTGCAATCCGAACCGGGCCGACCCGGTCACTACCTGCTGCAGGCAACGCTCAACAACCGCGCCGACTACCCGCAGCACTGGCCGCACCTCGAACTGACGCTGACCGATGCCGGCGACAAGCCGATCTCCCGTCGCGTGCTGGCACCGGCCGACTGGCTGCCAGACACCCAATCCGCCGAGGCTTTTTCAGCCCGCAGTGCGGTCGGCGTGCGCATCCCCTTCGAGGCACCGGGGATCGCGCCGACCGGCTACCGCATCTACCTCTTTTACCCTTGAACCCGGCGCGCGCGTTGCAAGCCGCGCGCCGCGACGCGTCCGCTCAGCGCGTGACGCGCGTGGTGCCGCCATCGCGCAACACCCGCACGCGCTCGCCCGGGCGGAAACGCTCGCCCTCATCGCCCTGCACCACGGCGAGGAACTGACCGTTGTCCAGGCGCACCGTCACCTCGACACCCGGCGTGCGGGTCGCGCCCTCCTCGACCGCCGAGCCTGCCACGCCACCTGCAACCGCCCCGAGCACGGTGGCGACCGCCTGGCCGCGCCCACCGCCGATGGTGCTGCCGGCAATGCCGCCGACCGCCGCCCCGGCAACGGTTCCGATCGGTGTCTTGGTGCCCTCGAGCTGCACCGCGCGCACCGACTCGATGGTGCCGAACTGCACGGTCATCGCCCTGCGCGCCTCGGTGCGCGAATACGTGCCACCGCCCAGGCCTTGCGCACAGCCGCCAAGCACCAGCACGGCAACGATCGCACCGACGGCCGCGCGCAACTTCATTCCCTTGTGATTCACCCAAGTTCCTCCCCGAACTCCGCCGCAAAGCGGGATGCAATGTCCGCCCGCGTCGGCTGGTGGTTCTGCCCACCGCGATGCGCGATCTTGATCGCGCCCATCACCGAAGCCAGGCGCACGCTCTTCAACAACGGCCAATCGTTGACCAGCCCGTGCAGCAGGCCCGCCCGGTAGGCATCGCCGCAACCGGTCGGATCGACGATCGCGTCGGCTTTGACCGCCGGCACGGAGAACACCTCGCCGTGCCAATGAACGCGCGAACCCTCCGCGCCCAGCGTCACGACCAGCGCCTCGACCTCGCGCGCGAGTTCAGCCTCGCTGCGCCCGGTCTTGTCGCACATCAGGCGGGCCTCGTAGTCATTGACCGTACAGTAGCGCGCCTGTTGCAGACAATTCAGTAACGCTTCGCTACCGAGGATCGGCAGCGCCTGGCCGGGATCGAAGACGAAGGGCACGCCCACCTCGGCAAAGCCGGCCGCGTGGCGCAGCATGCCGTCCGCACCGTCCGGCGACACGATGCCCAGCCTCACGCCGCGCGCCTCGCGCACGTCGTTGAGGTGGGCGTGGAACATCGCTCCCGGATGGAAGGCGGTGATCTGGTTGTCGTCGAGGTCGGTGGTAATGAAGGCCTGGGCGGTAAAGCTGCCCGCCACCTCACGCAGGTGGTCCTGGCGCATGCCGAGCGCCTGCAGGCGGGCGCGGTAGGGCCCGGCATCCTCACCCACCGTCGCCATGATCAGCGGGTCGCTGCCGAGCAGCTTGAGGCTGTAGGCGATGTTGCCCGCGCAACCGCCGAACTCCCGGCGCATGTCGGGCACCAGGAAGGAGACGTTCAGGATGTGGATCTGCTCGGGCAGGATGTGATTCTTGAAGCGGTCGGGAAAGACCATGATCGAGTCGTAGGCGACTGATCCGCAGACGAGGATGGACATTGGCAGGCGTGGCGAAGGAAAGCACCATTATCCCAAAATCCGCCGCCCCCCATGTTGCCCGCTTGCGCGGGCCTGGCTTCAGCCCACCGCCAGGGCGGCGCGCAGCTTCTCCGCCATGGCCTCGAGCGCCTCGCGTGGCGGATTCTTCACCGGCCATGCGAGCTCCATGCCATCGCCCTCCCAGCGGGGCAGCACATGGATGTGGAAATGGAACACGGTCTGCGCGCCGGCTTTCTCGTTGGCCTGGAGCAGTGTCACCCCCTCGCAGCCAAAGGCCTGCTTGGCCGCGCGCGCCATGCGTGCCGCGGTGCGAAAGGCGGCGCCGGCGAGGCTGTCGTCGAGCTCATAGACATTGGCACGGTGCGGCTTGAGCAGCACCAGCATATGGCCCGGGTTGACCGACTGGATGTCCATGATGGCGAGGGTGTGCTCGTCCTCGAAGACCTTCGACGCCGGCAGCTCACCCTTGACGATGCGGCAGAACACACAGTTTTCCATGCTTCCAGGCTCCTTTCCGTTGTGCGTGTCACCACATCGTAATGAGCGCGTCACTGCATCGCAACGCGCGCTTTCGAGAATGGCGCCAAACGAACAGCACGGAAGACCGCCATGCTCCAGCACGTCCAGCCACGCCCGGAAGGCGCCGCACGCAAGTCGCGCAACCTGCACGTGGGGCTCGCCACCTGCGAGACCGAGATCCTCGCGGCGCAGAAGCTGCGCTACCGCGTGTTCGCCGAGGAAATGGGCGCACGCCTGCCGACCCGTACGCCAGGGGTCGACCGCGACATCTACGACCCCTTCTGCGAGCACCTGATCGTGCGCGACGAGGACGCCGGCCGTATCGTCGGCACCTATCGCATCCTGTCGCCGTCGGCCGCGCGCAAGGTCGGCGGCTATTACTCGGAGAACGAATTCGACCTCACCCGGCTGCAGCACCTGCGCAGCCGGCTGGTGGAAATCGGCCGCTCGTGCATCGACGCCGAGTATCGCAGCGGTGCGGTGATCACCCTGCTGTGGTCGGGGCTGGCGCGCTACATGCAAGAGAACGGCTACGACTACCTGATCGGCTGCGCCTCGGTGAGCATGGGCGACGGCGGCCACGCCGCAGCCAGCCTGTATAATCGGCTGCGCGATCAATACCTGGCACCGCTCGACTACCATGTCTTTCCGCGTGCCCCGCTGCCACTCGAGAGCCTGCGCAAGGACCTCGCCGTCGAGCCGCCGCCGCTGATCAAGGGCTACCTGCGCGCCGGCGCCTGGATCTGTGGCGCGCCGGCCTGGGATCCCGACTTCAACACCGCCGACCTGCCGATCCTGTTGCCGATGGGCAAGGTCGACGAGCGCTACGCCAAGCACTTCCTGGGACGCAAGGACTGAACGAGAAAGCCCGCCACCGCGACACGGAACCGAGCACGATGAACGCCGCCGAGCACAAGGCCGCCATCGCTGACGTGACGCCTCCGCAAGCGGCACCGGCCGCAGGCTCGGCCGCCAGCCAGCGGACGCCGCGCCTGCTGCGCGCCTGGCGCTATGGCCGGCTGGCGCTGCACCTCGCACAGGGCCTGTTGACGGTCGCCTTCGTCTATCCCCTGTGCAGTCGCCCCACCCACCAGGCCCTGCGGCGCCACTGGTCGGCGGGGCTGCTGCGCGTGCTCGGCATCGAGCTCGAGGCGCGCGGCGAGCCCGTCACGCCCGGCTGCATGCTCGTCGCCAACCACATCTCCTGGGTCGACATCTTCGTCATCAACGCACTCGCGCCGTCGGCCTTCGTGTCCAAGGCCGAGGTGCGCACCTGGCCACTCATCGGCTGGCTGGCGGCGCGCAACGACACCATCTTCCTGCGCCGCGGCAGTCGCGGCCATGCGCGCATCATCAATGCGGAAACTGCCGCCCTGCTCAACGCCGGCTGCAACGTGGCGATCTTTCCGGAAGGCACGACCACCGACGGCAGCCACCTGCTGCACTTTCACGCGGCCCTGCTGCAACCGGCGATCGCCTGCGGCCACCCGCTGCAGCCGCTCGCCCTGCAGTACCGCACGGCGGACGATCGCTTCAGCCGCGCCCCGGCCTACGACGGCGAGCTCAGCCTCGGCGCGTGCGTGGTCAACATCGTCGCCAGCCGCCGCACGATCGCCCGCGTCAGCGTGGCGGCACCGATTCCCACCTGCGACGGAGTGGATCGGCGCACGCTCGCCGCGCATGCGCATGCGCAGATCGCCGCCGTGATCGCCGAGCCCGGCGCCGCGTCGCCTCAGCCCGGTACCTGAAACACCGCATCGTCCTCGATCCGCAGCGCAGTGAGCTTGCCCCCCCAGACGCAGCCCGAGTCGAGCGCGATCAGGCCCTGCTCGCGGTAAAAGCCCAGCGCCGACCAGTGCCCACAGACGATCGTGTGGGTGCGACTGAAGCGGTCCGGCACCCTGAACCACGGCATCATGCCCGGCGGCGCCTTGTGCGGCGCGCCCTTGGCGCGCAGGTCCATGCGCCCATCGGCGGTGCAGAAGCGCAACCGGGTGAGCGCGTTGACGATCACCCGCAGCCGGTCCCAGCCCTTCAGGCCGTCCGACCAGCGCTCGGGCCGGTTGCCGCCCATGTTGAGCAGGAACTCGCGCGCACGCGGCCCCGACAGCGCAGCGCTGACCTCGGCGCCCAGCGCCTGTGCCCGGGTCACGGTCCACCGCGGCAGCAGTCCGGCGTGCACCAGCACGTGCTCACCCTCGACGACGATCAGCGGCAGGCAGCACAACCAGTCGATCAGCTCTTCCCGGTCGGGCGCCTCGAGTACCTGGAACAAGGTGTCGTCGCTGTCGCGATGCTTGAGACCGGCCGCCACCATCAGCAGGTAGAGATCGTGATTGCCCAGCACGATGGTGGCCGCCTTGCCCAGATCGCGCAGGGCGCGCAGCACCCGCAGCGATTCGGGCCCGCGGTTGACGAGGTCGCCGACGATCCACAGCCGGTCTGCCGCGGGGTCGAACGCAAGCTTGTCGAGCATGCGCGCGAGCGGTGCATAACAGCCCTGGATGTCGCCGATTGCGTAGGTTGCCATCGTCAGCCGGGCGCCGCTGCGCTAGACCCGGTAGTAGTCGCGATACCAGGCGACGAAGCGCCCCACCCCCTCCTTGACGCTGGTCGCCGGGGCAAAGCCGGTCCACGCGTTGAGCGCCGCAGTATCGGCATAGGTTGCCGGCACATCCCCGTCCTGCAACGGCAGGAAGTTCTTCTGCGCGCTGACGCCAAGCGTGTCCTCGATCGCGGCGACAAAATCCATCAGCTCGACCGGATCGTGGTTGCCGATGTTGAACACGCGGTAGGGGGCATTGCTGGTTCCCGGGTCGGGCTGGTCGGCGTCGAAGCCGGGATCGGCAGCGGCGACGCGGTCGAGCGTGCGGATGACCCCCTCGACGATGTCATCGACGTAGGTGAAGTCGCGCTTCATGCGACCGTGATTGAAGACATCGATCGGCCGCCCCTCGAGGATGGCCTTGGTGAACAGGAACAAGGCCATGTCCGGCCGTCCCCAGGGCCCATACACGGTGAAGAAGCGCAGGCCGGTGGTGGGCAAGCCGTAGAGGTGGCTGTAGGTGTGGGCCATCAGCTCGTTGGCCTTCTTGGTGGCGGCGTAGATGCTGACCGGATGATCCACGCTGTCGCGCTCGGCGAAGGGCATTCTGGTGTTGCCGCCGTAGACGCTGGAGCTCGACGCATACACCAGGTGCTGGACCTGCGAATGGCGGCAGCCCTCGAGGATGTTCATGAAGCCGACGAGGTTGCTGTCGATGTAGGCGTGGGGGTTCTGCAGCGAATAACGCACGCCGGCCTGGGCCGCGAGGTGGATCACGCGGTCGAAGCCCTCTTCGGCGAACAGGCGCTCCATGCCCGCACGATCGGCGACATCCATCCTGACGAAGCGGAACCCGGCATGGGGCGTGAGGCGCGCCAGCCGCGCCTCCTTGAGCGTCGGATCGTAGTAGTCGTTGAGGTTGTCCAGCCCGACCACCTGGTCGCCACGGGCGAGCAGGCGTTCCGAGGTGTGCATGCCGATGAAACCAGCGGCACCGGTGACGAGGATCTTCATGGGGAGCGTTTGACCAAGGGAAGTAATCGGGCGGAATTATCGCACGCAGGCCGGGGCAGGCGTGTGACAGACGTCTTGCGCGCCGCATCCATGCTTATACTTGCGCGGTCGCCTGCCGCCCCGACTCGATGCTGACCCGCCTGCCCTACACCCTGCTCTGGTTGCTCGCCCTGCCCTTGGTGCTGTTGCGACTGCTGTGGCGAGGGCGGCGCCAGCCCGGCTATGTGCGCCACCTCGGCGAGCGTTTCGGCCACTACCGGGTGCGCGCGCCGGGGGCGGTGATCTGGGTCCATGCGGTGTCGGTCGGCGAGACCCGCGCCGCCGAGCCGCTGGTGCGGGCGCTGCTCGAACGCTGGCCCGAGCACAGCGTGCTGCTCACCCACATGACGCCCACCGGCCGCGATACCTCGCGCGCGCTGTTCGGCAACGACGCGCGCGTGCTGCGCGCCTACCTGCCCTACGACATCGGCTGCTTCACCCACGCCTTCCTGCGTCATTTCCGCCCCCGCTTCGGCGTCGTCATGGAGACCGAGCTGTGGCCCAACCTGCTCGCCGCCTGTCGCCGCCGACGCATCCCGGTGATGCTGGCCAACGCCCGCCTGTCCGAGCGTTCGGCCCGCCGCTACGCGCGCCTGCCGGCCCTCACCGCGCTGACGATGAGGGCGCTGAGCGTGATCGGCGCGCAGAGCGCCGCCGATGCGGCCCGCCTGAGCCAGCTCGGGGCGCGCCGCGTCAGCGTCACCGGCAACATCAAGTTCGACATCGCGCCGCCGCAGGCGGCCCTGCAACTGGCGGCCACCCTGCGCGCGCGCATCGGCCCCCGTCCGGTCGTGCTCGCGGCGAGCACGCGCGAGGGCGAAGAGGCCTTGCTGGTCGCAGCCTTCGCCCGCCAAGCCGCAGCCGAGGTAGTGCTGCTGCTGGTGCCGCGCCACCCGCAGCGCTTCGACGAGGTCGCCGCGGCGGTGGCGGCCGCCGGGCTGAAGCTGCAGCGCCGCAGCGCGGAGGCCGCCGTCGACGCCGACACCCGCGTGCTGCTGGGGGACTCGATGGGGGAGATGTTCGCCTATTACGCCACGGCCGATGTGGCCCTGATCGGCGGCAGTTGGCTACCCCTGGGCGGGCAGAACCTGATCGAGGCGTGCGCGGTCGGCACGCCGGTGGTGGTGGGGCCGCACACCTTCAACTTCCAGCTGATCGCCGAAGAGGCAGTGCGTTGCGGCGCGGCCCTGCGCGCGGACGATGCCGACGCCGGCATGGCCGCCGCGCTCGCCCTGCTCGCCGACGCACCGCGCCGCGAGGCGATGGCGGCAGCCGGTCGCGGCTTTGCCACCCTGCATCAGGGTGCGACGCAGCGGACGGTGGAGATCCTGCAGGGGCTGGAGGCCGCCGACGGCGAGTTCAGGGCGCGAGCAGCGCGTTGATGGCGCGCACGTCGTCCTCGCCCAGCGTGCCGGCGGCCGCGCGCAGGCGCAGTTGGGCGAGGAGGGTGTCGTAGCGGGCGCGCGAGAGCTGCTGCAAGGTCTCGGCGAGCTGGGTCTGGGCGTTGAGCACGTCGATGTTGATGCGCACGCCCACCTCGTAGCCCAGCCGGTTGGCCTCGAGCGCCGACGTGGACGAGACACGCGCCGCCTCGAGCGCCTTCACCTGCGCCATGCCGCTGGTGACGCCCAGCCACGACTGCCGGGCCGCGAGCGCCGCGCTGCGGCGCGCATCCTCGAGGTCGGCATCGGCCTTCATGCGCAAGGCGGCCGCCTCGCGCGACACCGAGGACACGCGCCCGCCGGCATACAGCGGCAGGTTGAGCTGCAGGCCGATGGTGCTGGCCTCTGAGCGCTCGGTCGTGGGCTGGGGCCGATTGTTGAGGCCGTGACTGGCGACCACATCGACAGTCGGCAGGTGGCCGGCGCGCGCGCGCTCGACTTCGCGCGCGGCGATCTCGCGCGTCAGTTGCTGGGCCTGCACGGCAAAGCTGCCCGACTCGGCCGCGGCGACCCAGTCGGCAATGCTGTCGGGCTGCGGACGCTGCAGCTCGACCCCTTCGCGCAGTCCGGCAAGCGCGTCGGGCTCCTTGCCGATGATCTGCGCCAGGCTCTGGCGCGCGACCTCAAGCTGGTTCTGCGCCGCGATCTCCTGCGCCGAGGCCAGATCGAAGCGCGACTGCGCCTCGTGCACATCGGTGATCGTCACCGTGCCGACCTCGAAGCTGGTCGCGGCCAGCTCGCGCTGCTCGGCCGCTGCGGTGCGCAACTGGCTCACGGCGGCAAGCGCATCCTGGGCGATGAGCACGTTGAAATAGGCTTCCGACACGCGCAGCACGAGATCCTGGCGCTCGATGCCGAACTGGGTCTCGGCCAGCGCCGTCTGCAGCTCGCCCTGCTTGAACTGCACCCAGTTCTGCATGCGAAACAGCGGCTGGGTGAGCTGCACGGCGTAGCCATTGCTGTTGAAGCTCGAACTGGCGGTGCCGGGCTGCGGCGCGCGGGACTTGATGTCGGCCTCGTTCCAGGCCGTGCTGGCCGACACCCCGAGCTGTGGCAACAGTCCGGCACGCCCCTGCACCACGCGCTCCTGGCCGGCCTCGAGCTGGGCGCGCGCGGCGGAGAAGCGGGCATCGTTGGCGAGCGCATCCTGGTACACCTGCATCAAGTCGGCCGCAGCGGCGGCGCTTGAAAACAGGCCTGCGATGCACATTGCCAACACCTTCTTCATGCCATTCTCCGCTCGTTTGCTCGGCTGATGTCAGTACTGCGGCATTCGGGGATCGACCTGCGCGGCCCAGCCCGCCACCCCGCCGGCGAGGTTGATCACGCGGGTGAAACCCTGATGCTCGAGGAACATGCAGACCTGGGCACTGCGCCCGCCATGGTGGCAGACGACGACGATCTCGCCATCGCGGTCGAGCTCGGCGACGCGCGCCGGCACGCTCGCCATTGGCATCGGCAGCGACCCGTCGATGTGACAGATCTGGAACTCCCAGGGTTCGCGCACGTCGAGCAGCAAGGGTGCGGGCTGCTGTGGGTCCTGCAGTCGCTGGGCAAGCTGGGTCGGGCTGATCTGGCGCATGATGGTGCTCAGAAGCTAAAGTGCTCGCTGCGCGCCGTCGTCCTCAGCATCGGCACGACGGTCTCGAAAATGTCCTCGGTGCGGAAGCGGCCCTCCGCCTCGCAGGTGATCAGGCGCGCCTTCATGACCGGCGCCTGGCCGACGAAGGCAAACAGGCGCCCGCCCACCTTGAGCTGCTCGAGCAGGGCCTGCGGCACGAAGGGGACCCCGCCCGACAGCACGATCGCGTCGTAAGGCGCGCGCTCGGCCCAACCGGCGAGCCCGTCGCCTTCGACGACGACGACGTTGTCGACCCCGTTGCGGGCCAGGTTCGCACTTGCGAGCTCGACCAGGCGAGGCTCGATCTCGATCGTCCGCACCCACTCGCTGCGCGCCGCCAGCAGCGCGGCGAAGTAGCCCGAGCCCGTGCCGACCTCGAGCACCGAGTCGCCTTTGGCGATGCGCAGCGCCTGCAGCACCTTGCCTTCGATGACCGGCTTGAGCATGACCTGACCATGACCGAGCGGGATCTCGACATCGGCAAAAGCGAGTTCGCGATGGGCGGCAGGCACGAATTCCTCGCGCTTGACCGTCATCAGGAGGTCGAGCACGTTTTGATCCAGCACCTCCCAGGGGCGGATCTGCTGCTCGACCATGTTGAAGCGCGCTTTCTCGAAGTTCATCTGGGACTCCAGGCGAAATATTAGCACACGCTAATTAATAGCGTGATCCATGAGGGCAAAACTTCGCCATTCTAGCGCAGTTGCTGCACTGCGATTCGCGCCGGAGACGGGCGGGGGCGTCAGCGCGACTCGAGCAGTAGACGACCGTTGACGGGCTGGATGGGGCGGCCATTGCGCGGATACAGGCGCGAGAACACCGCAAGCTGCTCGTCGGCAATCGGCAGCGGCTGCTTCATGACCACCCACAGCACCTCCTCGGAGCACGGCGGCGTCGGCAGCGAGCCCATATACAGAAAATGCCCTGGCTGGGCGGGAACCAGGGCGGCGAGGTCGAGCACGGCCTGCGGTGCGAAGTCCCGCCCGCGATCGAGGGGCAAATTGTTGAACACGGTCTGCAGCACCTCGTTGCGCGTGCCGCCTGCCTCGAGCAACAGCGACAGCATCGCCACCCGGCCGTCCTCGCTGCGGTGCTCCAGATAGAGCGCCATGTCATGCGCCATGCCACCGACGCGATCCTGCGAGGGCCGGTGCAGGGTGAAACGCTCGAGCGCATAGCGCGTGCCGCGCACCTCGATGCCCATGCCCTCGCCCACCTCCACCTGCAAGGTGTTGCCGGTGTCGCGGACGCGAAAGCCGCTGCGCCGGTAGTCGAACACGACCGGCGCGAGCTCGACCGCAATGCCGTCGCGCAGGTCGATCGGCGACTGCCGGCTGCCCTCGGCGCACACGCGCCACTCCGGGCGCAGCCTGCCCCAGTGCTCGGGGCCGGTATCGCCATCGTAACTCCAGCCCGGCACGGCCTGGCCGAGGCGGGTGATGCGGATGCCGCTCGGCGTCGCCTGCGCCGCCCGCGGCTCGTTGGTCGGCGCCGCGGTTCGCGCTTGGGCCTGAGGCCTGGCCTGGGCCTGGACAGCCGGGCGTGGCGCAGTCGGCTGCGGGGCCGCCGTGAGCGCGGCGGCGGGCGCGGCGGGCGCCGCGTTCGGCGCCTCGCCTCGGACCGGCCGCGCCGGCGCTGCAGCGGGCCTGGGTGACGCAGGCGGCATTGGCGGGGCGACGCGCGCCGGCACTGCTGCGGACGCAGACGGGGCAGCCGGTGCCGGGACGCGGGCGGCGACCGGCTGCGCCGCGCGTTTGTCCACCTCCGCCGTTGGCGGAACGATGCGCGGCAGGGGCGGCAGGATCGAGGTCTGCGGCTCCTGCGAAACGTCCGCAGTGTGAATGGTTCCGGCGGCGAACTTGGCGGGGATCTGCACCACAGGCGCCGGGGCGGCCGCCGCCACGGATTCCGCGGCAGGCACTGGTACAGGCGCTGGCGCTGCGAGTGCTGGCCGTGCCGGTGTCGGTGCCGGTGCTGCGGCAGGCGACCTTGGCGCGGCGGCGACCGCCGGCGCGGCGAGCCGTGCCGCCGGCGGGGTTGCGGAGCTCGCGGCGCGCACGGGCGCTGCCGCCACGCGGGCGGCCTCGCTGGCCAGTTGCTGCAGGTCGGCCGCGGTGGCGGGCTTGCACACCTCGCGCCACATGCGCTCATCGACCGCGCTGCGCGCGACGGTCAGCGCCTCGCCCTCGACCGACTCCTCGCGGACGATGTTGTCGAAGGCATCGACATACACGCGCTTGATCGTCGCAAACGTGTTGTTGCGGCAGTCGTAGCGGTTGAGTGCCTTGATCATCGCGTAGCCTGAGCTGCGGGCCTCGTCGGTCGTGAGCACCACCCGCCCCCACGAGACCCGGGTGCCCGCATCCGAGGACAGGATGCTGTCGCGGTCGATCTCGACGCGGCGATCGCGGTCGCTCAGCACCAGCTGCCAGTCGGCTGCGAAGGCGGCCTGCAGGGGCTGGGCGAGGAGCAAGGCGGCGAGCAGGAGTCGGATGGGCTTCATGGGCGTTCTGCGATATCGGCAATCACGATGCTATACGACCATTCGGGTCCGATCTTGAGTACCTTGCCACAGGCAGACGCATCCAGTATCGTGCGGCGATCTCGTTAGGGGTGCCCGCCAACCGGGGGCTGAGAAAGACCCTTTGAACCTGATCCGGCTCGCACCGGCGTAGGGAAACGTATCCATGAGTACTCGCTCCACCCCATCCAGCGCCTCAGGCGCCACGTCCCGCATTCCCAACGTCGTCTCGATCGCGGGCGTCGACCCGTCGGGCGGCGCCGGCGTGTTTGCCGACCTCAAGGCCTTTTCGGCGCTGGGCGCCTATGGTTGCGGCGTGATCGCCGCGCTCACCGCGCAGAACACCCAGGGCGTTACCGGTGTGCATGTGCCGCCGACCGACTTCCTGCGCCTGCAGATCGACACCCTGTTTGCGGATGTGCATCTGGCCGCGACCAAGATCGGCATGCTCGGCAGCGCCGAGGTCACCGCCACCGTGGCCGAGCGCCTCGCCCACTGGCAGGCCGCCAACGTCGTCCTCGACCCGGTGATGGTCGCCAAGAGCGGTGACAGCCTGCTGGCGAAGAGCGCCATTTCGATGATGCGCGAGGCGCTGTTTCCGCAGGCTTTCCTGATCACGCCCAATCTGCCCGAGGCCGGCGTGCTGCTCGAGCAGCGCGCGCCGGACACGGTCAAGGAGATGTACCGCGCCGCTGAGCGACTGCGCGAGCTGCTGCCGCTGTCCTCCGAGCGCTGGGTGCTGCTGAAGGGCGGCCATCTGCCCGGCAACGAGCTGGTCGACCTGCTGTTCGACGGCGACCGCATGGTGGAACTGCCGGCACCGCGCATCGACACCAAGAATACCCACGGCACCGGCTGCACGCTCAGTTCGGCCATTGCCGCGCTGCTGCCGCAGGCCGAAGGCCAGTTCCGCCCGGTCGAGGCCGCCGTGCGCCACGCGCGCCAGTGGCTGCTCGGCGCAATCGCCCATGCCGACGAACTTGCGGTCGGCAGCGGCCACGGCCCGGTGCATCACTTCCACGCGCTGTGGCGCAGATGAGAACCCACACAGAACCCCCCAAGGAGAGCCCATGAACGCCAACGAAAAATTCATCGCCGCCACGGCCCACGTGGATGAAGCCGCGATCGCCCCGCTGCCCAACTCGCGCAAGATCTACGTCGAAGGTTCGCGCCCGGACATCCGCGTGCCGATGCGCGAGATCAGCCAGAGCGACACGCCCGCCTCGTTTGGCGCCGAGCCCAACCCGCCGATCTTCGTCTACGACTGTTCCGGCCCCTACACCGACCCGACCGCCAGGATCGACATCCGCTCCGGCCTGCCGGCGCTGCGCCAACAGTGGATCGAGGAACGGGGCGACACCGAGGTGCTGCCCGACCTGTCGTCCGAGTTCGGCCGCCAGCGTGCCGCCGACAAGGCGCTCGACGAACTGCGCTTTCCGGGCCTGCACCGCAAGCCGCGCCGCGCCAAGGCGGGCGCCAACCTCAGTGGCAATGTCACCCAGATGCACTACGCCCGGCGCGGCATCATCACGCCCGAGATGGAATACATCGCCATCCGCGAGAACCTGCAGCGCCAGCAGTACATGGCCTCGCTCCAGGCCGCCGGCCCCACCGGCGCGAAGATGGCGGCGATGATGCTGCGCCAGCACCCGGGACAGAACTTCGGTGCGTCCATCCCGGCCGAGATCACCCCCGAGTTCGTCCGTGACGAGGTCGCCCGCGGGCGCGCCATCATCCCCAACAACATCAACCACCCCGAGTCCGAGCCGATGATCATCGGCCGCAACTTCCTGGTGAAGATCAACGCCAACATCGGTAACTCGGCGCTGGGCTCCTCGATCAACGAGGAAGTCGACAAGATGACCTGGGCGATCCGCTGGGGCGGCGACACGGTGATGGACCTGTCCACCGGCAAGAACATCCACGAGACGCGCGAGTGGATCATCCGCAACAGCCCGGTGCCGATCGGCACGGTGCCGATCTACCAGGCGCTCGAAAAGGTCAATGGCAAGGCCGAGGAGCTGACCTGGGAGATCTTCCGCGACACCCTGATCGAGCAGGCCGAACAGGGCGTGGACTACTTCACCATCCACGCCGGCGTGCTGCTGCGCTACGTGCCGCTCACCGCCAACCGGATGACCGGCATCGTGTCGCGCGGCGGCTCGATCATGGCCAAGTGGTGCCTGGCGCATCACAAGGAGAGCTTCCTCTACACCCACTTCGAGGACATCTGCGAGATCATGAAGGCCTACGACGTGGCCTTCAGCCTCGGCGACGGCCTGCGCCCGGGCTCGATCTACGATGCCAACGACGAGGCGCAGCTGGGCGAGCTGAAGACCCTGGGCGAGCTCACCCAGATCGCCTGGAAGCACGACGTGCAGGTGATGATCGAAGGCCCCGGTCACGTGCCGCTGCACATGATCAAGGAGAACATGGACCTGCAGCTCGAGCAGTGCAAGGAGGCACCCTTCTACACCCTGGGGCCGCTCACCACCGACATCGCCCCGGGCTACGACCACATCACCAGCGGCATCGGCGCGGCCACCATCGGCTGGTACGGCACCGCGATGCTGTGCTACGTGACACCCAAGGAGCACCTGGGCCTGCCCAACAAGCAGGACGTCAAGGAAGGCATCATCACCTACAAGCTCGCCGCCCACGCCGCCGATCTGGCCAAGGGTCACCCGGGCGCGCAGATCCGCGACAACGCGCTCTCCAAGGCGCGCTTCGAGTTCCGCTGGGAAGACCAGTTCAACCTCGGCCTCGACCCGGACAAGGCGAAGGAATTCCACGACGAGACCCTGCCCAAGGACTCGGCCAAGGTGGCGCACTTCTGCTCGATGTGCGGCCCGCACTTCTGCTCGATGAAGATCACCCAGGACGTGCGCGACTTCGCCGCCCAGCAGGGCATCGACGAGGCCGAGGCGCTCAAGAAGGGCATGGAGGTGAAGTCGATCGAGTTCGTGAAGAGCGGGGCTGAGGTGTATCGGAACGTGTGATGCCGCACGCCAGCGCTTGAGCACCGACGGGCCGCACATGCGGCCCGTTTCCTTTGCGCCCGCATCCGTGCGCAAGCGATCCGGCGCGCAGGGCCAGACAGCCCCCGGCGCAGGCGTGTAAACTGGCTGGTTTCCCGCTCGCGCCCGTCCCGGGCACACCATCGGCCCATGACGTTGCTCGACCTCTTCAGCCAGGATGACCTGATCGCCCAGCTCGGCATGGAGACCGTGGCCAAGGGCCTGGGCTACCTGAGCAGGGTGAGCGCGCTGTCGACCGAGGGCAGCGAGGTGTCGGCCCTGGTGAAAGGCCGGCAGCGCACGCCCTATGACGTGTTCGCCAACGTCGTCGAGGAGGACGGGCGCCCCGCACTGGTCAGCGGCTGCAGCTGCCCGATGGGCTACGACTGCAAGCACGTGGCGGCGATGATGCTGTTGTGGCTGCACCAGCGTCGCCGGCCCGACCGCCCGCGCCAGCAGGTGTTGGCCTGGGTCGAGGGCTTCCGCCATGCTGCCAGCGCGCTCGACCCCAGCGCCGCACGCAAGCGCAAGTCGACAGCCAGCAAGCACGCCCTGCACTACGTGATCGAGCCCGACAGCGAGCATGGCGAGGACACCATCGCCTGCTACAAGGTCCGCCTCGACCAGCAAGGCCAGATCCGCCAGCGCGAGAGCTGGAGCAACTTCGAGCGCGCCCTGCAGGACCCGCCCGCCTTCGTAGACGAGACCGACCTCGAGATCCTGCGCCTGCTGTGGGCGCACCGGCCGCGCGGCCGCACCGTCGCCAGTGCCGGCCTGCCGCTCGATGGGCGCAACAGCAGTGAGCTGCTGAGCAAGCTGCTCGTCAGCCAACGCCTGCATTTCGCCAGCCTCGCCAGCCCCGCGCTCAGCGCCGGCGAACCGCGTCCGGGGCATCCGGACTGGACGCTGACCGCCGACGGCCTGCGTGCGCCAGTGCTCACCGTGGAGCCCGCCGCCGAGCGCATCCTGCCCCTGCTGCCGCCCTGGTATGTGGATACCGCACGCGCCGAGGCCGGCCCGATCATGCTGACGGTGCCGGCCGAGCTGGTGCAGCGCCTGCTCTGGCTGCCGCCGCTGACCCAGGCGGAATCCGAGCTCGTCGCCGAAACCCTGGCCGAGGTCGCGCCCGCCCTGCCCGCGCCGACCCTGCGCGGCGAGCCGCCGATCGAAGTCGGCGGCGTGCCGGTGCCGGTGCTGCGCCTCGACACGCGCCCCGTGCATCACGTGCGCTTTCGCAGCTACGCCGCCTATGGCACCTACGAGTTCGATTTCGCCGTGCTCGCCTTCCGCTACGGGCCGGTCACCGTCGATGCGGAGGACGGACGGCTCTTCCACCCCCTGCCCGACGGCCGCAGCGCGCGCCTGACACGCGACGAGGCCGCCGAGCGCGCCGCGGCCCAGCGGCTGAGCGCGGCCGGCTTCAGCCGCGTACCGCCGGGTGCAATCCAGGCGAGCTTCGGCACGCTGCCGCCCGAAGCGCTCGGCCTCGCGAACGAGTCCGCATGGCCGGGCTTCATGGCCGACACCGTGCCGACGCTGCGCGAAGAGGGCTGGGAGGTGGCGTTTCCCGCCGACTTCCGCCACCACGCGATCGACATCGACCGCCTGATGCTCGACATCGACGAGCGCGAGGACGGCTGGCTGGGCCTGTCGCCCGGCATCGAGGTCGATGGCAAGGCGCTGCCGCTGGCGCCGCTGCTCGCCGGCCTGTTCGCGCAGGATGCGCGCTGGCTGTCGGGCCGGCTCGACGACATCGCCGACAACGAGGCGCTGATCCTCGAACACGAGGAGCTCGGCCGCCTGCGCATCAGCGCCGCGCGCATCAAGCCGCTGGTGCGTGCATTGGTGGACCTGTTCGATCACCCCGATCACGACTGGCGGCTGTCGAGGCTCGACGCCACCCGTCTGGCCGATCTCGATCTGCCGGGACGCGGCCGCGAACGCATTGCCGAGATCGCCGCCCGCCTGCGCCACACCGAAGGCATCCAGGCCGTCACGGCGCCCAAGGGCTTCCGCGCCGAACTGCGCCCCTACCAGCTCGAGGGCCTGGCCTGGCTGCAGCACCTGGTGCGCCACGACCTCGCCGGCATCCTCGCCGACGACATGGGCCTGGGCAAGACCGCGCAGACGCTCGCCCACCTGCTCACCGAAAAGCACGCCGGCCGGCTGGATGCGCCGGCGCTGGTGATCCTGCCCACCTCACTGGTGTTCAACTGGCAGGCCGAGGCCGAGCGCTTCGCCCCCGACCTGAAGGTGCTGAACCTGCACGGCGCCAATCGCCACGCCCGCTTCGACGAACTGGACGCGGGCGCCGCCGGCGGCGAGCGGGTCGATATCGCGCTCACCACCTACCCGCTGCTGTGGCGCGATGCCGAACAACTGCAGGCGCGCGAGTGGAGCCTGCTGATCCTCGACGAGGCGCAGACGGTGAAGAACGCCGCCAGCAAGGGCGCGCAGGTGATCCGCCAGCTGAAGGCCCGCCACCGTCTCGGGCTCACCGGCACGCCGCTCGAGAACCACCTCGGCGAGCTGTGGGCGCAGTTCGACTTCCTGCTGCCGGGCTTCCTCGGCAGCCACAAGCAATTCACCCAGACCTGGCGCACGCCGATCGAGAAGCACGGCGACAGCGATCGTCGCGACCTCCTTGCCGCCCGCCTGCGCCCCTTCATCCTGCGCCGGCGCAAGGAGGACGTCGCCACCGAACTGCCGCCCAAGACCATCATCGTGCGCAGCGTCGGCCTCGAGGGTGGCCAGCGCGACCTCTACGAGACGGTGCGCGCGGCGATGGACGAGAAGGTGCGCGCCGAGATCGCGGGCAAGGGCTTCGCGCGCAGCCAGATCGTGATCCTGGACGCACTCCTGAAGCTGCGCCAGGTGTGCTGCGACCCGCGCCTGCTGAAGTCGCCCGCGGCCGCGCGCGTCAAGGAGCGCGCCAAGCTCGACCTGCTGATGGACATGCTGCCCGAGCTCATCGACGAGGGCCGGCGCATCCTGGTGTTCTCGCAGTTCACCACCATGCTCGGCCTGATCGCCGCCGAACTCGACAAGGCGAAGATCGGCTGGGTGGCGCTGACCGGCGACACCCGCGACCGCCGCGTGCCGGTGGAGGACTTCCAGAAGGGCCGCGTGCCGGTGTTCCTGATCAGCCTGAAGGCCGGCGGCGTGGGCCTCAACCTGACCGCGGCCGACACCGTGATCCATTACGACCCGTGGTGGAACCCGGCGGCCGAGAACCAGGCCACCGACCGCGCCCACCGCATCGGTCAGGACAAGCCGGTGTTCGTGTTCAAGCTGGTATGCGCCGGCAGCATCGAGGAGAAGATCCTCGCCCTGCAGGAGAAGAAGGCCGCGCTGGCCGAGGGCGTGCTGTCCGAGGATGCGGATGCGCTGGCAAAGTTCGGCGAGTCGGACATCGCTGCGCTGCTGGCGCCGCTACCGTTTGCGGCGCACTGAGGTCGGCGAACCCAGATTCCATTCCAACGCTGAAAGCTTGCCGTTCCGGGATAAGGAAAACGTCTACGCCGCACACACGTCTATAGACGCGTGTGCGGCACAGCAGCTTACTGGGAGGGTTCAGCGATGAAGATCTCGACGCGACGGTTCATGGCGCGACCTGCCGCGGTCGCATTGTCCGCCACCGGCTGACGGGAGCCGCGGCCGTCGATCGCGATGCGCTGCGCCGACACACCACGCATGACCAGGTAATCACGCGTGGCAGCGGCACGGTTGATCGACAGTGGATCGTTGATCGCGTCCGAGCCGGTGCTGTCGGTGTGGCCAATGATCGTCACGGTGGTGATCGGATGCTGGTTCAACGTGCCTGCGAGTCGGTCCAGCACGGGACGCATGTTGGGCTTGATGTCGTAGCGGCCGACGTCGAAGGAGACATCTGCGGGAATGTCCACCTTCAACTGGTTGTCGCTGGTCTGGCTTACGCCAATCCCTGTGCCGGCGGTCGCCTGCTCCATCTCGGCCTTCTGCTTCTGCATATTCTGCGACCACAGATAGCCACCGGCAGCGCCAATAGCGGCACCCACCGCCGCACCGGTCGCGGTGCTGCGTCCCTTGTTGCCACCCGCCGTCGCACGCCCGATGACAGCACCGGTCACCGCACCGATCCCGGCACCGATGCTGGTATCACGCTGAGTTTCAGTCATGTTTGCACATCCACTCAGCGCCAGCGTCACCGCGCACAGACTCAGGACCCCTCTCTTCATGAAGATTGCCTCCGTTCAATTGTAGGTTGGCCAACCTGGGTCAGTTGACCTTGAGCGTGCCGCCACGCCCGAGGCCTCCTTTTACATCCTGCGCCTTGTAGTTGCGCAGTGCGATGACCATGCCGTTGTAAGCATCCATGAATGCGGCCACCGTCGCCTTGCCTTCGGGCGTCCGAGAGAACCCTCCCAGTGCGCCACCGGCACCGCCACCAAATGCGCCGAGCGCAGCACCAAAATTGGTGGCAGTGGAGCTGCCTTCCGATGCCGCGATCTGAACGGCCGATCGAATGTCGAATAACGACAACGTGACCACGGAGACCTTGGACTGGAGACCTCCAGCAACCGCGCCGAACCTCCCGCCGAGCAAACCTCCGACGACGCCGCCGAGTGAGCCGACCGAATCGTTGTTGATGATAATCTGCGGCTCCAAATAGTAGTCGGCTGCAACGCGCTGTCCCTTTTGTTGCTTCGAGCCCGCTCGATACTCCCCGGAATTGCGCTGGGTATCGGTGATCCGCGACAAGCGACTGTCGGTACGGAGATTTCCAATTGAGGTAATGACGAAGCAGTTTGACTGCTGCACGGCGAGGCGCAACAAAGGCTCGATGCTCGTGACTTGGGTCGCGCTACCGAATTGGCCGTACCAATCAGCCGCACGGCCGTCATCAACCGCAATCGTACCCAGGGGGGCCTCGCAACGCTCGAGTTGCGCATTGGCGTCAACGCTGGTGCCACCTGCGGCCGACCCGGACAGTGCAGTCGGGTTGGTTCCGGTCGTCACACAACCGCTCAAAGATGCAATTGCGGCGAGCGCAAGCGCAAGGCGCGAAATCCGGGGGCTGCTCATGGTGATCTCCTTCTGCTCAGGTTAGATTGCGGTCGCAAGCTAGGGCGGGGGCCCAGCCGCGCAAGCCGAAAGTTGAACTTACAAGCATTTATAGTGAACGCTCACCGACGACCGCTGGGTGCAAGTTGGCGGCTAACGGTAGTACCAGAAGCCGTCACGCCAGTAGCCGAGATAGGTGTATCGCCTGTACCAGTAGTCGTGGAATACGCCCTTCCAGCGCTGGCGCCATTTCCACTCGGCCTCCTCGGACTTGCGGGCCGCACTGGCCTCAGCAAGGAGCGTCTGGGCTTCCTTGTCACCTCGGCTGGCGGTAATGGATAGCCACTTCTCCGCTTCACGCGGATCCGGCCCCATTTCCTCAAGTCCCGTCAGGTAGAAGCGCCCAAGTGCCTTTTGCGCCTCGAGATGCCCCCGCTCTGCCGCGGACCGCATCCAGGTCAACGCCTTATAGCTGTCCTGACGGACGCCATCGCCCCGGAAATACCTCAAACCCAGATCATAGGCAGCTCGAGGCTCTCGTTCCGCAAGCGCTTCAAGCGCCGCGACTCGGCCATCATCTTCCCCGTCCGATACACGGGCATCATGTGTCGCGTAACCTCGAGACCGTTCGCTGCAGCCCTCCGAATCACATATCCGGACCGTCTCTCGAGGAGGAGGTTGTGTACATGCCGCGAGCAGAAGGCAGGCTAAAAGGACAAGGCACTTCGTCATGACATGACACCTCAAGGCCAAGAGCTTTCACGAATATATTCAGTTACATTCTAGACGTGTTGGCCTGACTCGCGAGACAAAATTTACGCGGCAATTCCCAAGAGAGTCTGTGAAAATTTCCGATAAATGCTTTTGGTATAATTCTTGCGTCCCGGCCACGATCTCGTAACCCTGCCATGAAAGCTCACGCACGAGTGATTTTGCCCAACCGCACCCAGATGGAGTTTCGCGCCAGCGACCTCGAGTCGCTGCTGCCGGAAGGTCATCGGGCGCGGCTGGTGTGGTCGTATGTGGTCGGGCAGGATCTGGGGCGCTTCTATGAGCGGATCCGGGTGCGTGAGGGCGGGGTTGGTCGGGCGGCGATCGCGCCGGAGATTCTGTTGTCGCTGTGGCTTTACGCGACGCTCGACGGGGTGGGCAGCGCGCGCGAGGTGGCGCGCCTGACCGATGCGCATGATGCGTACCGCTGGCTGTGCGGCGGGGTGCAGGTCAATTACCACACGCTGTCGGACTTCCGGAAGGATCACGGCGAGGCGCTCGACGAGTTGCTCAGCGCCAATGTTGCAACGCTCATTGCCGCCGGGGTGGTGAAGCTGCGCCAGGTGGCACAAGACGGCATGCGGGTGCGGGCCAGTGCGGGGGCGGGATCGTTTCGGCGCGAGGACAAGCTCGCGGGCTACCTGGAGGCGGCCCGCGAGCGGGTTGCGCAGCTCAAGGCCGAGCTCGAAGCCGACCCGGGCAAGGCCGATCGGGCCCGTCAGGCGGCACGGCTGCGCGCGGCCCGTGAGCGCGAGGCCCGGGTGGTCGAGGCGCTGGCGCGCTTGCCCGAACTCGAAGCGATCAAGCGCCGCCAGGGCAAGGCTGCCAATCAGGCGCGCGCCTCGACGACCGATGCCGAGGCGACGGTCATGAAGATGGGCGACGGCGGGTTTCGGCCCGCGTACAACCCGCAGCTGGCCAGCGACGTCGACTCGCTGGTGATCGTGGGCGTCGAGGTGGCCACGGCGGGAAGTGATCAGGGTCAGATGGTGCCGATGATCGAGCAGGTGCGCGAGCGTTGTGGTCAGGCGCCCGAGGCCTGGTTGGTCGATGGCGGCTTCGTCGGTCACAAGCAGGTCGAACAAGCCAGCGCGCGCACCACGGTGTATGGGCCGGTGCCGGCGGCCAAGGACAAGACGGTGGATCCGCACCAGCCCAAGCCGGATGACAGTCCTGCCGTGGCAGCGTGGCGCGCGCGCATGGGGACCGACGAGGCCAAGGCGATCTACAAGAACCGCGCCGCAACCGCCGAGTGCGTCAATGCCCAAAGCCGCAACCGGGGGCTCCAGCAGTTCCGCGTGCGCGGCCTGGCTAAGGTCAAGTGTGTGATCTTGTTCTTCGCTTTGGCCCACAACCTGATGCGGATGGCCAGCCTGGCGCCGGAGATGCTCGCCCTCGGGAAAGGTGCGTCTGCCGTGTCCGGAATCGGGGCTTGAACGTAGGAAATACCGAAGAACGACCCGAAAAATCAGAAAGCGCGAGCACATTCATGCTGAATAGATCATCCGGCCGCCACGGCGGTCATAAACCCCCTCGCGCCCCCTTCGGCGGGCGTGACCGAAAAGTTCACAGGCTCAGAGTTGAAGAACTAACTCCGGAGTGCATTTAGCAGCGTGTACCCTGCCCAGGTCATCACCACGGAGCCGACCACATGCACCGCAAGGTGCAGCCCGAGCCAGCCGAGCGCACCGCGCTGCAGCAGGTGAAAGGCCTCGGCCGAGAAGGTGGAAAACGTCGTCAGTCCGCCGAGCAGACCGGTGGTGAGCAACAGCTTCAAGGCTGGCGCCATGCCCGGCCAGGCCTGCACCGCCGCGAGCGCGAAACCCATCGCCAGGCCGCCGACCAGATTCGCAACCAGGGTGCCGAGCGGGATCAGAGCGAACGCCGGGTTGAGCCACGTGCCCAAGCCCCAGCGCAGCCAGGCGCCGAGCGCCGCACCCATGCCCACTGCAGCGAAAGTGGCCAGATTCAACGCCACCACCCCAACGAGACGACCCGGAACATGGAATCCGCCACCCATCCAGAATGAACTGAAGCCCGATTCTACCCGCTGCCCCGGGTGCAGCCGAGCGCACAAGGCGGATCGGCTACAATTGCGCCAACCCGCATCCCGGCCACCGGGCCGACCTTCCAGATCCTCCGTGTGATGAAACCCGAAAAATCCCCCGCCGCCGAAGCCCCCGTCGTCTCCAACTTCATCCGCAACATCATCGACGAGGACCAGCGCAGTGGCAAATGGGGTGGCCGCGTCGAGACGCGTTTCCCGCCCGAGCCCAACGGCTACCTGCATTACGGCCACGCCAAGTCGATCTGTCTGAACTTCGGCCTCGCCGAAGCCTATGGCGGCGTCTGCCACATGCGTTTCGACGACACCAACCCCGAGAAGGAAGAGCAGGAGTACGTCGACGCCATCATCGAGGCGGTGCAGTGGCTCGGCTTCGAGTGGGGCGAGCACCTGTACTACGCCTCGGACTATTTCGACCGCATGTACGCCTGCGCGGAGAGCCTGATCAAGGCCGGCAAGGCCTATGTCGATTCGCAGTCGGCCGAGGAGATGCGCGCCAACCGCGGCACGCTCACCGAGGCGGGCAAGGACAGCCCCTACCGCAACCGCAGCGTGGCCGAGAACCTCGACCTGTTCGCGCGCATGCGCGCCGGCGAGTTCGCCGAGGGCTCGCACATCCTGCGCGCCAGGATCGACATGGCGAGCCCCAACATCAACCTGCGCGACCCGGCGATCTACCGCATCCGCCACGCCACCCACCATCGCACCGGCGACGCCTGGCACATCTACCCGATGTACACCTTCGCCCACCCGATCGAGGACGCGATCGAGAACATCACCCACTCGGTGTGCACGCTCGAGTTCGAGGACCAGCGCCCGTTCTACGACTGGCTGCTCGACGCGCTCGCCACCGAAGGCCACTTCCCGCGCCCGCTGCCGCAACAGATCGAGTTCGCCCGCCTCAACCTGACCTACGTGGTGCTCTCCAAGCGCAAGCTGATCCAGCTCGTCAATGAAGGCCACGTCGCCGGCTGGGACGACCCGCGCCTGCCAACGCTGATCGGCGCCCGCCGCCGCGGCTTCACCGCCGCCGGCTTCCGCCGCTTCGCCGAGCGCATCGGGGTGTCCAAGGCCGACTCGTGGATCGACATGAGCGTGCTCGAAGAGTGCATGCGTGACGACCTCAACGAAGCGGCCGAGCGCCGCGTGGCGGTGCTCGATCCGCTGAAGCTGGTCATCACCAACTACGCGGAAGGCGAATCGGAGCTGTGCCAGGCGCCCAACCATCCCTTGAAGCCCGAACTCGGCAAGCGCGACATGCCGTTTTCCCGCGAACTGTGGATCGAGCGCGAGGACTTCATGGAAGCGCCGGTCAAGGGCTTCCACCGTCTCTACCCGGGCAACATGGTGCGCCTGCGCTACGGCTTCGTCGTCAAATGCACCGGCTGCGAGAAGGACGCCGCGGGCAACATCACCGCGGTGCTCGCCGAGTACATGCCCGACTCCAAGTCCGGCACCCCCGGCGCCGACAACTACAAGGTCAAGGGCAACCTGCACTGGGTGTCGGTGGCGCACGGCTACGAGGCCGAGGTCCGCATCTACGACCGCCTGTTCGCCCACCCCCATCCCGGCCAGCGCCGCGAGGGCGACGCGCCGGACGCCGAGCGCGACTTCCTCACCGACATCAACCCGGACAGCAAGCGCGTCATCACCGCCTACCTGGAGCCGGCGCTCAAGGATGCCCAGCCCGAGGACCACTTCCAGTTCGAACGCCATGGCTACTTCGTCGCCGACCGCGTGGACTCCAAGCCCGGCGCGCCGGTGTTCAACCGCACGGTGACGCTGAAGGATTCGTGGGCCAAGGGCGGGAAGTAAGGCCGTCTGACAGGAGTACGAGGATGGCGATGATCAACAGCGTGACCGACCCGATAGCCGCCTCGCTCGCCTGCCTGCGCGGCAGCGTGCCGCCTGGCAGCAAGGTGATCGTGTTCGGCTCGCAAGCGCGAGGGGAGGCTCGCAAGGACAGCGACCTCGACTTGCTGGTGGTCGAGCCCGAGGTCAGCAACCGCTTCGATGAAATGGCTCGGCTTGCCTCCCTGCTCGGGCGCCAGTTGATCCCCGCTGACGTGGTGGTGATGAGCGATGCGGCGTTCGAGGAGGAACGGACACAGCCCAACACCCTCGCTTGGCGCGCCATGCGCGAAGGACGTATTCATGAGTTCCCCGGCTGAGTTCGCGCGCGGTCTGCTGCGCCGGGCACGCGACGACGCTTACGTCGTCGAACAACTCGCTCGCGACAGCGCCGCGCCCGACTGGATCATCGGCTTCCACGCCCAGCAAGCGGTCGAAAAGGCACTCAAGGCCGTGCTCGCCGCAGCTGGAGTTCAGTTTCCAAGGACCCACAACATCGCGATGCTGCTTGCCCTTCTCGAGCAAGCAGCCATTCAATCGCCGGAGAACTGCGCCGGGCTCGAGCGCCTGACGCCATTCGGCGTGGCTGCACGATACGAGGGCGCACTGGATCAGAGCTTCATGCTCAAGCGCAATGCAATACGAGCGGAAGTCACCGCTGTACTGGCCTGGTGCCAAGCCACGCTCGACGTCTTGCTTGGACCACAGGCCGAGCCCCGATGAGCGTTCCGAAATACCACGAACTCATTCGGCCCTTGCTTGACCTTGTCGCCGACGGATGTCCTCGCAATCTCCGCGAAGCATCCCAGGCGCTTGCTGAACGCCTGGGCCTCACCGACGAAGACCTCGCGGAAACCCTCCCCAGTGGCTATCCGCGATACCTGAACAGAGTCGGCTGGGCCAAGAGCGATCTCAACAAGACGGGTCTCATCGAAAGCTGTGGTCGCGGGATGTTCCAGATCTCGGCAAAGGGGCGCATCGCGTTGCCCGAACTGCCCTCCAAATTGGACCGGAAGTATTTCGAGAGCCGTGGAATGGGAAACTGGAAGGCAGCGGTGCCTCCCGAGACGTCCGCCGCTCACGCCGGCGCCCCACCCGACGAATCACTAACGCCCGAAGAACAGATCGACGAGACGCTCGCTGAAATCCAGGGTGCCCTGGAGCAGGAGGTTCTGACGCAGCTTCGGGCGATCAGTCCAGCGAGCTTCGAGCGCTTCGTCGTGCGGCTTCTGGCGGCAATGGGCTATGGCGTGGGCGAAGTGACCGGACGCTCCGGCGATGGGGGAATAGACGGCGTCATTTACGAGGACCGCCTCAAGCTCGACCGCATCTACCTGCAGGCGAAGCGTTGGACCGATGCGCCGGTCGGTGGACCGGACATCAACGGCTTCCTCGGCGCGCTGGCCAAGCACGGCGCCAATCGTGGCGTTTTCGTGACGACGAGTCGATTCACTCCGGATGCCAGACGGGCGGTCGAGCTTCCGCATCTGCGGCTGGTTCTGATCGACGGCGAAGAACTCGCGCGGCTCGCGGTCGAGCACAATGTGGGGGTTTCCATCAAGCGCCGGATCGAACTGAGGCGGCTGGACACGGACTTTTTCGACGACCTCTGACACAAACGTCCCATGAAGACCATCCGCCGCCTGCTGACCGCACTCGTCGTCCTGGCCCTGCTGGGGGCGGCAGGCTGGTGGTTCACGCGGCCCAAGCCGGTCGAGGTGGTGGTACATGAGGTCGGCCGCGGGCTGGTCGAGGCGACGCTGTCGAACACCCGCGCCGGCGAGATCGAAGCCTGCCAGCGCACCAAGATGGCGACCATCGTCGGCGGGCGCATCGAATGGCTGGGGGTGAAGGAAGGGGACCGGGTCGAGGCCGGGCAGGTGCTGATGCGGCTGTGGCATGGCGACCTGGAGGCGCGCCTGGCGATCAACCAGGCCCAGCTTGCCACCGCGCGCCAGCGCGTGCAGGAAGCCTGCACCGTGGCCGACAACGCCGAGCGCGAGGCGGCGCGCCAGGCGCAGCTGGTCAGGCGCGGCTTCGTCTCCGCCAGCGCCGAGGAGAAGGCACGCACCGAAGCGCGCGCGCGCCGTGCCGCCTGTGACACCACACGCGCGGAGATCACCACGGTGCAGGCGCAGCTCGCTGCCACCGAGACCGACCGCCAGCGTCTGGTGCTGGTCGCGCCCTTTGCCGGCACCGTGGCCAGCATCAGCGGCGAACTCGGCGAAATCTCCATTCCCTCGCCACCCGGCGTGCCGACGCCGCCGGCAATCGATCTCATCGACGATTCCTGCCTGTACGTGAAAGCACCGATGGACGAGATCGACGCGCCGAAGATTCGCCCCGGCCAGCCGGTGCGCATCACGCTCGAGGCGATGGCGGGCACGGTGTTCGAGGGCCGCGTCAAGCGCGTGGCGCCCTACATCACCGCGGTTGAAAAACAGGCGCGCACCGTCGAGGTCGACGTCGACTTCGTCAGCCCGGACGAGGCGCGCGGCATGCTGGTGGGCTACAGCGCCGACGTCGAGATCATTCTCGACACCCGCGCCGATGTGCTGCGGATCCCGACCTCGGCACTGCGCGAAGGCAATCGCGTGCTGGTCGAGGACAACGGCGTGCTGGTCGAGCGCAAGCTGCACACCGGGCTGTCGAACTGGGAACAGACCGAAGTGCTCGAGGGCCTGCAGGCGGGCGAGCGCATCGTTACCTCGCTCGAGCGTGCCGGCATCGCCGCCGGCGCGCGCGTCCGCGTCGAATCGGTCACGCACTAGCGCGCGGCGACGGGATCGCGAGGGAATCAAGCGCGAACATGGCCCAGATCGAACTCGACGGCATCAACCGCATCTTCCAGCTCGGCGACAGCCAGGTGCATGCGCTGCGCGACGTCTCGCTGCGCATCGATGCGGGCGACTACGTGGCGGTGATGGGCCCCTCCGGCTCCGGTAAATCCACTCTGCTCAACCTGCTCGGCCTGCTCGACCGCCCCAACGCCGGCCACTACCGCCTGGAAGGCCGCGACGTCACCACGCTGTCGGCCGACGAGCAGGCCGCGGTGCGCAGTGCGCGCATCGGCTTCGTGTTCCAGAGCTTTCACCTGGTGCCGCGGCTCACCGCCGCCGAGAACGTCGCCCTGCCGCTGATGCTCGCCGGCATCCCGCCGCACGAGCGCAGCCGCCGTGTGGAACAGGCGCTGAACGACTTCGGCCTCGAAACCCGCGCCCACCACCGCCCCGAGGAACTCTCCGGCGGCCAGCGCCAGCGCGTGGCGATCGCGCGCGCGACCATCATGCGCCCGGCGATGCTGCTCGCCGACGAACCGACCGGCAACCTCGACCGCGCCACTGGGCAGGAGGTGACCGCCCTGCTCGAGGCCCTCAACGCCGCCGGCATGACGCTGATCGTGGTCACCCACGACCCGTCCATGGGCGAGCGCGCCCGCCGACGTGTGCTGATGGAGGACGGCGCCATCCACCACGATCTGCGGCGCAGCGCGCAGCCGGCATGAGCCCCGCCGACACCCTGCGCTTCGCCAGCCGCGCCGCCCTCGGCTACCCGCTACGCAGCGCGCTGATGGTGCTGGCGATGTCGATCGGCGTGGCGGCGGTGGTGATGCTCACCGCGCTCGGCGACGGCGCCCGGCGCTACGTGGTGGAAGAGTTCTCCGCGCTCGGCGCCAACCTGCTGATCGTGCTGCCCGGCCGCACCGAGACCGGCGGCGTCAACCCGGGCAGCTTCGTCAGCAGCACGCCGCGCGACCTCACCAACGACGACGCTGCCGCGCTGCAGCGCCTTGCACTGGTGCAGCGCGTCGCGCCGCTGACCGTGGGCAACTCCGAGATCGCGGTGAGCGGGCGGCTGCGCGAGGTGCTGGTGGTCGGCACCACGGCCGACTACCTCGACATCCGCGGCTTCAAGGTCGCCGGCGGCCAGTTCCTGCCGCGCGAGGACTTCGGCCGCGCCACCGCGGTGGCGGTAATCGGCGAAACCATCCGCGCCGAGCTGTTCGGCAACCAGAACGCCATCGGCCGCATGATCCGCCTCGGCGACCGCCGCCTGCGCGTGATCGGCATCATGGGCCCGGCCGGGCGCGGGCTGGGGATGAACTCCGACGAGCTGGTGCTGGTGCCGGTGGCGACCGCGCAGGCCATGTTCAACACCAATGCGCTGTTCCGCATCATGGTCGAGACCCGCAGCCGTGAGGCGCTGGCGCCGGCCCAGCGCCAGGTGGAGGATCTGCTGCGCGCCCGCCGCGACGGCGAGTTCGACTTCACCGTCATCACCCAGGATGCGGTGCTCGGCACCTTCGACCGCATCCTCGGCGCGCTGACGCTGGGCGTGGCCGGCATCGCCGCGATCAGCCTGGCGGTGGCCGGCATCCTGGTCATGAACGTGATGCTGGTTGCCGTCACCCAGCGCACTGGCGAGATCGGCCTGCTCAAGGCGCTCGGTGCCAGCGCACGCGCGATCCGCCTGGCCTTCCTCACCGAGGCCGGGCTGCTGTCGCTGGCCGGAGCGGCCGCCGGCTTCGTCCTCGGCCACGCCGGCGCCTGGACCATCCGGCTGGCCTTCCCCGCCCTGCCCGCGTGGCCGCCCGACTGGGCGGTGGCAGCCGCGGTCGGCACGGCGCTTGCCACCGGGCTGCTGTTCGGCGTGATGCCGGCGCGACGCGCCGCCGCGCTGGACCCGGTGCAGGCGCTGATGAAGCGATGAGCGGCATGCGCTGGACCGATCTCCTGCAACTCGCGCTGCGCTCGCTCATCACCCACCGCATGCGCAGTGCGCTGACGCTGGGCGGCATCGCGGTCGGCATCGCGGCGGTGATCCTGCTGACCTCGATCGGCGAAGGCCTGCACCGCTTCGTGCTGCAGGAGTTCGGCCAGTTCGGCACCAACGTCATCGAGATCACGCCGGGCCGGCAAGGCCCGCGCGGCGGCCCGCCCGGGCTGCCGACGACCGCCCGCGAACTCACCCTGGACGACGCGGCCGCGCTGGCGCGGCTGCCTCACGTGCGGCACGTCACCGGCAACGTCAGCGGCAACGCCGAGGTACGCGCCAACGGCCGCGTGCGCCGCACGATGGTGCTCGGGGTCGGGGCCCATATGCACGAGGTGTACAAGATGCGGGTTCGCGTGGGCCAGTTCCTGCCGCCCGACGACAGTGACAGCCCGCGCGCCTTCGTCGTGCTCGGGCCCAAGCTCAAGCGCGAGCTGTTCGACGCCGGCAATGCGCTCGGTGAGCGGGTGCAGATCGGCGACGAGCGCTACCGGGTGATCGGCATCATGGAGGAGAAGGGCCAGTTCCTCGGCATCGATCTCGACGACACCGCCTTCATCCCCAGCGCACGCGGGCTGGCACTGTTCAACCGCGACGGGCTGATGGAGATCGGCCTCGACTACGAGGAGCAGGTGCCGGCCGTGCGCGTGGTCGAGCAGGTCAAGCGCACCCTGATCGCCCGTCACGGCCGCGAGGACTTCACCATCCGCACCCAGGAAGACATGCTCGCCACGCTGTCGAACATCCTCGGCATCCTCACCGCCGCGGTCGGCGCACTCGGCGGCATCTCGCTGCTGGTGGGCGGCGTGGGTATCGTCACCATCATGACCATCGCGGTCAGCGAGCGCACCAACGAGATCGGCCTGCTGGTGGCACTGGGAGCACGAAGGCGCACCATCCTCGTCATCTTCCTCGGCGAGGCGGTGGTGCTGGCGGCACTCGGCGGCCTCCTTGGCCTGCTCGTCGGTGCAGGCCTGGCGCAACTGGTCGGCGTGCTGCTGCCGGCGATGCCGGTGGCGACGCCCTGGCAGTTCGTGCTCATCGCTGAACTGCTGGCGGTGGTGATCGGCCTGGCCGCGGGCGTATTGCCGGCGCGCCGGGCCGCCGGGCTCAACGCGGTGGATGCGCTGCGTGCAGAGTGAGGCAGGAAGGCCAAACGTTGACTTTAGTCAAGCTTCAGGCGGATTCACCGGCAAAAAACCTGTCCTGGACTAGATTCAAACCAAAGGCGGGTGTGCGATATGTCACAGTCGCAAACAGAAAATCAGTAACCAGTTGCACGAATACCACACAAGGAGATCATCATGTGCACACTCGACGCCCCGATCGCACGCTGCGAAACCGCCCGCACCATGGTGTTGCTGGACGAAACGCAAGTTGAATGCGCCTGCGAACACGGATGCCCACCAGGGCGCGACTGCCCGCTCGAAGCGTGCTTCGCCAAGCTGAGCGGACTCTACGAGCCCCACCCCGAACTGAAGGCGGCCGCAGCCGCGCGGATCGCCCTTCACTGAGCCTGGCCTGAACACGCGCCCAGAAGAAGGCGCGCAAGCTCGGAGCGTATCGTAGCCGGAGCCCTCGATCGAGGGCTCCGGCTGTTTTCGTTTTCAGGATTCAGGAACCCGCGGCGATCCACATGGTCATTTTTCAGCAAACAGAACCATAAAGGACGCGTGCCGCAGCGCTGGCGGCCGCCGGCCAGGGAGACCAACACCATGCAGATGCAAGAGGGGCCGTCGTGTTCGCGGGCATAGCGCTGATCGCCTTCGCGATGCTGATCGCGCCGCTGCTCGCGCGCCCGCTCGACGATCGCGCCGGGTGGGTGCTCGCGATCGCGCCCTTGACCGCATTCGGCTACTTCCTGTCGCTCGTGCCCGAGGTGGCGCTGGGCGAGGTGGTGACACAGCGCTTCGTCTGGGTCGCGGCCCTCGACGTCGAGCTCGCCTTCCGCGTCGATGGCCTGTCGTTGCTGTTCGCGCTGCTGATAAGCGGCATCGGCACCCTGATCGTGCTGTACGCGGGCGCCTACCTGTCCGACCACCACCATCTCGGCCGCTTCTACGCCTATCTACTGGGCTTCATGGCGGCCATGCTGGGCCTGGTGCTGGCCGACGACCTCATCGCGATGTTCGTGTTCTGGGAGCTGACCAGCGTCACCTCCTTCCTGCTCATCAGCTTCCAGCACGACAAGGCCGACTCGCGCCGCTCCGCGCTGCAGGCGCTGCTCATTACCGGCGGCGGTGGCCTCGCCCTGCTCGCCGGCCTGATCCTGCTCGGCACCGTCGGCGGCAGCTGGCAGTTCTCCGGGCTGTCGGCCGAAGCCATCGCGCAGCACGCCGCCTACCCGGCCATCCTTGCCCTGGTGCTGATCGGCGCCTTCACCAAGTCGGCACAGATCCCCTTCCATCTGTGGCTGCCCAACGCGATGGCCGCGCCGACACCGGTGTCGGCCTACCTGCACTCGGCAACCATGGTGAAGGCGGGCGTGTACCTGCTCGCCCGCCTGAACCCCGCGCTCGGCGGCTCGGCAAGCTGGAGCACGATCCTGATCACCATCGGTGCCGCCACCGCCCTGGTGGGTGCGGTGCTGGCGATCCGCCAGACCGACCTCAAGCGCGTGCTGGCCTATACCACGGTCACCGTGCTCGGCCAGCTCACCATGCTGCTCGGCACCAACACCCACTACGGCCTGCAGGCCTTCGCCATCTACCTGGTGGCGCACGCCTTCTACAAGGCGGCGCTGTTCATGGCGGTCGGGGCGGTCGACCACGCCACCGGCACGCGCCAGATCTCCAACCTCGGAGGGCTGTTGCGCTACATGCCGCTCACCGGCTTCGCCGTCGCCCTGGCCGCCTTCTCCAACGCCGGGCTGCCGCCCTTCTTCGGCTTCATCGCCAAGGAGTTCAAGTATGCCGGCCTCATCGAACTGGGCCTGGCGGGCTGGGTCACGACGGCGGTGATGATCCTCACCAATGCGCTTCTGCTGACCGCGGCGGGCCTGGTGTTCGTACGCACCTTCCTCGGCAAGGAGGGGCGCTATCCGCGCAAGCCGCATGAGGTGAGCCTGCTGATGTGGATCGGGCCGATGCTGCTGGCGGTCGGCGGCTTCGTGTTCGGCGCCTTCAACAACCTCGCCGAGGTGTGGCTGATCGACGCCGCCGTGCAGGCGGTCTCGAGCTCGGCGGTGCCGGTGGACCTCTATCTATGGGGCGGCTTCACCCCTGCCCTGCTGGCCAGCGCCATCACGGTGGCGCTGGGCGTCTTCTTCTACCTGCAACGCACCCGGCTGCGCCGGCGCCTGTCGCTGTGGCGCGTGCTGTGGCGCGTGAGCGGCGACATGCTCTGGGATCGCCTGCTCAAGCGCGTCTTCCTCTTCGCCGGCGGCATCGCCGACCGCTTCCAGCATGGCTCGCTGCGCCAGCACATCAGCGCGCTGGTGATCGCCATCGCCGGCTTCGCCCTCATCGGGCTGTTCGCCTCCACCGGCGAAGACCTCGCCTGGCCGGAAGTGAGCAGCCCGCTCAACCTCGCCGCCGTGGTTGGCTGTGCGCTCGCGGTGGCTGGCGCCGCTGCGGCGGCCGTCATGCCGGGTCGGGTGGCCCTGATCGCCACCCTGGGGGCGAGCGGCCTCGGGCTGGCGATGTTCTTCCTCGCCTCGCGTGCGCCGGACGTGGCCATCACCCAGTTGATGGTCGAGACCCTGACCGTGATCTTCCTCGCCCTCGTACTGCGCAAGCTGCCGCCGACGCGCATGGTCGGTTCGCGCAAGCCGGCGGCCAAGCGCTTTCATGCCATCGTCGCGCTGGTCATCGGCGCGGTCGTCACCGCGATGATGCTGATGACGGTCAGCCAGCCGCTGCCGGGCGACATCGCGCGCTGGTATCTCGACAACAGCCTGCCCGGCGGCCATGGCGCCAACGTGGTCAACGTGATCCTGGTGGACTTCCGCGCACTCGACACCCTGGGCGAGATCCTCGTCGTCGGCCTGGCCGCGCTGGCAGCCGCCAACCTGCTCGGCAGCGGCAAGCCGGGCAGGACCGCGAGCGAAGGCAGCTCGGACTTCGCCTCGGTGCTGCTGCGCCAGGGCATCCGGCCGCTCTCCGCGCTGCTTGCGCTGATCTCGCTGATGCTGCTGTGGCGCGGCCACAACCTGCCCGGTGGCGGTTTCATCGGCGGCCTGGTGGCCGCCACTGCGGCGGTGCTGCTGGCGCTGGCCTTTGGCGTCAACCGCGCGCGCGCAGTGCTGCGTGTACCGCCCGCGATCATCCTGGCACTCGGCCTCGCCTGTGCCGCCGGTGCCGGCGTGATCGGCCTGCTGCAGGGCCAGCCCTTCCTCACCGGCGGCTGGATCTTCCCTGGCGGTCTGCCACTGGGAACCCCGCTGCTGTTCGACGTCGGCGTCTTCCTCACCGTGGTGGGGGCGGTCCTGCACATGTTGTTCCGTCTGCTCGAACGCGAGGCCTGAACATGGAAATCATCGCTTCGATCACGGTCGGCCTGCTGGTGGCCATCGGCATCTGGATGCTGCTCGACCGCAGCCTGCTGCGCGTCGTGCTGGGCGTCATCGTGCTGGGCAACGGCGTCAACCTGGCGGTGTTCGTCGCCGGCCGCCTCGACGGCCGCGCCGCCGCCTTCGTCACCGAGGCCGGCGCCCCGGCGATGGCCGCCAACCCGCTGCCGCAGGCGCTGGTGCTGACCGCGATCGTCATCGGCTTCGCCCTGTTCGTGTTCGCGCTGGCCGTGCTCAAGCGCACCTGGGAGGTGCACGACAACATCGAGACCGACCGCATCACCGCCGTCGCCGAGGAGCCCGCGCCCGATCTGCCTCGCTCCGGGCAGCCTCGACCGAGCCTGCCCGGCCACGGCGCCGAGCGCGCGCCACCCGCTGCGGCCGAGGGGGGACGTGCATGAACGCGCTCATCATCGCCCCCGTCCTGATCCCGCTCGCCACGCTGATCTTCACCCTGCTCGCACGCCGGAACGCCGCCCTCGTCGCCTCGATCAGCCTGGTCGGGGCGCTGGCGCTGAGCGCGGCCGGCCTGGTCATGGTCGGCCTCGCCGCCGAGGGCCGCATCCTCGCCGCGCAGGCCGGCGGCTGGGCGGCACCCTACGGCATCAGCCTGGTCGTCGACCGCCTGGCGGCGGCGATGGTCGCCATCTCCGGCATCGTCGGCACCGCCACCATCGTGTTCGCGATGGCGCGCGACGAGGACGCGGCGCGCAGCCGCGAATTTCACCCCCTGGTGCATGGCCTGCTGGTCGGCGTGTGCGGCGCCTTCATCACCGGTGACGTGTTCAACCTCTACGTCTGGTTCGAGGTGCTGCTGGTGGGCTCCTTCGCGCTGCTGGTGCTCGGGGGCGGCCGGCGCCGGCTGGCGGGCACGGTGGTGTATGTCGTGCTCAACCTGGTGGCGACGCTGATGTTCCTGCTCGCCGCCGGCATGCTCTATGGCGCCAGCGGCAGCCTTAACATGGCCTTGCTGGCGCAACAGTTCGCGGCCGGCGAGGTCCCGGCCACCGCCCATGCGGCGGTGGTGCTGATGCTCACCGCGTTCTCGATCAAGGCCGCGCTGTTCCCGGTGTTCGGCTGGTTGCCCGCCTCCTACCATGTGGCGTGGACGCCGATCTCGGCGCTGTTCGCTGGCCTGCTGACCAAGGTCGGCGTGTATGCGCTGATCCGCATCGTGACCCTGTTCTGGCCCGATGCTGGCGCGGCGCATACCGTGCTGCTGTGGGTGGCCTGCGCCACCATGCTGATCGGCGTGCTCGGCGCCGCGGCCCAGGTCGAGGTGCGCCGCATCCTGTCCTTCCACATCGTCAGCCAGGTCGGCTACATGATCCTCGGCCTGGCGCTGGCCACGCCGCTGGCGCTCGCCGGCGCGGTGTTCTACCTGATCCACCACATCGTGGTGAAGGCCAACCTGTTCTTCATCGGCGGCATCGCCGCCCGCCTCACCGGCTCGGAACGGCTCGCGGCGATGGGCGGGCTGTATGCGCGCGCGCCCTGGCTGGCGATCCTGTTCGCGATTCCGGCGCTGTCGCTGGCGGGCATTCCACCACTGTCCGGCTTCTGGGCCAAGTTCGTGCTGGTCAAGGCCAGCCTCGACGCCAGTGCCTGGATCGCCGCCGCAGTGGCGCTGATCACCGGCATCTTCACCCTGCTGTCGATGAGCAAGATCTGGAACGAGGCCTTCCTCAAGCCACCTCCGGCCGGCACTACCGGCGAGCGCAGCAGCGCCGGCCTGCAGCCGGCGATCTGGGCCGTGAGCGCGCTCGCGGCGATGACGGTCGCGATCGGCCTCGGGGCCGGGCCGGTGATGGATTATGCCATCGCCGCCGCCGAGCAACTGGCGGCACCGCAGGCCTACATCCAGGCCGTGACCCATGCTGGAGGGCTGTGACCATGCTCGGCGTACACATCCTGCTCGCGGTCGGCCTGGCGGCCTTCGTCGATGCGCTGAGCCCGCTCGGCGTGCTCGCGGCCTTCGTCGTCATCCACTTCGCGCTGCGCCTGGCGAGCGACCTGCTCGGCCTGCGCCGCTACGTGTGCCGCCTGGAGTACGGGACCCGCTTCGCCTTCTGGTTTGCCGCCGAGATCTTCAAGGCCAGCATCGACGTCGCCCGCATCGTGCTGGGGCGCACGGTCGATCCGCAGCCGGCGATCATCCGCATGCGGCTGGCCCGGCACGACGAGCGCGTCGCCACCCTGCTCGGCTGCCTGCTCACGCTCACACCCGGCACGCTGGCGATGGACTATGCCCCCGAGACCGGCGTGATGTACATCCACGCCATCGACGCCGACGATGCGGACGCGGTCGAAGCCGGCGTGCGCGAAATCGAACGCCGCCTGCTCGCCTGGCTGGATGCGGGCGAGCCCCGGCCGACCACGACGACCGACGGAGACCAAGCATGATGAGCGAAATTGCCGGCGCCGCCTGGGTGCTGCCGCTGACCTTCGCGCTGCAGGGCATCGGCGCCGTGCTCGTGCTGGTGCGCCTGGTGCGTGGCCCGCACGCCACCGATCGGGTGGTGGCAATCGACGCCCTGACCCTGCTCGGCATCGGCGTCATCGCCCTGCTCGCGCTGTCGACCGGCGAAGCGATGCTGCTCGACGCCGCGGTGGTGCTCGCCCTGGTGTCCTTCCTCGGCACCACCGCCTTCATCCTGATGTTCCGTCGCCGCGGCCGCGGCGCCGACGAGAGCGTGACCTGGGTCGATCGCCCGCCCGCGGACGAGCCCGCCGCCCTCAACCCCAAACCGCTGGAGGACAAGGCATGACCGAAGGCTTCCTCGCCTGGCTGGCATCGGCCCTGCTGCTGCTCGGCAGCCTGATCGGACTGGTGGGCGCGATCGGCGTGCTGCGCCTGCCCGACAGCTACACCCGGATGCACGCCGCAAGCAAGGCCGGCGCGCTGGGTGCCGCGCTGATCCTGGGTGGGGTGGCGGCCGCGAGCAGCGGTGCCTTCGCGCTCGCGGCGATGTTTGCGCTCGTCATCGTACTCGCCACCGCACCGCTCGCCGCGCATGCCATGGGGCGCGCCGCGCACCGTTCCGGGCTGACACCGCGAACCGGCGCGCTTGGCGACGAGATGGCGCGCGACCGCGATGAGGAACTCGCGAAGAGGCCGCGCCCGGCCACGCCCGGCGCGGCCTCAACCGAGGCGGACCGAGGCTGAGGCCGCGCCGGGCGTGGCGCGGCCTCGTGCTGCGGGGCGGCGCCCTCCCACGAAAACGCACTACAAGCTATCGCTTTCCTCAAGAGCGCCTGCCAGCGCGCGCGGAGGATGGGATGCTCAGAAGCGCTCGTCGTCGCGCAGAAAGCGCCACTGCCCGAGCGGCAGGTCGCCCAGCTTGACGTGGCCGATGCGCACGCGCTTGAGACCCACCACCTTCAGGCCCACCAGCTCGCACATGCGCCGGATCTGGCGCTTGCGGCCCTCGCGCAACACGAAGCGCAACTGATCGTCGTTGATCCATTCGACCTGTGCCGGCCGCAGCGGGCGATCGTCCAGCCACAAGCCGTGGTTCAGCAGGGCGAGGCCGTTCTCGGCCAGCTCGCCTTCCACCCGCACCAGGTATTCCTTGTCCACCTTGGAGTCATCGCCGATCAACTGGCGCGCGACGCGGCCATCCTGGGTGAGCACCAGCAGGCCGGTGGAGTCGATGTCCAGCCGCCCGGCGGGGGCGAGGTTCTTGAGGTGGCTGGGGTGGAAGCGCTGCGCGCTGTCGCGGTCGAACTGGTTGTCGGCGCCGATCAGGCTCACCGCCGGCGCGTAGCCCGGCTCGGGCTGGCCGGACACGTAGCCGACCGGCTTGTTCAGCAGCACGGTGACCCGTTGCTGCTGCTGGCGCGTGGCCTCGGGCGCGAGCGTGACGCGCGCATCGGGGTCGATGCGGGTGCCCAGCTCGGACACCCGGCGGCCCTCGACGAAGACCCAGCCACGCGCGATGTATTCGTCGGCCTCCCGCCGCGAGCACAGGCCGCGCTCGGCCATCACCTTGGACAGGCGCACTCCCTCGGGGGGCGGGCTCGCGGGCGCGGCCGGGACATCCGGCACCGCCTGCGCGCCAGGAGCCGCGACCGCGGCGGGCGCGGCGCGGCGCGCGGCCTCGTTGCTGCGCGTGAGTTTCGCCCTGGGCGCGGTGCGGGCCGGCTCAGCGCCATCATCGCCGCTGCGCGGGCGCAGCTTGAGGGTGCCTTCGATGCGGGAAGGTGCGGGAGTCGGGGGGGTTCGGCGTACGGCGTTCAAGAGCGTTCCTCGGTCCGTGGCGCGGACGGACGACTGGGGCCAAAGGCGGGGGCGGCGGCGGGGCCTGTTGCGTGCGGCGCTTCACCGACCGGGGCGCCGTCGCCCTCAGGCATGCCGTCAAAGGTGCTCCAGCCCCGCTCGCGACCGGTCGGCGGCAGTTCGTCACGCAAGGCGACGTGTTCGTGCAGGTGAGCCTTGGCGATGAAGTGGGCGGTGATCGGCGCGGTCAGGAACAGGAACACGCTGATCAGGACCTCGTGGATCGACAGCCTACCCTCGATGCCGAGAAAGTACAGCATCGAGGCGAGCAGCGCGCCGCCCACGCCCAGTGTGGTCGCCTTGGTCGGTCCATGCAGGCGGGTGAGCAGGTCGGGCAGCTTGACCAGGCCGATCGAGCCCACCAGCGCGAAAAGGCCGCCGAGCACGATCAGTGCCGAGATCAGCAGTTCTAGCAGGAATGTCATGGCCGCCTCACTCGATGACGTCGCCGCGCAGGATGAAGCGGCAGTAGGCGACGGTGGAGATGAAGCCGAACATCGCGAACAGCAGCGCGGCCTCGAAGAACACCGTGGTGCGCTGCTGGATGCCGAACAGGATGATCAGCGCAATGACGTTGATCACCATGGTGTCGACCGCCAGCACACGGTCCATCAGCGAGGGCCCGCGCAGCAGGCGCCACAGGTTGAGCAGCAGGGCGACCGAAACCGCGGCATAACCGAAGTTGAGGGCATGTTCGATCACGGGAAGATCTCCTTCAGGCGCGCCTCATAGCGCGCCTTCATCTGGCGCACGGCCTCTTCGGCATCGGGCGCATCGAGACAATGCACCAGCAGACTGCGGCCGTCGGCCGACAGATCGCAGGACACGGTGCCGGGGGTCATCGTGATGGTGCCGGCGAGCACGGTGATCGCCTCCGGCGAGCGCAGCTCCAGCGGCAGCGTGACCCAGCGCACATGCAACTGGTCGGCGCGCCGGAACAGGATCAGGCGCGCGACCTGCACATTGGCCACGACCACGTCCCAGGCCACCAGGGCCATGTACGAGAAGGCCTTGCCATAGGCCTTCACCGGCGGCCGTTCGGGCCAGAAGCTGCTGGTGGCGATCGGGATGATCAGGCCCAGCAGCAGGCCCATCACCAGGCCACCGATGCTGAGGCTGTTGAGCAGCAGCATCCACAGGGTGACGAGCACGAGCGTCAGCAGCGGGTGCGGCAGCCAGCGCTGGACGAAGCTGCGCGGGTCCGTATCGGGTCTGTCGGCCATCAGTGCACGCCTCCTGTCGTGCCGAGCACCGCGTCGATGTAGCCTGCCGGCGTAAACACCTGTGCCGAGGCGAGTTCGAGCCAGGCGTGGACCGGGCCGGCGAACACCGTCAGCGCCGCCAGCCCGGTCAGCAGTCCGCCAACCGCAACGATGGGCAACACCGGCGCCGGCCGGCGCAGCGGTGACGCCGGCGCCTCGAGCGCATGACTCTTCCAGAACACCAGGCTGCCGCCACGTGCGAAGCCGATGATGGCGAGCAGCGAGGTCGCCAGGATCAGGGTCCAGAACCAGCCCGCCTGCGGATGGCTGCGCACCGCGTCGAGGACCAGCAGCTTGCCGAGAAAGCCCGACAGCGGCGGCATGCCGGTGACGGCGATCGCGGCGGCGAAGAACAGGCCGGCGATCAGGCTTCCCTGAGCGAAACGCGGCGCCTGCGCGAGGCGGTCCCGATGCACGCCGCGGCGCTCGGCGACCAGGTCCGCGATCAGGAACAGGGCGGCCGCGCCGAGGGTGGAATGCAGCAGGTAGTACAGCGCCGCGCTCATCGCCTGCGGGGTGAACACCGCCACCGTGGCCAGCAGCATGCCCATCGAGCCGATCACCGCGAAGCTCGCCATCTGCCCCAGGCTGCGTGCGGCGAACACGCCGGTCATGCCCAGCACCAGGGTCAGCAGGCCGGCAGGCAGCAGCCAGGGCGCAGCGAGCCAGGCCGCCTCGCCGGCGTCGGCGCCGAAGGCGAGCACATACAGCCGGATGATCGAATAGGCGCCGACCTTGGTCATGATGGCAAACAGCGCCGCCACCGGGCCCGGCGCATTGGCATAGGTGCCAGGGAGCCAGAAATGCAGCGGCACCAGCGCCGCCTTGACGCCGAACACCAGCAGCAGCAGCACCGCGCCGGTCTGCAGCAAGGCCTGGTCGGCCGGGGCCACCTGCGGCACCTTGAGCGCCAGGTCGGCCATGTTGAGCGTGCCGGTGACGCTGTAGATGAGGCCGACGCCGATCAGGAAAATCGAGGAGCCGACGAGGTTGGTCACCACGTACTGCACGCCGGCCTTCATCCGCAGGCCGCCGCCGCCATGCACCATCAGCCCGTAGGAGGCGATGAGCAGAATCTCGAAGAACACGAACAGGTTGAAGAAGTCGCCGGTCAGGAAGGCGCCGTTGAGGCCCATGAGCTGGAACTGGAACAGCGGGTGGAAATGCTTGCCGCGCTCGTCCCAGCCGCCGATGGCATACACCAGCACGCCCAGGCCGAGGGCCGCGGTCAGCACCAGCATCAGGGCCGCCAGGCGGTCGAGCACGAGCACGATGCCGAAGGGCGCCATCCATTCGCCGAGCGCGTAGGCGCGGATGGCGCCATCGCTCGCCATCGCCAGCAGCACCAGGCCCACGATCAGCAGCAGCACGGTGGACAGCACCGAGAACACACGCGACAGCACGCTGTCGTGGCGGGCGGCGACGACCAGCAGCGCGCCGAGCACGGCCGGCAGCAGGATGGGCAGGATCAGCCAGTGGTTCATGCGCTCTCCTCGACGGCGGCGGCCGGACGGACGGCATCGCCCTGCTTGCGACCGAGCAGCTTCCAGTCGTCGTCACGCGCCTCGGGCGACGCATCGCCCGGCAGGTCGACGTGGTCATTGCCGGTCTCGAGGTAGGCGCGCAACGCCATCACCACGATTACCGCGGTCATGCCGAAGGAGATCACGATCGCGGTCAGCACCAGCGCCTGCGGCAGCGGATCGGTATAGGCCAGCGCATCGGCGCTGATCACCGGCGGCCGATTCACCACCAGGCGGCCGGTGGCGAACAGGAACAGGTTGGTCGCATAGGTCAGCAAGGTCAGGCCGATCACGACCGGAAAGGTGCGTGCGCGCAGCACCAGATAGACGCCGGCGGCGGTCATTGCGCCGATCGCGGTGGCGATGAGGAACTCCATCAGCTGTACTCCTTGGCCGCAGGGGCGCTCGGGTCGACGTCCATCGCCATCTTGTTGACCGGGCGCTGGCCGGTCCAGCGTCCCATGCGGGACAGGTTGGCGAGCGCCAGCATCACCGCGCCGACGACGGTCAGGAACACCCCGGCATCGAAGGCCATCGCGCTCGCCAGCTCGAACTCACCGACCAGCGGCAGGTGCACATGGGTGAAGGCCGAGGTGAGGAAGGGGCGGTCGAGCACCATGGCGGCGATGCCGGTCGCCGCCGCGACCAGCACGCCCGCACCGATCATGGCGTGGTACTTCACCCGCACCCGCTTCGCCGCCCAGCCGAAACCGCTCGCCATGTACTGCATGATCAGCGCGATCGACACCACCAGCGCGGCGATGAAGCCGCCACCGGGCTGGTTGTGGCCGCGCAGGAAGATGTAGGCGCCGACCAGCAGCGCCAGCGGCAGCATCACGCGGGTGGCGACCACCATGATGATTGGGTGGCGGTCGACCGACACCGGCAGATCCGGCGTCCACGCGCTGAGACGGCGGGCGACGCGGCCATGCAGCGCCCCATCGAGGAGCGCGTAGATGGTGAGCGCGGCGATGCCGAGCACGATGATCTCGCCGAAAGTGTCGAAACCGCGGAAGTCGACCAGGATCACGTTCACCACGTTGGTGCCACCCCCGCCGCCGACCGAGTTCTCGAGGTAGTAGGACGACAGCGAGTTGCCGTCGCGGGTCATCATCGCCCAGCTCACGCCCGCCATGCCCACACCCGCGACCAGCGCCAGCACCCCATCACGCAGGTGGCGCAGGGGGTCGGCGCGCACGGTGGAGCTCACCGGGCTCTCCTTGGGCAGGAAGTAGAGCGCGAGCAGGATCAGGATGACGGTGGTGACCTCGACCGAAATCTGCGTCAATGCCAGGTCGGGCGCGGACAGGTAGATGAAGGCCAGACACACGATCAGCCCCACCGTGCCCACCACCAGCACCGACAGCAGGCGCTTGCGGAAGAACACCACGGTTAGCACGCAGCCGCCGAGCAGCAGCGCCCAGGCCACCACCGCCACCGGCTGCGCCGGCATCAGCGTGCGCGTGCCGGCCTCGTGCGGTGCGCCGGCAAAGGCGATGAAGCCGGCCACGGCCATCGCCCCGATCGCAAACGCCAGGTAGCGCTGCAGCGACCCGTTGTGCAGGCCGTGGGTGAGGCGCTGCGCCCGCGCCAGCGCGCCACCGATCGCCGCGTCGAACATCGCCTTCGCCTCGGGGTGCGGGCCGGCCTGCCACAGGGCGCGCACGCGCGGGTAGTGGTGCAGCGCCGTGAGGCCCACCACCAGCGCGATCCCCGACAAGGCGAGCGCCGGCGTGAAGCCGTGCCACAGCGCGAGGTGATAGTCCATCAGCTCGCCCCCCGTCACCGCGCGCGACACGATCGCCACCAGCGGCCCGGCCATGGTGTCGGGGAACAGCCCGATCAGCACCACCAGCACCACCAGCAGGGCCGGCGGCAGCCACATCCCGGCCGGCGGGTCATGCGGGGTGTGCGGGTAGTCGCTGCGCGGCGGACCGAAGAACACATGCACGATGTAGCGGAAGGAATACGCCACCGAAAAGCAGGCCGCGAGCGTCGCCAGCGCCGGCACCAGCCAGGCCTGGCCGAGCCAGGCGGTGTCGACCGCCTCGTGCAGCATCATCTCCTTCGACAGGAAGCCGTTGAGCGGCGGCAAGCCGGCCATCGAGGCCGCGGCGACCATCGCCAGCGTCGCGGTGAGCGGCATCAGGTGCAGCAGCCCGCCGAGGCGCGGGATGTCGCGTGTGCCGGCCTCGTGGTCGACGATGCCGGCGTTCATGAACAGGGCGGCCTTGAAGGTGGCGTGGTTGAGGATGTGGAACACTGCCGCCACCGCCGCCAGCGGCGTGCCGAAGCCAAGCAGCATGGTCACCAGGCCGAGGTGGCTGACGGTGGAGTATGCGAGCAGGCCCTTGAGGTCGTCCTTGAACAGCGCGATCACCGCGCCGAGCAGCATGGTGACCAGGCCAGTGGTGGCGACGATGTAGAACCACTCGGTGGTGCCGGCCAGCACCGGCCACATGCGCGCCAGCAGGAAGATGCCTGCCTTCACCATGGTCGCCGAATGCAGGTAGGCCGACACCGGCGTCGGGGCCGCCATCGCATGCGGCAGCCAGAAGTGGAAGGGGAACTGGGCGCTCTTGGTGAAGCACCCGGCGAGGATCAGCAGCAGCGCCGGCAGATAGAGCGGCGAGGCCTGGATCGCCTCCTTCTGGCGCAGGATGTCGCTCAGGTTGTAGGAGCCGGCGATGTCGCCCAGGATCAGCATGCCGGCGATCATCGCCAGCCCGCCCGCGCCGGTGACCGTGAGCGCCATGCGTGCGCCCTGGCGGCCCTCGGGCAGGTGCTTCCAGTAGCCGATGAGGAGGAAGGACGACAGGCTGGTCAGTTCCCAGAACACCAGCAGCAGCAGGACGTTGTCCGACAGCACGATGCCCACCATCGCGCCCTGGAAGAGCAGCAGATAGCTGTAGAAGCTGCCCATCGGGTCGTCCTTGGCGAGGTAGAAGCGCGCATAGACGATGATCAGCAGGCCAATGCCCAGGATCAGGCCGGCGAAGAAGAAGCCCAGGCCGTCGAGGAAGAAGCTCGCGCTCAGGCCCAGCGCGGGCAGCCAGTCCCAGGACGCGGTCAGCACCTCGCCGCGGAGCACCGCCGGCGCATGCGACAGCAGCAGGGTGAAGGCGAGCAGGGAGAAGCTGAAGGTGCCGGTCGCGCAGGCATTGCGACCGGCACGCATCATCAGCGCAGGAAACAGCGCGCCGATGAAGGGCAGCAGCACGATCAGGGCAAGGCTCATCTGGGCGTCCGGCAGGGAGGGAGAGAAAAAGGGATGCGAGGGTAACAGGCGGCGGGTCCGGCACCGAGCGGGAAAGGTGCGCAAATCCGCCTGGACAGGCCAGATCCGGCAGGAAGCCGCTGTGTTTCGGCGAAAGTATATATTTGAAGTGGCCCCGTCACCACACGGCACGGTATTTCACTAGGCGAAATCATCCCGCCCGGTTACCATTCGCCCATCGTGCAGGCCGCCCCCGCAGAAGGGGCAGTCCACCGCCTCCACAGCCTGCTCCGCAGCATTTCGAGTCGTCCATCGTTTTACCGAGTCCCGCCGTGTCCGCCACCAAGTCCGATCGTGCCGCCGCCCCGGATGGCAAAGCCTCGATCCAGGTCATCGAGCGCATGATGAAGCTGCTCGACGTGCTCGCCCAGCACGCCGATCCCGTGCCGCTCAAGCAGCTCGCACTGGAGACCGGGCTGCACCCGTCGACCGCGCACCGCATCCTGGCCGCCATGACGCACACCGGCTTCGTCGAACGCTCCGAGGCTGGCGTCTATCGCCTCGGCATCCGTCTGCTCGAACTGGGCAGCCTGGTGAAGTCGCGCATCTCGCTGCGCGAGACGGCCATGCCCTACATGCTGAAGCTGCACGCCACCACCGGCGAGAGCGTCAACCTGGGGGTGCGGACGGGCGACGAGATCGTCTATGTCGAGCGCACCTCGAGCGGGCGTGCCTCGGTGCGCGTGGTGCATATCGTCGGCGCGCGCGCGCCCCTGCACACGACCGCGACCGGCAAGCTGTTCCTCGTCGAGGACGGCCTCGAGCGCATTCGCGACTATGCCCGCCGCACCGGCCTGCCGCCGTCCACCTCGGCCTCGATCACGACCCTGCCGGCGCTGGAGAAGGAGCTCGACCGCGTACGCCGCCACGGCGTCGCCTTCGACCTCGACGAGGTCGAAGCCGGCGTGCGCTGCATCGCCGCCGGCATCCACGACGACAGCGGCGAGTTGATCGCCGGACTGTCGCTGTCGACGCCGTCCGAGCGCTTCAACCCCGATTGGGCGCCGCTGGTGCGCGACACCGCCGAGGAGATCTCGCGCGCGCTGGGTTACCTGCCTGCGCGCAAGGAAGCCTGACGCGCCGGACGCCTTGCGGCCGCCTCAGCCGCCGGCGCGTTGCGGCGCGATCGCCACGCGCTGGGCCGTGCTCTGCTCGAGCCACTTGCGCACACGCTTGGCGTCGGCCGTGCGGGTATAGCGGCCGCTCGAATCCATCAGCACCATCACCACCGGCTGTTGATGCAGCCAGGTCTGCATGACCAGGCAGCGCCCGGCCTCGGAGATGTAACCCGTTTTTGACACGCTGATCGCCCACTCCGGGCTGCGCACCAGGCCATTGGTGTTGCCGAAACGCAGCGAGCGCCCGCGCACGTCTACATAGCGCTCATGCGAGGTCGAGAATTCGCGGATCAGCGGGTAGGACGCCGACGCCGCGACGAGCTTGGCCAGATCCTGCGGACTGGACACGTTGGCGGGATTGAGGCCGGTGCTGTCGTGGAAGCGGGTGGTCCACAGCCCGAGCAGCCTGGCCTTGACGTTCATGGCCGCGACAAAGGCCTGCTCGCCGCCCGGGTAGTTGCGCGCGAGCGCGGAGGCGGCGCGGTTTTCCGACGACATCAGCGCCAGGTGCAGCATCTGCTCGCGCGTCAGCGTGGTGCCCAACGCAAGACGGGACCCTGTACCCTTCAGGCGATCGATGTCGCCCTCGGAGATGGTGAGCGGCTCGCTCAGGCTCTGCCCGGCCTCGAGCACCACGATCGCGGTCATCAGCTTGGTGATCGAGGCGATCGGCAGCACCGTGGCGGCATTGCGCTCGAGCAGCACTTCGCCGGTGTTCTGGTTGATCACGTAGAAGGCACTCGAGCCGAGCACCGGGAAGCCGTTCGCATCGAGGGCGAGCGGACTGTCCTGCTCCTCGCCCAGCACGGCGGCAGGTGCTGCGGCCGCCGCGGCCGCGCCCGGCTTGCGCAGCTTGACCCTGATCTGCTTGGCGGCGGGCTTCTTGGCCACGGCCTTCTTGGCCACGGCCTTCTTGGCGACGGCCTTGTTTGCAGTCGCCTTCTTCGGCGCCGGCTTGGCCGAGACCCTGGGCTTGACCGCTGCCTTCGGCTTGGTCGCGGTAGTCGCCTTGGCCGTCGCCGCGGGCTTGCTCACCGCCGCCTTGGTCGTGGTTTGTGGTTTGCTGGGCGCTGCACCGACCACCCCCGCCTGCAGCGCAAACAGCGCAGCGAGGGTGGCAACGAGGATTCTGGGCTTCATGATGGGCGGCAAGCTCGAAGGTGGCGACGGACCGACTGGCGTTTCGTTTTAAAAATATGCAGATACAGAATGGATTTCAAGTCGTTTCGAAATCTTTTGTGGCATTTTCCCACATCGTGCCGCGGCTGTCCGTCCACGCCTTGGAAAATCCTCACGCCCCGCCTCAGACGATGCGCAGGAAGGCCTTCAGTTCCGCCCTGCGCGCCATCGCATCGTGGTAGCCGAGCTCGATCAGCGCGCGCGTGAAACCGGGCTCGAACAACAGGTAGGACAGCAGGGTCGAGCCCTCGCGCCGCATCGTGCCCAGTCCGCGCAGCACGGTGCGCAGCAGGCGGGGCAGGCTGCCGCCATGACGGCCGGCAATCGTGTCGAGGCGTTGCGAAGGCTGGATCACCAGGGTCTCGATCTGGCGCAAGGGCATGCCCGCCGCCCGGCGCTGCGCCGGGTCGACAAGCCCGAGCGTGTCGTTGATGCGCGCCAGGCGCTCGAGATCGACCGCGAGGGTGTCGAGGAAGATGCTCGACAGCGCGTGACCGGCAATCTGCGCCGGCGAAGGGTAGCGTTCGGCGCGCTGGCGCCCTTCTTCGGCGGTGCGTCCGGCGCCGATCACCAGGATGCGCTCGGCGCCGAGGTGGATGGCCGGGCTCACCGGTGCGAGCTGGCGCATCGAGCCGTCACCGAAGTACTCGCGATGGATCTTGACCGCCGGAAACACGAAGGGCAGCGCGCTGCTTGCCATCAGGTGCTCGATGTGCAACTGGGTGCGCACGCCCATGCGCTGCTCGCGTCGCCAGGGATGGATATCGAGCGAGCCCTGGAAAAAGGCCAGGCTCTCGCCGCTCGAATACCCCGACGCGGTGACGCTGAGCGCATACAGCTCACCGCGCTTGATGGCCTGATCGATGGCGTGGAAATCGAGCACGCGCTCGAGCAGCACCCGCAGCGGGGCATTGTCGAGCAGTGAACGCGGCGTCTGCCGCAGCAACCAGCCCCCGAACAGCGCCGAGCCCCAGTGCAGGCCGCTGCCCAGCAGGGCCGGCGCATCGACCCGATACACCTGATCGACGTGCAGGTTGCGCCAGATGCGCTCGATGTGCCTGACCGCGCGATTGAAGTCGACAACGTGCGAGGCGAGCGCGGCAGCATTGATGGCGCCCGCCGAGGTCCCGCACAGGATGGGAAAGGGATTGCCGGCACGCGCGCCGCGCAGTTCGCGGATGGCACTGAGCACGCCCACCTGATAGGCGGCACGCGCGCCGCCACCGGTCAGCACCAGCGCCGCCCGCCCCTCTTGCATCGCCATCCGCCCTGCCCCCGGTCACGTCCTGCCGCCAGCATGGGGCAGGACGTGACCGGCAGGCAAGGGCCAGGGGCGACGCTCAGCCGGCCGCGCCCGCCTGCCCGGCCTCGACCACGGTGAGCGCGGTCATGTTGATGATGCGGCGCACGGTGGCCGAGGGCGTCAGGATGTGCACCGGCTTGGCCGCACCGAGCAGGATCGGGCCGACCGTCATGCCCTCGCCCGCCGCGTTCTTGAGCAGGTTGAAAGCGATGTTGGCCGCGTCCAGCGTCGGGAAGATCAGCAGGTTGGCATCCTCGCGCATCTTGGCGTTGGGGAAGATCTGCAGGCGGTGCCTGGCGTCGAGCGCCGAATCGCCGTGCATCTCGCCCTCGACCGCCAGCTCGGGATGCTGCTCGTGCAGCATGCGCAGCGCCGTGCGCATCTTCTCGGCGGTCGGCGAATCGGCCGAGCCGAAGGACGAGTGCGACAGCAGCGCGACGCGCGGCTCGACACCGAAGCGCTTCATCTCCTCGGCCGCCAGCAGCGTCATTTCCACCACCTGCGCCGGCGTGGGGTCGTAGTTGACGTAGGTGTCGGCAAGGAACAGCGTGCGCCCGGGCAGGCTCAACAGGTTGACCGTGTACAGGTTGTCGACGCCCTCGGCGCGGCCGAGCACGGTCTCGACGAACTCGCGATGCAGGCGATGCATGCCGTAGGTGCCGCAGATGAGGCCGTCGCCGTAGCCGAACTTGAGCAGCAGCGTGCCGATCAGCGTGGTGCGGCGGCGCACTTCCTTCTTCGCATATTCCACCGACACGCCGCGGCGCTCCATCAGCGCGTGATAGTGCTGCCACAGCTCGTTGAAGCGTGGATCCGAATCCGGGTTCACCAGCTCGTAGTCGCGCTCGGCCGCCATGCGCAGGCCGAAGCGTTCGATGTTGCCCTTCACGATGTCGGGCCGGCCGATCAGGATCGGACGCGCCAGGCCCTCGTCGACCACCTGCTGCACCGCGCGCAGCACCTTCTCGGACTCGCCCTCGGAGAAGATGATGCGCTTGGGCGCCATCTTCGCCGCGGCGAACACCGGCTTCATGATCAGGCCGGAATGCCACACGAAGTTGTTGAGCTGGCCGCGGTAAGCGTCCCAGTCGCTGATCGGCCGCGTGGCCACGCCCGAGCTCATGCCGGCCTCGGCCACCGCGGGCGCGATCTTGACGATCAGGCGCGGGTCGAAGGGGCGCGGGATGATGTATTCGGGGCCGAAACCACCCACCTTCTCACCGTAGGCGGCGGCGACGATGTCGCTCTGCTCGACGCGCGCGAGCTCGGCAATCGCCTTCACCGCGGCGAGCTGCATCTCGTCGGTGATCGTGGTCGCGCCCACATCGAGCGCGCCACGGAAGATGAAGGGGAAGCACAGCACGTTATTGACCTGGTTCGGATAGTCCGAACGGCCGGTGGCGATGATGGCGTCGCTGCGTACCTTCTTCACCTCGTCGGGCAGGATCTCGGGTGTGGGGTTGGCGAGCGCGAGGATGAGCGGATTGGGCGCCATCTTCGCCACCATGTCGCCCTTGAGCACGCCGCCGGCCGACAGGCCGAGGAAGACGTCGGCGCCCTCGATGATCTCGGCGAGCTTCCTGGCGTCGGTCTTCTTCGCGTAGCGCGCCTTGATCGGGTCCATCAGCGTGCTGCGGCCCTCATAGACCACGCCCTCGATGTCGGTGATCCAGATGTTCTCGACCGGCACGCCGAGCTTGACCAGCAGGCCGAGGCAGGCGAGCGCGGCCGCGCCCGCGCCGGAGGTCACCAGCTTGACCGACTTCAGGTCCTTGCCCTGCAGGTGCAGGCCGTTCAACACGGCCGCGCCGACCACGATGGCGGTGCCGTGCTGGTCGTCGTGGAAGACCGGGATCTTCATGCGTTCGCGCAGCTTCTGCTCGATGTAGAAGCACTCGGGGGCCTTGATGTCCTCGAGGTTGATGCCGCCGAAGGTGGGTTCGAGGGCGGCGATCATGTCGATCAGCTTGTCGGCGTCGGGCTCGTCGATCTCGAGGTCGAAGACGTCGATGCCGGCGAACTTCTTGAACAGCACGCCCTTGCCCTCCATCACCGGCTTGGCCGCGAGCGGGCCGATGTTGCCCAGGCCGAGCACCGCGGTGCCGTTGGTGACCACGCCGATCAGGTTGGAGCGTGCGGTGAGCTCGGCCGCCTGCGCCGGGTCCTCGACGATGGCGTCGCAGGCCGCGGCCACGCCGGGCGAGTAGGCGAGCGACAGGTCGCGCTGGTTGGACAGCACCTTGGTGGGCGTCACCGAGATCTTGCCCGGGCGCGGATAGCGGTGATAGTCGAGCGCGGCCGCGCGGATCAGTTCGTCCATTTTTGTCTTCCCCTCTCGTCTGGTAATAGTGTTGCCCTCGTGCGCCGGCCATGGCGCCTCGGCGCCCGAGAGCATACCGCGAAACCGCATTTTACCGCATTGCGAAAACAAAAACTGCGATGTGAAAAATACGTATATTACTTCGATCAATCTTCATGATAGACACCCAGGCGCTGATCGGAAGCAGCCGACCATGGCATAATTATGAGCTTTCGCAGCCCGCCGGCCAGGCAGCACCCTGCATCCGCGATGGCCGACCGACGGGGATGGTTTCGCATCACAGCACGGGAGAGCTGTACACATGTCTCAGAACCACGCCCAGGCGGCCATTGCGGCCGCCCCTGACTACGTCCGCCACGAAGGTCTCAAGAAGTGGGTCGGCGAAATCGCTGCGCTGACCGAGCCCGACCGCGTGGTCTGGTGCGACGGCTCGCAGGAAGAATACGACCGCCTGTGCGCCGAGATGGTCGAGTCGGGCATGCTGATCAAGCTCAACCCGGAAAAGCGCAAGAACTCCTACCTCGCCTGGTCCGACCCCTCCGACGTCGCCCGTGTCGAGGACCGCACCTTCATCTGCTCGCGCGACAAGGCCGACGCCGGCCCGACCAACAACTGGGAAGACCCGGCGGTGATGCGCGAGACGCTCAACGGCCTGTTCAAGGCCTCGATGCACGGCCGTACGATGTACGTGATCCCGTTCTCGATGGGCCCGCTCGGCAGCCCGATCGCCCACATCGGCGTCGAGATCTCGGACAGCCCCTACGTCGTCACCAACATGCGCACCATGACGCGCATGGGCCGTGGCGCGATCGAGGTGCTCGGCAGCGACGGCGAGTTCGTGCCCTGCGTGCACACCGTCGGCGCCCCGCTCGCCCACGGCGAGAAGGACAGCCGCTGGCCGTGCAACCCGACCACCAAGTACATCGTGCATTACCCCGAGACGCGCGAGATCTGGTCCTACGGCTCGGGCTACGGCGGCAACGCCCTGCTCGGCAAGAAGTGCTTCGCGCTGCGCATCGCCTCCACCATGGCGCGTGACGAAGGCTGGCTGGCCGAGCACATGCTGATCCTCGGCGTCGAGTCGCCGCAGGGCGAGAAGACCTACGTCGCTGCCGCCTTCCCGTCGGCCTGCGGCAAGACCAACTTCGCCATGCTGATCCCGCCGAAGACCTTCGACGGCTGGAAGATCACCACCGTCGGCGACGACATCGCCTGGATCAAGCCCGGGCCCGATGGCAAGTTCCGCGCCATCAACCCCGAATACGGCTACTTCGGCGTCGCCCCCGGCACCTCCGAGAAGACCAACTTCAACGCCATGGCCACGTTGAAGGAAAACATCATCTTCACCAACGTCGCGCTGACCGACGACGGCGACGTGTGGTGGGAAGGCATGAGCAAGCAGGCCCCCGCCCACCTCGTCGACTGGCAGGGCAAGGACTGGACGCCCGAGATCGCCGCCGAAACCGGGCGCAAGGCCGCCCACCCCAACGCGCGCTTCACCGCCCCCGCCAGCCAGTGCCCGTCGATCGACCCGGCCTGGGAAGACCCCGCCGGCGTGCCGATCTCGGCCTTCATCTTCGGCGGCCGCCGCGCCACCACCGTGCCGCTGGTGTATCAGGCCTTCAACTGGAACTTCGGCGTGTACATGGCCTCGACCCTGGGCTCCGAGACCACCGCCGCCGCCTTCGGCGCACAGGGCGTGGTGCGCCGCGACCCCTTCGCGATGCTGCCCTTCTGCGGCTACCACATGGGCGACTACTTCAACCACTGGCTGCGCATGGGCCACGTCGTCGAGGACACGCCCAAGATCTTCTGCGTGAACTGGTTCCGCATGAACGACAAGGGCGAATTCATGTGGCCCGGCTTCGGCGAGAACATGCGCGTGCTTAAGTGGATCGTCGAACGCTGCCAGGGCAAGGTCCAGGCCAAGGAGACGGCGCTCGGCTGGATGCCGCGCTTCGAGGATCTCGACTGGACCGGCGCCGACATCAGCCGCGAGGCGTTCGAGGCCCTGACCAAGGTCGACGCCGACGCCTGGCGCACCGAGCTCAACTCGCACAAGGAGTGGTTCGACAAGCTGCAGGACCGCCTGCCGCGCCAGCTTGTGCTCAAGCGCGAGCTGTTCGAGCTGGCGCTCAACACCGACTGAGCCCTGCCCCTCGCCCGACCGAAAAGGCGCCGCCGGTCGGCGCTTTTTCTTTTCGACCCCGTAGCCTCGCGTACCCGCCCGACACGCACCCAGGAGCCCGCCATGCCCATGCTCTCCCGCCGCGCCGCCGACATCCAGCCCTTTCACGTCATGGAGCTGCTGCGCCGGGCGCGCGAGCTCGAGGCGCAGGGGCGGGACATCATCCACATGGAGGTGGGCGAGCCGGATTTCGCCACGCCGCAGCCCATCATCGAGGCGGCGACGCGCTTCATAGCCGGTGGGGACGTGCATTACACCCCGGCGCTCGGCCTGCCCGCCCTGCGCGAGGCCATCGCGCGCTTCTACCACGATCACCTCGATGCCGAGGTCGCGCCCGAGCGCATCATCGTCACCGCCGGCGCCTCGGGCGCGCTGATGCTGGCCCTGGCGGCGACCACCGACCCCGGCGACGAATGGCTGCTGCCCGACCCCGGCTACCCCTCCAACCGCCACCTGGTGCGCGCCTACGAAGGGGTGGCACGCGCGCTGCCGGTGGATGCGCAGACGCGCTACCAGCCCACCCCCGCCCAGGTCGACGCCGCCTGGGGCAACCGCAGCCGCGGCCTGATGGTGGCCACGCCCTCCAACCCGACCGGCACGCTGCTCGACATCGACGAGATTGCTGCACTGCATCAGGTCACCCACCGGCGCAGCGGGCTGTTGCTGGTGGACGAGATCTACCAGGGCCTGAGCTACGGGGTGGACGCGGCCACTGCGCTGTCGAACCCTATCCTCAATGCGGCGGACGACGTCTTCGTGGTCAACAGCTTCTCCAAGTATTTCGGCATGACGGGCTGGCGCCTGGGCTGGCTGGTGGCCCCGCCCGCCTATGTGCGCGAGATCGAGAAGCTGGCGCAGCACTTCTTCATCTCACCTTCGTCACCGGCGCAGCACGCCGCACTGGCGGCCTTCGCGCCGGGCACGCTGGAGATCCTGGAAGCGCGGCGGGCCGAATTCGCCGCGCGGCGCAACACCTTGCTGCCGGCCCTGCGCGACATCGGTTTCACCATCGCCACCGAACCGCAGGGCGCGTTCTACATCTACGCCGACATCTCGCCGCTGGCGGACGACTCCGAAGCCCTGGCACGGCGCCTGATCGAGGAGGCGGGCGTCGCAGCCACGCCGGGGCTCGATTTCGGCCACCATCTGCCGCGCCGCCACCTGCGCATCGCCTACACGACACGCAAGGAACGCCTGCTCGAGGCCGTCGAACGCATCAGCGCCCTGCGCGCCTGAAAAGGCGGCAGGGCGCTGAGCCGGAGTGCTGAAGTGCGCGCTGGCGCAGGCGCGCCGCGCGCTGGCGGGTCAGCTCGCCTGTTCGAGGCTGGTACGCGTGGTGTCGCGGCCGGCGATCGTCATCAGGCGCTTCTTCAGCGCCATGACCTTGCGCGTATACCGTGCCTTCGGATCCTTCAGCGCGCCGTTGTAGTACTGCAACGCACGCTGCAGGCTGCCGTAGCGCTGCAAGCCTTCATGCAGCACCAGCGTGCCGACGCGGACATTGACCTCGGGGTCGAACAGCACGTTCTTGCCGCGATGGGGGGCGATCTTGTCCTGGTGGTAGCGCGGGATGACCTGCATCAGGCCTTGTGCGCCCATGTTGCTGACCGCACGCGGATTGAAGCTGGACTCGACGGCCATGATGGCGACGATCAGCAGCGGGTCGAAGCCGAGCTCCTGCGCCGAGGCCTCGGCCGCGGCCAGGGCGGGCACGATCGTGGTCTCGGAGACGCGGTAGGTGTCGGTGATCCAGTCCCGCACCTTGGCCATCTCGAGCGACAGCTCGCCCTCGTCCTGGGCGAAGGGATCCTCCGCCAGCGCGGCCAGGCCCTTGACCTCGAGCTTCACCGGGCTATGCACGATGCGCGGCGCCGGCTCGACCGGCGTGAGCGCGCTCACCGGCGGCACCACGCGATCGGTGGCCGTCGCCGTCATCGCGAGTTCGGCCGCCGTGGGCGTGATCGCGGTCGGCTCTTCAGCCGCAAGCGAGAAAGTTTGCTCGAACTGCAGGCGCGTCCAGTCGCCATCGGTCGCCACATGGGCCATGCCCATCAGACCGAGTGAAAGAACCCCTGCATGTGCCACGCTGAGCGCGACACCGCCCGCCTGACGCGCGAGCGCGTTGAATCGAGTTGCGTGTTTCATGGTGTCCTCCGTGCTGTGGCCTGAGCTGCTGCCATGACCCTGCCCGGCTGGGGCTGTGGGTCGGCGCTGCCGGTTGGGACAGCGCGCACGTCGCGCGGCGGATGGGCCACGTCGGCGGGCATGCAGGCTCGGTCGCCAGTAGGTGTTCAAGCCCATCGCCGCAACCAGACGACGGACCCCGCGGTGCGAGCGTCCATGAAACTGTCACCAACCCTCGGGAGGGCGGCGCCGCACCGTGATTAATAAAAATGTTGCAACGCAACACCGGGCGAATTCTATGCGCGGACAAACATTTTGTCAAAACTTGACATGGGAATGCGCGCCTGCCCGTCTGTCATTGCCGCTGGAAAGCAGGCTTGCGAGCCGACTCCAGTCGAAGAACGGACCGGGATCGGTCTTGCGCCCGGGGGCGATATCCGAGTGCCCGACCACGTCGGCGATCGGGAAACGCGCCCGCAGGGCGCCGATCAGCCGCGCCAGCGACGCGTACTGTGCTGCTTCGAAGGGCTGCGTGTCACAGCCTTCGAGCTCGATGCCGATCGAGAAATCGTTGCAGGCTTCGCGCCCCTGCCAGCACGACACGCCGGCATGCCAGGCCCGGCGCGCGGGATCGACGAAACACAGCGTCTCGCCATCGCGGCGGATGAAGTAATGCGCCGACACACGCAGCTGGTGAATGGTGGCGTAATAGGGATGAGCGTCGGGGTCGAGCGTGTTGGTGAACAGTTGCTCGACGCCCGGCCCGCCGAACTCGTCCGGTGGCAGGCTGATCGCATGCACCACGATCAGGCTCACGGCCACGCCGGCCGGGCGCGCATCGTGGTTGGGCGACGCGCACGTGCGCAACGCCAGCTGCGCCAGTTCCTCGACCGGCACCCCGCACCTCTGCTGAAGATCTCGAATCACGCCACACTCAGCCTTTCACATTCTCAGCGCCGGGTATCGACGTAGCCGATGCTGGCCTGCGGCGCACTGTTGATCACATCCCAGCCCACCGTCGCCGCACCGTTCTGGAAGGTACGCCCGACGCCGAGGTCGAGGCCGACACGGTTCATCATCGGGTAGTAGTTCGCCCCCACCGAGGCCACGGTACGGTCTTCGCGGTCGCTCGACAGCACCTTGACCGACAGGCCCGGGCCGCCGCCGCCGAAATTGTAGTTGATGCCGAACATCACGGCGGGGTCGGCCTGCGCGGTGGTGGCGGCAAGGGCGAGGATCGAGGCGGTGAGCAGCTTCTGCATCGGGGTCATCTCCTGGTCGGTTCTCGGAAAGGTCGCGCGACTGACGCGCGCCGAACAATGACCCCGGTGATGAAGAAAAGTTGGCAGCGGAGGGGCAATGCGGCGCTGCAGACCGCTTTACGGCCGAAACACCTCGATGCCCACTCCATCCACATGACGATAATGGCGATCGTTCGCTGTCAGCAGATCGAGGCCCCGTTCGAGCGCGGTCGCTGCGATCAACGCATCCGCCATCTGCATGGAATGAGAGAGCGCATACTGCTCGACGAGAAAGCAGGCACGCGCGGAGATGGCCTCATCCACCTGCACCACTCTCGCCGACCAGAAGGACAAGGCTTGCCGGAGGACACGTAACTCGCCCTTGTCACGCACCCCCTGCACGAGCTCCATATAGGTGACGGCCGAGACCAGGAAACCAGGCATCCCATCCAGGCGATCTGCCGCCCGCGCGTTGCCGCGCAGGTTCCAGATCAGGACATCCGTGTCGACCAGCATCACGGCAAGGCTCTGGGCTGTCGCAGCTTCCGTACCGCTTCGTCTACAACGTCCTGCCGATCAGCCCACAAACCGAACGCGGGGTTGCGCGACGGACGCCCCTGCCCATCCACCTCTTCCGAACGCATCAAGACGGCCCTCACCTGCCCTCGGCTGGTGATCGTCACACGCTCACCGCGATCCGCCGCCGCGAGCACCGCTGCCGTGTGCAAACGCAAATCCCTGATCGTCGCCTCCATGACCATCTCCTTGTTTCACAAACACGTGAACACTAGAACAGGAAGCGCAGTCGCACAAGGCATGCACCGCACGGGCACCTCGCGCGCCCAACACTGCCACGGTGACAAGAGAAGTCCGGAGCGAAACCGCACTCAACGCCGAGGGGGCACTCGGCGATGGCCACGAGGCTCGTCGCTCGGGCAGGCAGCGCGGCATGTGCAAACGCGCCCGATTCTGCCGCCTTGAGGATGGCCGAATCCAGTGGTTCGGAATCGTGTCCCATATTTCCACGCTTCACCCTCGACCACCGCCTGCTGCGTCGGAAGCTCGGTACGCTCGCCAGATGCGATCAACGCGTGGTCGAGCAGGGACTCGGCGCACTACTCGCCTTGGACGACTCGCCGGTCGGCGTATGAAAGATCGGCCCCTGGCGTTGCCGGCTTCACGGCTCGCGATAGGGACGCGCACGCGGCCTTCCTTCCGAGGCTGCGGAACTCGCCCTGCGGGCTCGGACAGTCCTCGCCTCTCCAGGAACACCGCGCACACATCCTGGAATCGTTGTCGCCGCTCAACGCGGGGAAGAGTTGGGTCTGTCCCCAATGGCACTACCTCAATAATTATTCTTTTTTTATCAATGAGATAGTGATGGGCTGAACACCTCTGGCGCTATGATTCGGTTGTCGAAGCCGTGATTCAAAGCGCTGGAGGGTCAGCCCCAATGGATGTTAGCAAGAAAGCTCGGCTCACCGGGCAGGTGCGCCGGTTTCGGGCACGCTTTGCACAGCACGTGCAAGGGACCCTCGGCGAGGTGATTCCTCGTCAGTGGCTGATCGAGCGGATCGCGCAAGAATTCGGGCGTTGGCGCGAACGGCTGTATGGGCCGCTGACGACCCTGGCGCTTTTCATCGAACAGGTGCTCGGTGCCGACCACAGTTGCCAGGACGCGGTGGCCCGAGGCGTCAGTGCACGAGTAGCGTTGGGCCAACGGCCCGGCAGTCTGAATACCGGTCCGTACTGCAAGGCGCGCGCACGGTTGCGGCTCCCGTTCATCGATCGGCTCGGACGCGAGGTGGGTGCGCGGCTCAGCGCTGGCCAACCAGCGGCCTGGTTGTGGCGCGGCAGACCGGTGAAGCTGGTCGACGGGACGACCGTGTCGATGCCCGATACGGCGCCCAATCAGGCGCGCTTCCCGCAGAACCGCGAACAGAAGCCCGGCTTGGGCTTTCCGCTGGCGCGACTGGTTGCCATCGTGTCGCTGTCGTGCGGGGCGGTGCTCGAGTGGGCGTGTGGACCGTGCGAGGGCAAAGAGACGGGCGAGACGGCGTTGATGTGGGCGCTGGCTCAGCAGCTTCGGCCCGGCGACGTGGTGATCGCCGACCGCTGTTACGCAGGTTATTTCATGATCGCCAGATTGATGCAGTTGGGCATCGACGTGGTCATTCGACAGCACCAGCGCCGACACAGCGACTTTCGTTGCGGCCGGCGCTTGGGCGTGCGAGATCACGTGGTGAGTTGGCCGCGGCCCAAGCGCCCGCCCTGGATGAGTGAAGCCGATTACGCCCTGATGCCCGACACGCTGCTCATGCGCGAGGTGCGCGCCGGCGGCTGGACGCTGATTTCCAGTCTGCTCGACGCCCATGCCGTGGCCAAACACGAACTGGTCGCGCTCTATCGGGCGCGCTGGCAGGTCGAGTTGGACCTGCGCTCGATCAAGGCTGTCATGCAGATGGACGTGCTGCGCTGCAAGAGCCCGCAGATGGTGGAAAAGGAGATTGCCGTTCACCTGCTCGCCTACAACCTGGTACGTGCGGTCATGGCCCAGGCGGCGCAACTCGGGCACGTGCTGCCACGCGAGCTCAGCTTCAAGGGCGCGCTGCAATTGCTGCGCGCCTTCGAGGAGACGCTGCGCCATTGTCCTCGCGGCCGCTTGGGCGTCTGTCGCGCATCTCTGCTCGCCGGCATCGCCCAAATGCGGCTGCCTCATCGGCCTGGACGTGTTGAGCCTCGCGCCGTCAAGCGACGACCAAAGCCACGCCGACTACTCACGCAGCCCCGGCAGGAAGTGCGCCACGAGCTTCTCAAGAAACGACATATGCATGACATGGCGCTCTTAAGGTAGTGCCATTGGGGTCTGTCCCCTGTTTCCAATTTCCCAAGGTATCGAGCGACGCCATGCCCCGTCCGTTGAAAACGCAGTAAACGCAGTAAACGACGAAACGGGCCCGAAGGCCCGTTCTTACTTTCAAACCTGTCCAGATAACAGATTAGAAGGTGTGACGCACGCCGACAGTGAAGACGTCGGAGTCGTCGCCAGTGTTGCTCGTGTTGGTCGGAACCAGACCGAACTTCGAGGCATTGCTGTCGTTCTCGGTGCGGTTGAAGCCCACATAACCAGTCGTGCGCTTGGACACAGCGTGCGTGTAGACCAGCGAGTAGCTCTTGGCGCCAGCCTTGTTCTGGTTGTCGTAGTCGACTTCGCCGTAAGCGACATGGACGTTGCCAGCAGCGCCAACCGGAACAATCACGCCAACTTGCCACAGATCTGCGTCTTCATCGCGGGCATTGCGCAGCGACTCAGCATCTTGGTACGAAGCGGCAAGCGTAACGACACCGAAGTCGTAGCTACCACCGATACCCCACTCCTTCTGCTTGCTGTCGCGACGCGGAGTAGCGGAACCAAAGGTGTCACCCTTGGCCTGGTGATAAACAGCACCAGCCTTGATCGGGCCATTAGCGTATTCAGCACTCAGACCCCAAGCGTCGTCGTAGCTCGGCTTGGCACCATCGGCACCAGTCGTGGTGCTCGGCGTCGCACGCGTCACTTCGTTGCCACGAGCAGCCCAGATGGCGCGGACCGTCAGACCCGAGAACGAGCCGGTGTAGGCCAGCGAGTTATCCCAACGGGCGGCGCTGTTTGGGGTGATGGTCATGCCAGCAGCATTCGAAAGGATCGACTGCGGCGAAACGTAGGCACCCAGAACGGCATCGTAGTTGAAGAAGTAGCCAGGAGCGTACTGACGGCCGAGGCTGGCGGTACCGAAGGCGCCGCTGAGGCCAACGTAAGCCTGACGCGAGAAGACGGAATCGCCATCGGTCGAATCAGCGCTGGTCGCGTATTCGGGGGTCAGGCTCGTACCAGCACCACCAACGGCCGGCGAAGCCACGCCATTACCGATGTCGAAACCCTGCTCCAGCACGAAGACACCCTTCAGGCCGTTGCCCAGGTCTTCGGTGCCACGGAAGCCGATGCGGCTACCCGACAGCACGCCGCTCAGCACGCCGCGGAAGTCGGTATCGCCATGCTCGCCGTAGGCAAGACCGGCATCGACCACACCGTAGACGGTCACGTTCGACTGAGCGAAGGCCGGGGCCGAAACGAGGCCAGCAACAGCCAGCGCGATCAGTTTCTTCTGCATATGTTTCTCCTCAAATTTGAAGTTGAGACCGCGGCACCTGCCTCGGCCCTACTCACCTCTCTGGCGAGAAGTTGAGGCGATTCTGCAAACCTGCCGCCGGCCTTGCAAGCATGACAACGCGAAAACGCCACATTCCGGGCTTTGCTGTTGCGGACGTGCAACAGAACGGCCGTTCAGCGCCGCGCATCGAGCCGCGGCAGGGCCGTATTCCATGCCAACAGCTTCTCGTCCGCCGTCACCAGCGTCGCGCTACGCACGACCGCAGAGGCGGCGATGAAGCGGTCCGCAGGGTCGAGATGCAGGTCGGCGAATCCCGCCGCCGCAAGCGCAATGCGGCCATCGAGCGCAATCTCGACCAGCCCGGCGCCCAGCAGGCCTGCCCGCCAGCTTTCAACAGCAAGCGGCAGGACGATGCGGCCCTTCTCTACAAGCATCGCGCATTCCCAGAAGCTGATCGCGCTGACCGCGACCTCGCCCGCGGACCACGCCTGCCCGATGCGCGCGCGCGCCTGCGGGCCGAGCGCGGCATCGTCGGCATCCATCCAGATGAGCACATGCGTATCGAGGACGATCACGACAAGGCCTCCCAGTCCTCGTCGGCGACCGGCGACACGATGTCGCCCAAGATGCGCACGCCCGGGTGCAGCCCGAAAGGCGACGATGCCCGCGCGCCCTGATAGGGATGCAGCTCGGCGACCGGCTTGCCGTTCTTGGTGACGACGAGGATCTCGCCGGAAGCCGCCACCTGGTCCATCAGGGCGAGGCAGCGAGCCTTGAATTCGGAGGCCTGGATGGTTTGCATGGTCGTACTCCCTGGACAATAGATGACCATGATCATGACCATGGTTGCACATGAGATCAAGCCCAATCCACCATCCCGGATACAGACGCTTGCCGCACCGCCTAAAGTAGCTACTATGGACTCATCTCAACGCTAATCAGGACACTGATCATGAAAGTCATGACCGCACGCGAAGCGAAGAACCGATTCGGCGAATTCCTCGATGCATCGCGCCGGGAGCCGGTCGTCATCACCAGGAACGATCGCCCCGTCGGCATCATGGTGTCGATCGAGGACGCAGCGGACACACTGTTGCCCGAATTCCTGCTCGACAAGACGCCCGGTTACGACGGCTGGCTCTTCGAGAAGGTCACGGCGACGCTCGAACGCATCGATGCGGGCCAGACCACGCTACATGCCCACGACGAAGCCATGGCGCTGCTACGCGAGCGGGTGGCAGCACGGAATCGTCGTGCATGAACATCCTCTGGACTGACGAGGCGCTGGACGACTTTGAGGAGATCCTTGTTTATTACCACTCGGAGGCAGGCCCCCTGACTGCGGAAGCCGTCCATTCGCGCATCGTTGCCGAGATCGAAGCCTTGCGCGTCTTCCCCGAGCGTATTCGGGCAAGTGCACGAATCCCGGGGGTACGTGAGCTCGTCGTTCGCCGGCTACCTTACGTCGCCCTCGTGCAAGTCACTGACGACGCGGTGGTCGTGCTGAACGTCGTTCATACCGCAAGGGAATTTCCTGCGCGCCACTGAGATGCCACGAAGGGAGCAGCGAAGGTTTGCCGAACTGTTAGACAAACACTAATATACACACATAATCGTAATTACAAAGGGTGGCATGATGGAAACACTGCTAAGCCGCGTCTTCAACAATGGCAACAGCCAGGCGGTCCGCATCCCGGCAGAGTTCCGCCTCGACACCGACCGCGTCAGCATCACGCGCAACGACGCGGGCGACCTGGTGATTCACCCCTTGCGCGTACAGCGTGGCACCGCCCTGATGCAGGCCCTTAAAGCGCTGGGCGAAGTAGACGACGACTTCATTGCCGCACTCGAGTCCGAGCGGGAGGCGGCGCTGCCTGTGCAGGAGCGCGAGGCGCTGTGATCTACCTGCTCGACACCAACATCCTCATCTACCTGATCAAGAACCAGCCGCCCAGCCTCGCGCAGCGCGTCGACGCACTCCCCGAGACCGATACGTTGTGCATGTCTTTCGTGACCTGGGCAGAGTTGCTGAAAGGCGCCGAGCGCAGCACCCGCAAGACGGAGGTGCTGCGGCGGCTGAACGCCTTGACACGCCAGGTACCAGTGCGCTACCCCGCCGATCCCGCCATCTGCCGGCATTACGCGGAACAGGCCACCCGCCTCAGGGAGGCAGGCACACCGATCGGCGCGAACGACCTGTGGATCGCCTGCCACGCGCTGGCGGAGGGGGCCACCTTGGTCACCCACAATACGCGCGAGTTCAGGCGCATTTCGGGTTTGTGCGTCGAGGACTGGGTGTCCGCCGAAAAAGACTGAAAAAGGCCACCCCGGAACTCCCGCCGCCCCTTAGCACTCTCACGCCCCGAGTGCTAATATTGAGGCGCACAAGGAGGACCCAAGCCCATGTCACACGCCCTGACCTTTCCCGTTCCCGCCGCCGGCAGCCTGGACCAATACATCCAGAGCGTGAATCGCATGCCGATGCTGAGCGAGCAGCAGGAGGTGGAACTGGCGACGCGGCTGCGCGACGAGGGCGACGTGGATGCGGCACGGCAACTGGTGATGTCGCATCTGCGCGTCGTCGTCGCCATCGCGCGCGGCTATCTCGGCTACGGCCTGCCGCATGCCGACCTGATTCAGGAAGGCAACGTCGGCCTGATGAAGGCGGTCAAGCGTTTCGACCCGAGCCGCGGCGTGCGGCTGGTGTCGTTCGCGATCCACTGGATCAAGGCCGAGATCCACGAATACATCCTCAAGAACTGGCGCCTGGTGAAGATCGCCACCACCAAGGCGCAGCGCAAGCTGTTCTTCAACCTGCGTGGCATGAAGAAAGACAGCGCCACGCTGAACCCGAGCGAGGTCAGGGCGATCGCCGCCCAGCTCGACGTCAAGCCGGAAGAGGTGGTCGAGATGGAAACCCGCCTCGGTGGTCGCGACATCCCGCTCGACGCCGGCAGCGACGACGAGGACGAACGCTTTTCCCCGATCTCCTACCTGCCCGACCCGCAGGCCGAGCCGTCCGAGGTCATCGAGCAGGCCGAGCTCGCCCACCTGCAGGACAGCGGCCTGCGCAACGCGCTCTCCAGCCTGGACGAACGCAGCCGCGCGATCGTGCAGCGCCGCTGGCTGACCGAAGGCGACAGCGCCACGCTGCACGAGCTGGCGGCCGAGTACGGCGTGTCGGCCGAGCGCATCCGCCAGATCGAGGCCAAGGCGATGCAGAAGATGCGCGGCATGCTGGCGGCGGTAGTGTGAATAGCCAGCTATACTGCCGCTGACTCACGCCTCAAGGAGTAGGCATGCGACAGGCAAGTGAGCTCCACAAGCGAATCACGATCTCCGCGGACCAATGTGGCGGACGGCCCTGCGTGCGCGGCCTGCGCATCCGCGTGTCGGACGTCTTGGCGCTGCTGGGCGCGGGGGCAAGCGTGGAAGAGATTCTCGAGGATTACCCGCTGCTCGAAGAGGCCGACATCCGGGCCGTGCTCGAATATGCCGCGCGCCAGGCTGACCACACCGTACTGATTGCCGCGTGAAGCTGCTCGTTGACGCGCAGCTACCGGTCGCTTTGGCCCGCTGGCTGGCTGAGTGCGGCTTCGAGGCGAGTCACGTCAATGACGTAGGCCTCGAAAGCGCGTCCGACACGGCAATCAGGACGTATGCCCGTGCTGGTAGCTTGGCGATCGTCACGAAAGACGAGGATTTCAGGATGCTCGCCGACCAGTTTGGGCAGGTCCCGCCTCAGGTAGTCTGGGTTCGTCTTGGTAACTGTCGTAAGCCAGCCCTCCTGGCTGCGTTCGAATCCGTACTTGCACCACTGCGTTCGGCGCTCGAGCGCGGCGAGCGGATCATAGAGATCCGCTGAAGGCATCACTTCCCCTCCAGCAGCGCCTTGATGTCCGCCGCGACCACCTGCGGAGCTTCGCCGTGCCTCATGTAAAGCCGCAGCCGGCCGTCCGGCCCGAACACGTAGGTGCCGGCCGAATGGTCGATGGTGTAGTGGCCCTCGAGGTCGCCGCTCTTGCGGTAGAAGACGCGGAAGTCCTTGGCGACGGCGGCGATCTGTTCGGGCGTGCCATGCAGGCCGAGGAAGCGCGCATCGAACACCGGCACGTATTCGGCCAGCAGCGCCTGGGTGTCGCGCTCGGGGTCGACGGTGATGAAGATCACCTGCACGCGATCGCTGTCCGGGCCGAGCAGGCCCATCACCTCGCTCATGCCGACCAGCGCCGTGGGGCATACGTCCGGGCACTGCGTGTAGCCGAAGAAGAGGGTGACGACCTTGCCGCGGAAGTCGGCGAGCGTGCGTTGCTGGCCGTGATGGTCGGTCAGGCGCAGGTTCTTGCCGTACTCGGCGCCGCTGATGTCGGTGCTGCGGAACACCGGCTCGGCCGGCGCGCAGGCGGCGAGCAGCCCCAGGGCGAGCACCGGGAAGACGAACGCACGCAGGCGCGCGATGAGGGCGGACGGCATGGGGGACAAGGACATGGGCTTGCCTGTGTGACGGCTGAATCAGCGCCCGATGATAGACCCATCGACGGCGCGCCGGAACCCAATGCGGCAAACGGCCGCAGCCGCCTCAGCGGCTTGTCCGTCATCAAGGCGCACGGGCGTTCGAGCCCACCCGAACGCAGGCGCCCAACCGCAATCCGGCGCCGGCCGCCTGCACGCAAACGCCTTGCAGCCCGACCTCAGCCTGCCGACAGCCGCCTGCGCAGTGCGCGCATCAAGGTGCCCAGCAGCGGCAGCTTCTCGTACAGTTCCTCGGCGGCGTCCCAATAATCGCGGTGCAGCACCACCCGCCCGCCGGCGTCGAAGCGTAGATGGGTCACGCCGTGGACCACCACCGGCCGGCCGCGCAGCACGAAGTGGAAGTCCCAGCCCAGCATGGCCTGCGCGCCCTGCGCGATGCGCTCGGTGACGACGAAGCGCGGCGCGTCCACGGTGTCGAACATGTGCGCGAAGATGCGGCGGATCGCCGCCGTGCCGACGACCTCGTTGAACGGATCCTTGAAGCGCGCGTCGGCGGCGTAGAGCGCGTCGAGCCCGGCCAGCGTGTGCGGCGCGAGCGTCTCGTAGAAGCGCGCCACGGCCTCGGCGGCGCTTGCCCCAGGCCCCGTGCCGCCGAGGTCCGTGCCATCGAGGCCCGTGTCCTTCACCCTCATAGTCCGGTCGCCCGCCGCACGAGCGGGAAGTAGAAGCGCCGCGGCAGCCACTGCAGGAGCTTGAGCACGCGGGTGAAGCGCTTCGGAAAGTGAATCTCGAAGTCGCCCCGCGCGAAGCCGTCGACGATCGCCTGCGCGGCCTGCGCTGGCGTCTGCAGGGCCGGCATGTGGAAGTCGTTGGCGGCGGTGAGCGGGGTGGCGACGAAGCCGGGGTCGATCAGGAAGACGTCGATGCCGCGCGGCGACAGATCCAGGTACAGCGTCTCGGCGAGATTGATCAGTGCCGCCTTGGTCGGCCCATAGACGGTGGCCTTGGGCAGGCCGCCGTAGCCCGCCACGCTGCCGACCAGGGCGATCGCCCCGCTGCCCTGGCGCAGCAGCGCGGGCACCAGCTCGCCGACGCCGCACAGCGTACCCACCAGGTTGAGCGCCACCGTCTCGCGCACGGCCTCGGCGCTCAGCTCCCAGGCGCGCAGCGGGCGGTAGGTGCCGGCGTTGAACACCACCAGGTCCACGCCGCCCCAGCGCGCCAGCAGCGCGCCCTGGGCGCGGGCGAAGTCGCCATCCCGGGCGAGGTCGAGCGCCTCGACCACGCAGTCCGGCTCGGCCACGCCACGCTCGAGGCAGGCCGCGCGCACCACCTGCAACCGCTCCACGCCGCGCGCCGACAGCGCCAGCCGCGCGCCGCGCGCGGCCAGCGCCAGCGCCAGCGCCTCGCCGATGCCGGTGGAGGCGCCGACGATCCACACTCGCCGCCCCTGCCAGTCGCGGATCGGGGTGTTGAGCGGGGAAAACAGCCCGCGCGTTGTCCGGATCACCGTCGTCGCCGTCATTGCTGCCGCCCTCGGAGCTGCATGCTGCCTGTCACTCGCCACCCCCGCCTCACTCGCCGCTCAGTCCGTACGCTTGAAGAAGGACAGCGTGACCTCGCCGAGGCGAAAACCCCACTTGCTCATCAGCGAACGGTTGAGCATCACCTTGTCGTCCATCAGGAACATCCAGTCGTCGAAATCGACGTTGTACACCTTGCCATCGACCGGCAGCGCCAGCACGTAGCGCCAGCGCAGCGCATTGCCCGCGGCCTCGCCGCTGGCCTCGCCGACGACGTCGTCCGCGCGCCCGCTGTAGCGCCCCGGCCCGAGGCGGGTGATCGTCCACACGCGGCGCTGGGTGCTGCCGTCGGAGTAGGTGAAGTGCTCGTCCAGGGTGCCGACCTCGCCCTCCCAGCTCGCCTCGATGAGCACGTGAAAGCGCTTGACCACCTTGCCCGAACGATCCTGGAACATGCCATAGGCGTCGAGCGTGCCGTTGAAGTAATCGCGCAGCTCGAGCACCGGCTGCTCGGCGCGGTACTGATCGACATTCACCGTACTACACCCCCACAGGCCGACCACGGCCACCAGCCATACCAAGAAACGTCTCACGATTGCGCTCCCCCACATGCAGCCGCCTTGCGCAGGCCGTCGGCAGACGGCACGCCCGGCTCGATCCAGGCGCGCCAGCGCCACAGCAGCACGATCGCACCCAGCTTGAGCACGACCGGCACGAAGCCATACACCGCCGCCAGCGCCGCCAGCGCGCCCGGCTCGCGCGCGCCCGGCGCGTAGCCCAGCAGCGCGAGCAGCGGCAGCGCCAGCCCCGCCGCCAGCGCGAGGTTGGCCTTGGCGACGAAGTTCCACCAGCCGAAGCACGCCCCCGCCTGCAGGCGCGGCTGCGCACGCCCGGCCGCACTGCGCGCGATGAGGTCGGCGAGCAGCGAAGGCGGCAGGCTGAGGTCGGCACCGAGCGCAAGGCCCGACAACACGCAGATGAGCGCGTAGGCGAGCACGGCGCCCTCGCCGAGCAGTCCGGCCCAGGCAAACACCGCCACTGCCAGCACCATGCTGGCGAGCCAGGCGCGCAGCTTGCCGATGCGCTGCGACAGCCGCACCCACAAGGGCAGACTGGCCGCGGCGGCGACGAAATAAAGCACCAGGAAGAGCCCGGCGAGTTGCGCCGCGCCGAGCACGTCGGCGACGAAGAACAGCACCGTCGCCGACGGAATCGCCGCGGCGATGCCATTGGCGGCGAACACCGCGAGCAGGCGGCCGAAGCCGGCGTCGCGCACGGTTGCGCGCAGACCGGCCCACAGCGGCGTGGCCTTCCCGGGCCGATCCGCGGTGCGCGGGTGAGGGCCTGCAACGTGGTCCCGCCCGCGTCCTGCTGCCTCCACCCTGCTGCCCTCGAGCAATTCCGCCGCGTCGGCGGCCAGCGTGCGGACGGGCGCGGCAGGCGCACGCCACAGCGTCCACAGGCCGAACACCGCCAGCAGCGGCAGGAACAACCAGGCCAGGCGCGCCAGCCCGGTCGCCTCGCCGGCGCCCAGCGCCAGCACCGCCGGCAAGGCCGCCGCCAGCACCACGCCGCCAAGCCCGAAGGCCTCGCGGCTGGCAACGTAGCGGGTGCGCAGCAGCGGCGTGTGCGCCACCTCGGCGCCCCAGGCGTTGTAGGCGATGGTCGCCACCGACCACGCCAGCGAGACGCCGACCAGCAGCCCGAACAGCCAGCCGAGACCGGCTTGTGCGGGCGGCGCGAGCAGGCCGAGCATGCCGGCGCCCAGCGCCGGCAGCGCCAGCGCGATCCACAGCCGGCGCCGCGGCAGACGGTCGTTGGCCCAGCCGATCAGCGGGTCGGTGAGCGCATCGACGATGCGTGCGGCGAGCAGCACCGCCCCCACCAGCGCTAGCGGCAGGCCGAGCCCTTCGGCGTACAGGCGCGGCACATGGACGTAGATCGGCAGCGCAGCGAAGGCCAGCGGCAGGCCGAGCGCGCCATAGGCAAGCAGCGCCCGGCGCGAATCGGTGCCGGTGCCCGGGTCAGGTGCAGCGCCGGCGGCGGCGCTCATCGCCCGCGCTCCGCCAGGCCGAGCAGCTGCGCGCGCAGCCGCGGCTCGCGCGTGCGCGGATCGAGCCAGATCGCGAAGAAGGCCGCGGCCAGTTCGGCGTCGTCGAGCGCGGCGGTGGGCTGACCCTGGTGCCAGAACTGCGCGCCCTCGCCCGGCCGGTGCAGGCCGACGAGGGTCTCGCCCGCCTCCACCGAGGGCAAGGCGCGCGCCAGCGCCTGCCCCCAGCGCGCCAGCTGCGCCTCGTCATCGAAGCCAAGGCGACGCATCTCGCCCAGGCTGAGCTCGACCAGGCGATCGGACGACACCGCGCGTGCGTAGCGGATCGACAGCGCATGCTCGGCGCCGAGCACCTGCGCCACCTCGGCCTCGTCCTCAGGCGGCGCGGCCACCACCGCGGGCCTCGCCCACAGCGCCGCGTCATAGAGCTTGAAGCCGAGCCAGCGCAGCTCGCCTTCGCCGATACGCTGCAGCTCGCCCTGCAGCGCGGGCGGCAGTTCGCGCGCAAAGGACGGCACCGCGGCCAGCATGGCGGCGGCGACCAGCACCGGCGCCAGCAGGCGGCAGAGGACTGCAGCCCGGCCTGGCATCAGCGGCTCCCGCCAGTGCCGTCCGCATGCGCGAACACGTAATGGTGCACGTCGATGTCGCCGGTCTCGAAGCCGGCCTCGCAGTAGGACAGGTAGAAGCGCCACATGCGCAGGAAGCGCTCGGCGAAGCCCTGCGCGCGCACCGCGGCGGCCTGGGCCTCGAAGCGGCGCTGCCAGTGGGCGAGCGTGCGCGCATAGTCGCGGCCGAAGGCGAAGTCACCGACGGTCGCCAGCCCGGCACGCCGCGCCTGCTGGGCCACCGCGCCCGGGCTGGGCAGCATGCCGCCGGGGAAGACATGGCGCTGGATGAAGTCGGTGCCGCGCCGGTAGCGCGCGAACAGCGCATCGTCGATGGTGATCGCCTGGACCACGCAGCGCCCGCCCGGCTTGAGCAGCGCGCCGAGCTGGCCGAAGTAGGTCGGCCAGAAGCGCTCGCCCACCGCCTCGATCATCTCGATCGACACGATGTGGTCGTACTGGCCACGCACGTCGCGGTAGTCGCACAGCGCGAAATCCACCCGATCGGCAAAGCCGCCACGCTCTGCGCGCGCACGGGCGAAGGCGAGCTGCGACGGCGACAGCGTGATGCCGAGCACCTTGCAGCCGAACTCGGTGGCGGCGACCTCGGCAAAGCCGCCCCAGCCACAGCCGACCTCGAGGATCGTCTGCCCCGGCCGGGCACCGAGCTCGTCGAGGATGCGGCGGTACTTGCGCAGCTGGGCCTCGGCCAGCGACTCCTCGGGCGAGGCGAACACCGCCGCCGAATAGGTCATGGTCGGGTCCAGCCACAGCGCGTAGAAGTCGTTGCCGAGGTCGTAATGGGCCTCGATGTTGCGCCGCGAGCCGCTGCGGGTGTTGGCGCGCAGCAGGTGCTGCAGGCGGTGGCCGAGCAGGCGGAACAGCCGGCCGTAGATCGCGTCCTGCAGGCGGTCGCGGTTGGCCGACAGCAGGCGCAGCAGCGCGGTGAGATCCTCCGTGTCCCACAGGCCGTCCATCCAGGCTTCACCGAAGCCGATGTCGCCGCGGGCGAGCACCTCGTCGAACACCGCATGGTCGCGCACCCGCAGATGGGCGACGAGCGGGCCGTGGCCGGCGCGCAGGCGCAAGCCATCGGGCAATTCCACGACCAGCGCGCCGCCGTCGAGGCGGTCGAGCATTTCCAGGCACAGCCGGGTGGCGCGCGGCATGCGGGTGAGGCGCACACCGGCGATCGGCTGCAGGGCATGGTCCAGGGCGTTCATCAGGTGGTCTCCTCGATCGGGGGTGGCGGCTTGCGGAAGAAGCGCACCCGCCGCAGTGCAAGGCGCAGGGCCTGCCAATGGATGCGGGCAACGACGCCCAGGGTCATGAGGGGCTGGCGCGCGAGCCATTTCGCCATCGCGCCCCCGTCGAGCGCCTCGGCGCGGCCCGACAGGCGGGTGGCGAGCTGCAGTGCACCGCCGTCCCACAGGTCGACCGACACCGCATGCACCGCGCCGCGCTGCTCGAAGCGGAAGCGGTACTCCCCGCTCACAGGGAAGAAGGGCGAGACATGGAAGCACTTGCGCGCGCGCAATTCGTCGCCGGAGACGATCGGGCGCAGGTCGCCGTGGTGCACCAGGTAGTTGTGGCGCTCGCCGAAGGTATTGCTGACTTCGGCCAGCACCACCCGCAATGCGCCCTCGCGGTCGTGGCAGAACCAGAAGCTGACCGGGTTGAAGACGAAGCCGAAAAGGCGCGGCATGGTCTGCAATACAACCTCGCCATCGCACACGGCCTCGAGCCCGTGCGTACGCAACAGGCCGCGCAGCCAGGGCAGCAGGGGCGAACCGTCGCGCGCACCGTGGTCGCGGCTGCGGAAGGAGAACACATTGGCGCGCTCGATACCGAGCAGCGGCACCTGCAGCCGCTCGAGCTGCGACAGCGGCAGGCGCAGGAAGGCGGTGGGATAGACGAAGCGGTTGTGCGCCTCGACATGGCGCTCATGCATCACCGCGCCGAAGCACACGGCGGCGCGCATCAGGCTGCCGCCTCCAGCGGCAGGCCTGCAGGGACGCGACCGCGCCGCCACGGCACCTCCACGCCCATCGCCTCGACCACGGCGATGGCGGACTTGAGCCCGTCCTCATGAAAGCCGTAGCCGGTCCATGCGCCGGCGAACCAGCTCCGGTTGCGCCCCTGGATGCCCGGCAGCGCAGCCTGGGCATCGATCGCACCCTGGTCGAACACCGGGTGGGCGTACTCGATGCGACGGATCAGCTTGTCGGCAGCCGGCTCGACGAAGGGGTTGAGCGAGACCACGACCGGTGTGTCGAAAGGCAGCGGCTGCAACCGGTTGATCAGGTAGCTGACCGACACCGGCCGCGCAGCGGGCGCGCCCTCGCCGGCCAGGTAGTTCCACGCCGACCACACCTTCGGCCGCCGTGGCAGCAGCGCGGTGTCGGTGTGCAGCAGCGCGACGTTGGGCTGGTAGCGGACCGCGCCGAGGATGCGGCGCTCCTCGGCGGTGGCCTCGCTGCCGAGGATGGCCAGGGTCTGGTCGCTGTGGCAGGCGAACACGAGCTCGTCGAAGCGCTCCGGCCCGTGCGCGGTATGCACCCAGACGCCATCGGCATTGCGCACCACGCGCAGCACCGGGGCATTGACGCGCACATCGTCCAGACGCGCGAGCATGCGCCGCACGTAGCTGCGGCCGCCGCCCTTCACCGTCATCCAGGTCGGCCGATCGAAGATCTGCAACAGGCCGTGGTTGTGGCAGAACTGGACGAAGGTCGCGAGCGGGTAGTCGAGCATCGCCTGGGTCGGGCAGGACCAGATCGCCGCCGCCATCGGCAGCAGGTACCAGTCGCTGAAGGCCTCGGAGTAGCCCTCGAGCTCGAGGTAATCGCCCAGCGACAGCGCCGGCATCGTGCCTTCGCGCGCCATGCGGGTGGTTTCGCGGTTGAAGCGCAGGATGTCGCGCAGCATGGCGAGGAAGGCCGGGCGTACCAGGTTGCGGGGCTGCGCGAACACGCTGCCGAGATCGGTGCCGGACCACTCGATGTCGGGCTGGGACAGGCTGAGGCCGAAGCTCATCTCGGTTTCCACCGCCTCGACCTGCAGCAGGGCGAACAACGCGCACAGGTTGGGGTAGGTGCGACGGTTGAAGACCAGAAAGCCGGTATCGACCGGATGGGTGAGCCCATCGACGGTGACGTCGACGGTGTTGGTATGGCCACCGACGTAGCTGCCGGCCTCGAACAGCGTGACCGCGTCGCGCTGCGCCAGCAGCCAGGCACTGGCCAGGCCGGCGATGCCGCCGCCGATCACCGCCACGCGGCGGCCGGCGGCACCGAGACGCTCGAGCTCACCCAGCTTCATGGTCTCACTCCGCCGCGTTCTCGCCCTCGATCAGGGCGTACGCAGAATGGTTGTGGATGGATTCGAAGTTCTCCGACTGCACCGACCAGGCCGCGATGCGGGCATCGGCGCGCAGGCGCAGGGCAATGTCGCGCACCAGGTCCTCGACGAACTTGGGGTTGTCGTAGGCGCGCTCGGTCACCCACTTCTCGTCCGGGCGCTTGAGCAGGCCGAAGACCTCGCACGAGGCTTCCTCCTCGGCCATGCGCACCAGTTCGCGCAGGTCGAGATCGAGCGCCTCGCGCTCGGCCTCGAGCAGCTCGACGAAGCGCGACATGTGCGTGCCCTTGACGTCGGCGGGCAGGCCGACCGTCATCTCGAGGGTGGCGACCGTGTGCTGCACGCTGCCGTCGGTGTCACGGATCGACATCGGATAGCGCAGGCCGCGCACGCCGACGCGCTGGATGGCGAGCGCCCGATGGTCGGCACTGGACTGGACGTCGGGCAGGAAGAAGTTTTCCGGGGCGTTCATGAGTTGTCCTTTTGCTTGCTGGGGAGGGGGCGGAGCGGCAGGTCGGCGCGATGCATGAAGAGCATCAGGTCAAGGGGGGCGCCTGCATGCGTGTCCACGACGAAGTCGGGCGCCTGCACCACCGGCTTGCCTTGCGCCGCTTCAACCTGCGCGGCGGAACCTGCATGGATCGGGAATGTGGCGGCTGCCGCAACAGCGAAAAGCATGCCGGCGCGCCTCGTAAGCAGTGTGGCATTCATGGCTGTGTCCTGGACAAGCGTTGGTGACGACTGAACGATAGGCCAGGCTGCAGCCGCTGTCAATGTTTTGTCCAGGACAAACTAGAAGTTCCTTTGAGCTCCAGCGCAACTCGGCCCTTGTTAGCCCCTGCCAACGATCCCCTCCCCAAGCCGCCGCCGCGGGTTTAGGCTTGCAGGCCTTCGCCTCCCGAGGAGCCTCCCCTGGACAACCAAGCGCTCACCCCTTTCGCGGTCTTCGCCGGCCTGGCCGGCGGCATCGGCCTGTTCCTGATCGGCATGCACATGCTGACCGAAGGCCTCAAGCTCGCCGCCGGTCGCGCGCTCGAGGGCCTGCTCGAGCGCGGCACCGCCACGCCGCTGCGCGGCCTCGGTGCCGGCATGACGATGACGGCGCTGGTGCAGTCCTCGACCGCGGTCACGGTCGCCAGCATCGGCTTCGTCAATACCGGCCTGCTGTCGCTGCAGAACGCGATGTGGGTGATCTTCGGCTCCAACGTCGGCACCACGCTCAACGCCTGGCTGGTGGCGGCACTGGGCTTCAGCTTCAAGATCGACACCTTCGCGCTGCCCTTCGTCGGCGTCGGCGCGCTGCTGATGCTGGCCGGGCGCACGGTGCGCCAGCGCGCGCTCGGCCAGGCGCTGGCCGGCTTCGGCGTGCTGTTCCTCGGCATCGACGTGCTCAAGGACACCTTCTCGGGCTTCGGCGCGGCGATGAACCTGCAGGACCACATCGCCCCCGGCTTCACCGGCTGGCTGGTCCTGGTCGGCATCGGCACCCTGCTGACCGTGCTGATGCAGGCCTCGGGCGCGGTGATCGCCGTCATCATCACCGCCGCCCAGGGCGGGCTGATGTCGATCGAAGCGGCCTGCGCGATGGTGATCGGCACCAATATCGGCACCACCTCCACCGCCATCCTGTCGGCGATCGGCGCCACCTCCAACGCCCGCCGGCTGGCGGCCGCGCATGTGATGTTCAACCTGCTCACCGGCACCGTGGCAATCCTGATGCTGCCGCTGCTGATCGCGCTGCTCGGCGTGCTGCGCGAATGGCTCGAGCAACCGGCGACGCCGGCGGTGACGATCGCGATGTTCCACACCGCCTTCAACCTGCTCGGCGTGCTGCTGATGATCCCGCTGGCGCGCATGATGCTGCGCTTTCTGGCCGGACGCTTCCGCAGCCGCGAAGAAGAGATCGCCCGCCCCCGCCACCTCGACGCCACCTCGCTGGCCGTGCCCGACCTCGCCCTGCGCGCGTTGCGCATGGAGCTGGGGCGCACGCAGTCGTTCGCGGTAACCGCGCTCACCGCGGTGAGCCGGGTGCCGCCGGACGAACCCTGGATCGAACGCCAGGCCAGCACGCTTGACGCGCTCGCCCCGGCCATCTCGAACTACGTGCGCAAACTCAGCGCGAGCACCCTGCCGCCCGCGCTGGTGGAAGCGCTGGCGCACAGCCTGCGCGCGCTGCAATACCAGGAAAGCGCGGTCATCGCGGTGCGCCAGGCCTGCGCCCTGGCGACCGTGCTCGGCCCCCCCCCGGGCATGGAACTCGAAGCCGCGGCGAAGGCCTTTCACCAGGCCACGGCAAACCTGGCCGCCAGCGCCGACGGCGGCCGCGACGACTTCAGCGCAGCGGCGGTGGAGGTGCGCCTGCAGGAGGCCGAGACCTGTTACCAGGCCCTCAAGGAGGCGCTGCTGCTGGAAGGCGCCCACGCCCGCATCGACATCCGCAGCATGCAGGACTGGCTGCGGCTGGCGAGCCTGGAGCGGCGCGCGGTCGAACAGGTGGCGAAGGCCGCGCGCATGCTTGCGGTGCTGGATGGCGACCTGACGCCGCAGCAGGCGATCGAGGCCGAGACGCCGGGCGCCGAGACGGAGAACGCGCACTAGACGCGCCCACGGGTCATCCCTGCCCCGACCAAGCCCGCTGAGCGCGACGCGGCTGCACGCCGGCGCCGGGTTCAGGCGTGGGCGGCGCGCCACTCCTGCAGGGCGACGAGGGTGTCGTCGAGGTCCCCCACCACGCGGATGCCCGGCAGCCGCTTGTGCTTGTCGCGCACCGCCGCGCCGCCCGCCCAGATGCCCACGGCGGGCGGCAGGCTGGCGCGCAGCTCGAGCAGGCCGTCGATGGCCTGGCGTGCCGGATAGGCGATGCTGAAGGACAGGCCGACGATATCGAAGCCGCCCTCCACCGCCGCAGTGCGGATGTCCGCCAGCGGCGTGCGCGTGCCGAGCGACAGGCAGCTCGCGCCCTCGGGCACGAGCATGGCCTCGGCCATCAGCAGGCCGAGGATGTGCTCTTCCTCGGGAAAAGTGGTGAGCAGCACGCGCGGGCGGGCGCCGGCGACCGCATGCGCGCTGATCGCGCTGCGCAGCACGTTCTGCACCTGCTCGGTGAACAGATGCTCCTCGGGCACGTCCACCTCGCCGCGCATCCAGGCCTCGCCCACCGCGGTCGCGAGCGGCGCCACGGTATCGGCGACGAAGCGCTGCAGGCCCTGCTTCATCAGCGCCTGACGCAGGGCGGCGTTGAGCTCCAGGCTGCGATGCAGGCGCACCAGCTGCAGCAGGCTGTCGTCGCGCGCGGCCGCGGCGCCCTCGCCCGCACACAGGCAGTCCTCGAGCATGCGTGACAACTCCTCGCTGCTCGCGCCGACGATGCCCGCCGGCCGCCGGCCGTGGTCGATGAGGCGGCGGATCAGACGCAGCTTCTCGACCTGCTCGGGCGGGTACAGGCGCTCGCCGTTGGCATCGCGCGCCGGGGCGGGAAAGCCGTAGCGGCGTTCCCACACGCGCAAGGTGTCCTTCGGCAGCCCGGTGTCGCGTTCGACGGCGGCGATGCTGGAGGCGGCTTCGAAGCGGGCGGCGTCGGTCATGGCAGTCGGCACGGGCTTTGGGGAACAGGAGTGAGGGCGCAGCTTCGAGCCGGGCGGTCGAAGTGCGGACTTGCGCGAATAGTAGGCAGCCGAACTCAGTTTGTCCACGACAAACGAAGATTCTGTCCAGGCATGCACGCCCTCCCCGGCGACCGCCTCGCGCCAAACCACCGCCCTGCGCAACCTGCGGGAACGGTAAAATGGCCGCCATGTGTGCCGCCTCCCAACTTACGCCCCCCATGCCCGACTACGACCAGGCGCAGGCCGCGCCGAACGACTCAGGCGAGGCGCTGCGGGTGCTCGAGCACGTGTTCGGCTATGCCGCCTTCCGCGGCGAACAGCAGGCCATCGTCGAGCATGTCGCCGCGGGCGGCGACGCCCTGGTGCTGATGCCCACCGGCGGCGGCAAGTCGCTGTGCTACCAGATCCCGGCGCTGCTGCGCCACGGCACCGCGATCGTGGTGTCGCCGCTGATCGCCTTGATGCAGGATCAGGTCAGCGCGCTGGTCGAGGCCGGCGTGAACGCCGCCTTCCTCAACTCCAGCCTGGATGCCGAGCGCGCCCGCGCGGTGGAACGCGCGCTGTGGGACGGTGCGCTCGAGTTGCTCTACGTCGCCCCCGAGCGGCTGATGACGCCCCGCTTCCTCGACCAGCTCGACCACCTGCGCGACACCGGCCGGCTGGCGCTGTTCGCGATCGACGAGGCGCACTGCGTGTCGCAGTGGGGGCACGACTTCCGGCCCGAGTACCTGCAGCTCTCCATCCTGCCCGAGCGCTACCCGGCCATCCCGCGCATCGCGCTCACCGCCACCGCCGACCGCCAGACCCGCGAGGAGATCGCCGAGCGCCTCAACCTGCAGCACGCGCGCCGCTTCGTCGCCAGTTTCGACCGCCCCAACATCCGCTACACCATCGTCGACAAGGACGACCCGCGCCGCCAGCTGCTCGCCTTCATCCGCGAGGAATGCCCATCGGAAGCCGGCATCGTGTATTGCCTGTCACGGCGCAAGGTGGAGGAAACCGCCGCCTGGCTGCAGGAACAGGGCCTGAACGCCCTGCCCTACCACGCGGGCATGACGCAGGAGATGCGCGCCGAGCACCAGACGCGCTTCCTGCGCGAGGACGGCCTGATCATGGTGGCGACGATCGCCTTCGGCATGGGCATCGACAAGCCCGACGTGCGCTTCGTCGCGCATCTGGACCTGCCGCGCTCGATCGAGGGCTACTACCAGGAGACCGGTCGCGCCGGCCGCGATGGCCTGCCGGCGCAGGCGTGGATGGCCTGGGGCGCGCAGGACGTGGTGCAGCAGCGGCGCATGATCGACGAGTCCGAAGCGAGCGAGGAGTTCAAGCGCCTGGCGCGCAACCGGCTCGACGTGCTGGTCGGCCTCGTCGAGGCCACCACCTGCCGCCGCCAGCACCTGCTCGCCTACTTCGGCGAGGACTCCGCCCCCTGCGGCAACTGCGACAACTGCCTCAACCCACCGCAGACCTGGGACGCCACCGAGGCCGCGCGCAAGGCCTTGAGCTGCGTGTACCGCACCGGCCAGCGCTACGGCGCCGGCCACCTGATCGACGTGCTGCGCGGCGAGCTCACGGACAAGGTGATCGAGCGCAAGCATCAGGACATCACCACCTTCGGCATCGGCAGCGAGCTCGACGACAAGCGCTGGCGTACGATCTTCCGTCAGCTGGTCGCACGCGAGTTTGTCGCCGTCGACCACGAGCGTTACAACGCGCTGCGCCTGACCGACGCCGCCCGCCCGCTGCTGCGCGGCGAGGCCGAATTCCACCTGCGCCTCGAGCGCGAACGCAGCCGCAGCCGCGCCAGGCGCCGCAGCGCGGCGCCGCTGGACATCCCGGACGGCATCCCCACCACCCTGTTCGACCGCCTGCGCGCCTGGCGCTTTGCTACCGCCAAGGAACGCAACGTGCCCGCCTACGTCGTGTTCCAGGACGCCACCCTGCGCGAGATCGCCATCACCCGGCCGCAGACCCTGGCCGAACTCGCCGGCATCAGCGGCGTCGGCGACCGCAAGCTGGAGCACTACGGCGCGGCGATCCTGGAGATCGTGGGCGAGGCCCGCTGAGTCGACGCGCGCCGCCTTCCAAAGAACACCGGCCCGCCCCGCGCAGCGGAGAGGGCCGGATCTGGAGGGCGGCCAAGGGGGCACCCTCTTGATTCACATCGAAGTTTCCGAAGTGCCTCAGGCGGCAGCCTGCAGCATACCTTCGTCGCGACGACGGCGCATGGCGGCCAGGCCGAACATGCCCAGACCAAGCAAGGCGAGGCTGGTGGGCTCAGGCACCGTGCCGCCCTGGCAAGCCGGATCGTTCGGGTTCAAGGTGCAGAAATCGAGAATCTCCTGCAGCTTGGATGCCGCAAAATCATCCACGAAGTCGGAAACGACCTGCTGGTCGGTCGTGTTCAGGCCATTGAGATCGTAGACGTTACCGCCATGGCCGGCCGCAAGTGGCCCGTACGAATTGATCGTACTCGTGCCCCTGAGAACGGCATTGAACAGCGCATTGTTGTCCGTGAGCAAGTCATCGATGATCGAATAGCTCACCGTGACTCCACCCACCGTGCCGTAAGACAGCGAAGTGCCGTTATGTGGTTCGTCAGTGAAAATGATGAGATTCTTGACCGAATCGCCACGATAGCTGAACAGCGAGGCCTGGTTGTCCAGTTCGTTGAGCGCAAAGGCGGTCGCGGTGTAGCCGGGCTCTGTCCCACCGTTAATCAGCAAGCCCTGCGCTGCGATCGCGAACGAAGCGGAGTCCGTCAGATCCGTCAACATGCGCGGAGCAACAGTCGAGCTGCCGTAGCCGACCAGGCCATAGCGAGCATCGATACCCCCAGCAGAGAGAATCGACGCGAACTGACCAATGTTGTTCCGCAAGTTCGCCTGCACATTCCCCATCGACCCCGACTCATCCACGATCATGATGATGTCGGTCTTGATCAGTGCCGCATTGGCTGCGGCACCAAAACCAACCGAGAGCACCGCAACCGCAGTTGCAGCGACGAGTTTCTTCAATTTCATGTTTCTCTCCTGAGTCTTGGTGGCCAATTCGCACCGGATCGGCGACTGGCACGATCAAGTTAAGCAAGACTCAGGCCAATCTATTTTTTTGTTTTTTTATTAATGCCTTATGGAAAAATTGGTCGCCATCAGGATTAAAAATGTAAGAATTCTCGACAGCTTGCGGCACGGCGTCTACGCGCAATAGCCACCCTTCAACGCCCGTCTGCCGGACTCTCGGTTTGCCCCATTGAGGTGTCCGGATTGCCCGTCACGCTACGTAGTGATCCACCAGCAGCAGCAGGAACAGCAGCATCAGGTGGGTGATCGAGAAGCGGAAAGTGCGGATCGCCGTGTCCGGTCGCGCGGCGAACTTGAGCCGCCAGGCATGGCGCAGGAACTGCAGGTTCAGCACCAGGCTGCCCGCCAGGTAGAGCCCCCCGCTCATGCCCACCAGATAGGGCAGCAGACACACCGCCAGCAGCAGGCAGGTATAGAGCAGCACCAACGTCTTGGTGAAGTCGATGCCGTGGGTGACCGGCAGCATCGGGATGCCGGCGCGCGCATAGTCCTCCACCCGGTGGATGGCGAGCGCCCAGAAGTGCGGCGGCGTCCACGTGAAGATGATCATCATCAGCAGCCAGGCCTCGGCGCTCACCGTGCCGGTCACCGCCGCCCAGCCCAGCACCGGCGGCAGCGCGCCCGCCACCCCGCCAATCACGATGTTCTGCGGCGTGGCCCGCTTCAGCAGCACGGTGTAGATCACTGCATAGCCGAACAGCCCGGCGAGCGTCAGCACTGCGGTGAGGGCATTGACCGCCACCAGCAGCAGCACGAAGCCCGAGGCCGCCAGGGTGAAGGCAAAGCTGAGCGCCTGCGCGCTGCTCAGGCGCCCATCGGGCAGGGGACGCAGGCGGGTGCGGGCCATGCGGGCGTCGATCTTCTGGTCGAGCACATGATTGAAGGCGGCCGCCGCGCCCGACACCATGGCGATGCCCAGGCTGGCCACCAGGATCAGACCAAGGTCGGGTACGCCTTCGCTCGCCAGCATCATGCCCACCCAGGCGGTGAGCACCAGCAGGGCCACCACCCTGGGCTTGGTGAGCTGGTAGAAGGCGCGCGCGCTGCCCGCCAAGTCTGCACACGCACCGATCGCCACGCCGTCGCGCTTGCTGCCGTCCATGCTCGTCTCCCCGTTCGTTCTCATCTTCGTCGCTCCCCCTCGGCCCGTCCCTCGCCCGCCGCGCCGGACCGGGGTCAGCGCTGCGCAGCGAGCCGTGCCGGCGCGCTCGCCGCCGCCCTCGGCGCCACACGTCGCAACTGGATCTGGCGCACCAGCACCCCCAGCACCGCGAGCAGGCAGGCGCCCACCACGTTGTGCGCCACCGCATTGGCCAAGGGCACCTGGGCGATGACGTTGACCAGGCCCAGCGTCACCTGCAACGCCAGCAGGCCGGCGAGCGCCAGCGCTAGGCCGCGCACGGCGCGCGCCCGGGCCCACCGCCAGCACAGCAGGGCGAAGCTGCCGATCACCAGCAGCGCGAGCAGCGCGCCGAGGCGGTGCAGCACATGGATGCTCATGCGGGCTTCGTACTCGAGCACGCCGAACTCGTAGGTCTCGTGGCCGAGCGGCAGGCTGAAAGCGGCGCGCAGCGAGAAATGCGAGGTCCAGCCGCTCTCGCACAGCGGCAGTTGATGGCACACGAGCGCCGCATAGTTGGCCGAGGTCCAGCCGCCGAGCGCGATCTGCGCCAGCGCCACGCCGAATGCGACGCAGGCGAAGGGAAACAGCGCGCCGAGTCGGGGCTCTGCCGTCGGCAGTGCGACCGGCACAGGCTCGGCCACCGCTCGTGCCGACGCCCCCCCCTCCGCCACCGGTGCCCGACCGAGTTCGACGCGCAGCAGCGCGAGCAGGGACAGCAGCGCGAAGCCGCCCAGCAGATGCGCCACCACCACCACCGGCATCAGGTTCATCGTCACCGTCCACATGCCGAGCGCGGCCTGGAACAGCACCAGCGCCAACAGCACGCTGCTCAGGCCTCGGGCGCGGCGCAGGCGCTGGGCGACAACGAAGATTGCCAGCACGCACAGGCCGAGCAGGCCGGCGATGTAGCGGTGCACCATCTCGTTGCGGGCCTTGAAGGGATCGACCTGGGCGTCGGGGAAGCGCGCCTGCACGGCCTCGATGTGAACATCCTTCATCGGCGGCGTGAGGCGGCCATAGCAGCCCGGCCAGTCGGGACAGCCGAGGCCGGCGTCGGTGAGCCGGGTGTAGGCGCCGAGCGCGATCACCATCAGGGTCAGCACCAGGGTGAGATTGACCAGCCAGGTGAAGCGCCTCATACCCCGCTCCTGTCGTAGTTGAGCAGACGCAGCAGGTCGCTGCGGATGTCGGTGGCGACCTGCACCGCGTGCGCGGGGTCGCCGTCCACCGCATAGCGCAGCAAGGCCAGGCCCTCGCGATTGATGAGCACGATGTGGCGCGTGAGGGCCGCATCGGCGAGTGCGGCCACCTGCCCACCCGCGCCGGCCGCGCCCGCCTCCCAGCGCACGCTCGGAAAGCGCTCGAGCACCGTCGGACTGGCGGTGGCGACCATCACCGGGCGCACCTGCTCCTGCTTGCGGCCGAGGCCGGCATGCAGTTGCTGCAGGATGTGCAGGGCCGACTCAGAGGCGGCCTCGCAGGCGGCATCGCAATCGCGCGGCTGCACGTAGGCGAGGCGCCAGTGGGCATCGGCCGCTGGCGCCGCCGGCAGCACCTGTACCTCGTGGTCCAGCCATTGGCCGCGATTGGTGGCGTGGCCGGCGAACCAGCCCTGCTCGAGCGCCAGCCAGGCCGCGGCCAGCGGCAGCAAGGCACAAAGCAGGAACAGGGCCATGAACTTACGGCTGCTCATGCGGACGCTCCTTGTGCTGGCTGGCCGCCAGCGCGACGACGATCACCGCCAGCGCCAGCAGTGCCCACTGCAGGGCATAGGCGCGATGGCGCTCGGCCGGCAGCACCACCGGCTGGTAGTGGATGTGGAAAGGCGAGCCCTGCTGCTGATGCACCACGCCGCGCACCAGCGGCACCGACACGAACGGGGCCAGCGCGTCGACATCGACCTGCTGGATGCGCATCGGCCAGCTGCCGCGGTTCTCGAGGTTGGTGCCGAGCAGCAGGCCGCCGAGCTCGGTGCGGAAGACGCCCTGCACGCGCAGTTGCGCCGGGATGGGCGGCAGCGGCAGGGCGTCGCGCGCGGCGGGCGCCTCGACCCAGCCAAGGTTGAGCAGCACGGCCAGCCCCGCGGCGCGCGGGTCGCTGCGATCGCCGACCGCAATCAGCACGTCGTAGCCCGCCCGGCCATCGACGATGCGGTTGTCGATCAGCCAGACGGCCGGCGCCAGCCAGCGCGCCTCGAAGTCGAGCTGCAGGCCGTCGACCGCGCCCCCCCCATCGCCGGCCTGCAGCAGTTGCGCCAGCCGCGCCAGACCGACCGCGCCCTGCTCCTGCCAGGCTGCGATGCGCGCCAGCGTCTGCGTCTTCTCGGTCGCGCGCTGCAGCTGCCACAGCGACAGGCTCGCCAGCAGCGCGCTCGCCACCAGGCTGATCAGGGCCCAGTGCCAGCGAATGACCCAGCAGCGCCGGAAGGCGGTAATCTTCATCGCCATCCCGCCGGAGCCTCGCCATGTTCATCAAGATCCTGCTCGTCATCCTGCTCGCCGTGGTGATCGTCAGCCTGTTCCAGGCGCTCTACGTGATGCTGAAGAACGACGGCTCGCACACCCGCATGTCGCGCTATCTGGGCCGCCGGGTTTATTTCTCGGTGGCGGTGATGGCGCTGCTCATCGTGCTGCTCGCCACCGGCGTGCTGACGCCCAATCCCCGCCCCTACTGAACGCCGCCCCGCCATCCGCGCCCCGGTCAGAGCACGTAGACGAAGATGAACAGGTTCAGCCACACCACGTCGACGAAGTGCCAGTACCAGGCCGCGGCCTGGAACCCGAAGTGCTTGTCGGCGGTGAAGTGGTCCTTGATCACGATGCGCAGCCAGATCACCAGCAGCAGGATGGCGCCGATGGTGACGTGCAGGCCGTGGAAGCCGGTGAGCAGAAAGAAGGTGTTGCCGTAGATGCCCGAGTCCAGGCGCAGGCCGAGGTCGCGGTAGGCGTGCACGTACTCGTAGACCTGGAAGCCGAGGAAGACCACGCCGAGCACGATGGTGAGCCCGAGGAAGAGCTTCAGGCGCGCGCGATTGTTGTGCTCGATGGCGGTGTGGGCGACCTGCAGCGTCACCGATGAGGCGAGCAGGATCAGCGTGTTGATGAGCGGGATGCCCGACCACGGCATGTGCTGGGTCTCGGTGCCGCCGGGCGTCTTCAGCAGCGGCCACACCGCGTCGAACTGCGGCCATAACAGCTCGCCGGTCATCGCGTTGTTGCCGGCGCCGCCGAGCCAGGGCACGGCCAGCACGCGCGCATAGAACAGCGCGCCGAAGAAGGCGAGGAAGAACATCACCTCGGAGAAGATGAACCAGGCCATGCACTGGCGGAAGGAACGGTCGAGCTGGTCGCTGTAAAGGCCGCTGGTCGATTCGCGGATGACGGTGCCGAACCAGCCGAACAGCATCACCACCAGCAGCGCGATGCCGGCCCAGAAGATGTAGAAGCCGCCGCTCCCATGGGCCTGCGTCAGCCAGGACGCCGCGCCATAGCCGATCAGCAGCAGCGCCAGCGCGCCGAAGATCGGCCAGCCGCTGTCGTGCGGCACGTAATACCTCTCGTGCGTGGTGCTCATGCTCATCCCTCCGTGGGTGCGTGGGCTGCGGTGCGCGCGAGCCGTCGTGGCTGCGGGCTTTTCAGCGGCTGGCGGTATGGGTGCTCTTGTACAGGCGGTAAGACAAAGTCATGTTCTTGAAGCGTTCGGGCAACTCGGGATCGATGTAGAACTGCACCGGCATGGACCGCGTCTCGCCGGCCGCCAGGGCCTGCTCCTCGAAGCAGAAGCATTCGATCTTCTTGAAGTAGCGCGCCGCCTCGCCCGGCGAAACCGAGGGCACGGCGGTCGCGACCACGGCCTCGCCGCTCAGGTTGTGGACCTGGAACTCGACGACCTGCAGATCGCCCGGGTGGATGCGCACGCGCTTGGTGAGCGGCACGAAGGTCCACGGCATGTCGGCATCGCTGCGCGCGAGGAAGTCGACGCTGACCTCGCGCGACAGGTCGATGCCGGCGGGCTTCGCCGCGGCCACGTTCTCAGTCTTGCCGTTGATGCCGGTGATGCGGCAGAACACGTCGTACAGCGGCACCATCGCGAAGCCGAAGCCGAACATCGCGACGCACACCAGCAGCAGCCGGCGCACCAGGCCTGCATTGCTCGTCATGACCCTTCCTCCTGGCGCCGCACGCCTACTTGACGACCGGCGGCGTATCGAAAGTGTGGTAGGGCGCCGGCGACGGGATCTCCCACTCCAACCCGTGCGCGCCTTCCCACACCCGATCGCTCGCCTTCTCGCCAATGCCGCGCATGCTGCGCACCACGCCCCACACGAAGAGCAGTTGCGACAGGCCGAACAGCAGGCCGCCGATGCTCATCAAGGCATTCAGGTCGGCGAACTGCAGCGCGTAGTCGGGAATGCGCCGCGGCATGCCGGCCAGGCCGACGAAGTGCATCGGGAAGAACAGGATGTTGACCGACACCAGCGAGCACCAGAAGTGGGTCTGGGCCAGGCGCTCGCTGTACATCACGCCGGTCCATTTGGGCAGCCAGTAGTAGACGCCGGCGATGATGCCGAACACCGCGCCGGTCACCAGCACGTAGTGGAAGTGGGCGACGACGAAGTAGGTGTCCTGGTACTGGAAGTCGGCCGGCGTGATCGCCAGCATCAGCCCGGACAGCCCGCCGATGGTGAACAGCACGATGAAGGCGAGCGCGAACATCATCGGCACCTCGAAGGTCATCGAGCCACGCCACATGGTCGCCACCCAGTTGAACACCTTCACCCCGGTGGGCACGGCGATCAGCATGGTGGCGTACATGAAGAACAGCTCGGCCGCCACCGGCATGCCCACCGTGAACATGTGGTGACCCCACACCAGGAAGGACAGGATGGCGATGCTGGCGGTGGCCACCACCATCGACTCGTAGCCGAACAGCGGCTTGCGCGCGAAGGTCGGGATGATCGCCGAGACGATGCCGAAGGCCGGCAGGATCATGATGTAGACCTCGGGGTGGCCGAAGAACCAGAAGATGTGCTGGAACATCACCGGGTCGCCGCCGCCGGCCGCATCGAAGAAACTGGTGCCGAAGTACTTGTCGGTCAGCACCATGGTCACCACCCCGGCCAGCACCGGCATCACCGCGATGAGCAGGAAGGCGGTGATGAGCCAGGTCCACACGAAGAGCGGCAGCTTCATCCAGCTCATGCCCGGTGCGCGCATGTTGAAGATGGTGACGATGATGTTGATCGCCCCCATGATCGAGGACACGCCCATCAGATGCACCGACAGCACGAAGAAGGCGGTGGAGTCGCTGCTGTAGGTGGTCGACAGCGGCGCGTAGAAGGTCCACCCGGCCGCCGGCGCGCCGCCCTCCATGAACAGCGTGGACAGCAGGATGGTGAAGGCGCAGGGCAGGATCCAGAAGCTCCAGTTATTGACCCGCGGCAACGCCATGTCGGGCGCACCGATCATCAGCGGCACCATCCAGTTGGCCAGGCCGACGAAGGCGGGCATCACCGCGCCGAACACCATCACCAGGCCATGCACGGTGGTCATCTGGTTGAAGAAGTGCGGATCGACGAACTGCAGCCCGGGCTGGAACAGCTCGGCGCGGATCACCATCGCCAGGCTGCCGCCGATGAACAGCATCGCCAGTGAGAACAGCAGGTAGAGCGTGCCGATGTCCTTGTGGTTGGTGCTGTACAGCCAGCGCGTGATGCCGCGCGGCTTGTGCTCGTGCTCCAGGTGCTGGCCGGGGTGCAGCGCGCCGGTGTGTTCTGTGCTCATTGCTCACTCCCCTTTCTGGATGGCGGCTGCCACATCGGCCGGCTGCACCATGTCGCCGGTGTTGTTGCCCCAGGCATTGCGCTCGTAGGTGATCACCGCGGCCAGCTCGCTGCTGCTCAACTGGCGGCCGAAGGCCTGCATCGCCGTGCCGGCCTTGCCGAAGACGACGATGTGGATGTGGGCGGGGATGTCGGTGGTGACCATCGCGCTGCCCTTGAGGCCGGGGAACACGCCGGGCAAGCCCTCGCCGGACGGCTGGTGGCACACCGCGCAGGCCGTGCCGTAGACCTTCTCGCCGAGCGCCATCAGCTCTTCCATGCTCATCGGCGCCGCCGCCGCATCGGCCGCCCGCGCCGCCTCCTGCAGCGCGACCTGCTCGGCCGCCCAGGCCTCGAAGTCGGCCTCGCTCTTGACCTCGACCGCAATCGGCATGAAGCCGTGGTCGCGCCCGCACAGCTCGGCGCACTTGCCGTGATAGAGGCCGGGCTTGTCGACCCGCGTCCAGGTCTCGTTGATGAAGCCCGGGATCGCATCCTTCTTGATCGCGAAGGCCGGCACCCACCAGGAGTGGATCACGTCGTCGGCGGTGAGCAGGAAGCGCACCTTCTTGCCGGTGGGGATCACCAGCGGCTTGTCCACCTCGAGCAGGTAGAGCGGATCCTTTTCCGCCTCGTTGGCGATCTGCGCGCGTGGGGTGGCGAGCACCGAGAAGTACTCGATCGGGTAGTCGAGGTACTTGTAGTGCCACTTCCACTGCGAGCCGGTGACCAGCACGGTGAGATCGGACTCGGAGGCATCCTCCATCGCGATCAGGGCCTGGGTGGCGGGGATGGCCATGACGACGAGGATGACCACCGGGATCGCGGTCCACAGCAACTCGATCTTCATGCTGCCGTGGAACTGGGCGGGCACGGCGCCGGCCGACTTGCGGTGGCGCACGATGGACCAGAACATCAGCCCGAACACGATGATGGCGATCACCACGCAGATGTAGAAGATCGTCATGTGCAGGCCGTACACGCGCTGGCTGATCTCGGTCACGCCACGCGTCATGTTGTATCTGCTCTCCTGGGCAAATACCGCCTGACTCAACAACAGAAACAGACCACCAAGACAGAACCGCGAATACCTTGCCGAATACAACATGCCCAGGATGTGGTGTCTCACTGCACGACTCCTATTTATCGTTTGCGGGGTCCCGGCGACCCTGTAAGCGGAGGTCTGCTGCAAGCTGCGAAGCCCTTGCCGGACGCGTCGTGCGCGCGACCTGACGATTCACTATAAGCGGGGAATCAGGAAACGCAAGAATCAGCGAGAACCTGAAGAAGAATTAGTCCAAGTCGAGAAAAAGCCCAAAAACAAGGACCCGTGGTCAATTGGGGGTTTCCTTGATGCGCTGAAGGATTCAGCCCGGCACTTCTCGTCGGCGCCAGCGAAGACGATCGACTTCAGCAAAAACGTCGGAATTTCTTACATCGCTGTCGATGATTCCCGACACGAATGCCGCTCTGGCATGGCCAATCAATGCCAAACGGATGAAACTGGCGCAAGCCCTAGCATCGAGGCGACAGGCATCGACGTGATCCACTTCACGAGGCGGGACCGAAAGCGGGACGACGGCATTCGTTCTCATGAGAAGCTGCGGACAGCTTGTCGATGCGCTTTACAGTCACACGCCCGATTCACCGCAGAGCGAAGTGGGCGGCCCACGGCAAGGATCGCAATACGACAAATTTACATATAATTCAGTCTCTTAAATTAGCAGGCACGGTACATGCTTTAGTCGATTGCAGGCCTCGTTGAAGCGGAACATCATCCCGAGGAACCGACTCGTGACTGCACGCCCGCACAGCCGCGCGCCGCTCACGAGCAAACTGACAATCAAGGATTCCACATGAACAAGAACGCAATCGCTCTCGGGCTCGCCACCCTCCTCCTGTCCGGAACAGCGTTCGCTGCGCCGGTTTTCAGCGACGACTTCAATCGCAAGAACTCCAACCATGTCGGCGCCGCATGGAGCGAAATCGAGCGTAATGGCAAAGATGTCGCAATCAGCAACAACGCCCTGCAGCTGCGCGACGTCCACCAGCATTCGAATAGCACCGCGTCCTCGCCGGATGCGGCAGCCACCTTCTCGGTATCGACGCTGGGACTGGACAACCTCCTCCTCTCCTTCGCCTGGGCGCCGCTGACCGCCTCCGAAGCGGGCGACACCCTCAACCTGAGCTGGCGCGTTGCCGGTGGCAGCTGGATGGACCTGTGGTCGACCGGCCTGGGTGGCAACGGAGCGTGGAGCACTGCCAACGTCGGACTCGGCGCTGCGGCCGCTGACCAGCAAAGCATCGACATTCGCTTCTGGACGGACGTAAGGGTGTCTTGGTGGTTCATCGTGAGCGACTCGCCCGCAAACGAGGGCGCACGGATCGATTGGGTCACCCTGACCGGCGATGCCATCCCCGTCGCCGTCGCCCCCCTGGCTCCCGAGCCGACCCCTACCACCCCCCCTGAGGCTTCTCAAGCCGTCCCCGAGCCCGCCTCCCTCGCCCTGCTGGGCCTCGGCCTCGCCGGTCTCGGCGCCCTGCGCCGCCGCCAACACAAAGCCTGACACGGCGTCCGCGCATAAAAAAACGGCGACCCGCGGGTCGCCGTTTTTCATGCCACAGATCGGTCGGCTCAGCGCTTGAAGCGCTCCTCGGCGATCGCGTCGGCCACTTCGCCGGTCGGCCGCTCTTCCTTGCGCGCGCGCTCGAAGACCTCCATCAGGTTGTCGTGGATGCCCTCGATATGCTTGAGCAGCGCGCTGCGGTCGAAACCGATGCGCTCGTGATAGACGTCGATGATGCCGCCGGCGTTGATGACGTAATCGGGCGCATACAGGATGCCGCGCTTCATCAGCTCGAGGCCGTGTCGCGGCTCGGCGAGCTGGTTGTTCGACGCGCCGGCGACGATCTTCGCCTTCAGCTGCGGGATGGTGCTGTCGTTGAGGATGGCGCCGAGCGCGCAGGGGGCGAAGACGTCGACGTCGAGGCCGAAGATCTCCTCGGGCGCAACCACGGTGGCGCCCAGATCCTTGCCGGCCTGCAGCAGCGGCTCGCGGTGGATGTCGGTGACCCACAGTTGCGCGCCCGCTTCCTTCAGCTGGCGGGCGAGGTCGAAGCCGACGTTGCCCACGCCCTGCACGGCGACGCGCAGACCCTCGAGCGAATCGCGGCCGAGCTTCTCCTTGACCGCGGCCTTGATGCCGATGAAGGTGCCATAGGCGGTGGCGGGCGAGGGATCGCCGCTGCGCGTGCCTTCATCCGAGGGTTTGTCTACGATGCCGGCGACGTGCCGGGTGAACTGCGCCATGTACTTCATGTCGGCGACGCTGGTGCCGGAGTCCTCGGCCGCGATGTAGCGCCCGTTCAGCTGTTCGAGCGCACGGGCGAAGGCGGCCAGCAGCTCGGGCGTCTTGTGCGTGCGCGGATTGCCGATGATCACCGACTTGCCGCCACCCAGCTTGAGGTTGGCCATCGCCGACTTGTAGGTCATGCCGCGCGACAGGCGCAGCACGTCGCGGATGGCCTCCTCCTCGGAGGCGTAGGGCCACATGCGGCAGCCGCCGAGCGCGGGGCCGAGGTTGGAATTATGGACGGCGATGATCGCCTTCAATCCGCTCTTGTCGTCGCTGACGAAGACCACCTGCTCGTGATCGGCAAAGTCGCTCAGGGAAAATACGGCCATGTTGTGTCTCCTTCCTTATGGGATCGTGGGTATGAACCGTCCCGCCGGCACCACTCGTGGCGGGCCGGTGGGACGGCGGGGGTAAGAAACGGGAGCGGGCTCAGCCCGGGATGATCGCGATCGTCTTGCGCGCCTTGGTCGCCACCAGCGCGCTCACCGGCCGGCGGTGGCGGAAGTCCTCGAGCAGCGCGGCTTGGCGCGGGCGAGCACTGGCGAGGTAGCGCTCGCGGACGTGACCGAAGCCGCGGATCTGGTCGGGGATGGCCGCCAGCTCGATCGCCGCCTCGTGGTTGCTGCGGTCGAGGTTCACGATGATCTCCTCGACGATGCGCTCGTAGTCGGCAATCAGCTCGCGGTCGAGCTTGCGGTCGTGGCTGCGCGCGAAGGGATCCAGCATCGAGCCGCGCAGATGGCGGAACTTCGCCAGCGTGCGCATCGCCTTCAGCATCCACGGGCCGTATTCCTTCTTCTTCAGCTCGCCGGTCTGCGGATCCTTGTCGGCCAGGGTCGGCGGCGCGAGGTGGAAGACGAGCTTGTAGTCGCCCTCGAACTGCTCCTCGACGCGCTTGAGGAAGTCGCTGTCGGTGTACAGGCGTGCGACCTCGTACTCGTCCTTGTAGGCGAGCAGCTTGTGATAGCCGCGCGCCACCGCCTCGGTCAGCAGGGTGATGCCCGGCGCGACCTTCGCTTCGGCGGCCCGCACGCGCTCGACCAGCTTGCCGTAGCGCTCGGCGTAGGCGGCGTTCTGGTAGTCGCTCAGATGGGCCTTGCGGCGGGCGATGACCTCGTCGACGCTGGTCGACAGCTTGTGGTGCGCGGGCGTGCCGAACTGCGGCTTGGCCGCCTCGATGACGGCCTTCAGATCCACCGCGGCGCGCCGCCCCCACAGGAAGGCGGCCTTGTTGGCCTCGACCGCGGCGCCGTTGATCTCGATGGCGCGCTCGATCGCCTGCCGCGACAGCGGCACCAGGCCGCGTTGCCAGGCGTAGCCGAGCATGAACAGGTTGGTGGCGATCGAGTCGCCGAGCAGGTCGGTGGCGATGCGGGTGGCGTCGAGGAACTCGGCCTTGTCCGCGCCGACCGCGTCGACGATCTGCGCCTCCATCGACGCCGCCGGGAACTGCGGATCGGGGTTGGCGCCGACGTTGCCGCTGCGCGCCTGGGCGGCGAAACCGCGCACGAACTCGCTGGTGTTGGTCTGGTCGCGGTTGATGACGACGCGGGTGAGCCCGTTCTGCATCTTGGCCAGAGACTCGTCGCTGGCGGCCACCACCAGGTCGCAGCCGATCACCGCATTGGCCTCGCCGGCGGCGACGCGGGCGGCGTGCAGCTGCGCCTGGCTGTCGGCGATGCGCACATGCGACCACACCGCGCCACCCTTCTGCGCCAGGCCAGCCATGTCGAGCACCGAGATGCCCTTGCCTTCCAGGTGCGCAGCCATGCCCAGCAGGGCGCCGATGGTGACCACGCCGGTGCCGCCGACGCCGGTGATCAGGATGCCCCAGGGCGCAGCGGTGGACGGCAGCTGCGGCTCGGGCAGCTCACCGGCAAGGCGGCCGAGCACGCTCGTGCCGCTCGCCTTGCCCTTCCTCAGCTTGCCGCCCTCGATGGTGACGAAGCTCGGGCAGAAGCCCTTCACGCAGGAGTAGTCCTTGTTGCACGAGCTCTGGTCGATGAAGCGCTTGCGACCGAACTCGGTCTCGACCGCGCCCACCGACATGCAGTTCGACTTGTCGCTGCAGTCGCCGCAGCCTTCGCACACGAGGTCGTTGATGACGACGCGCTTGGCCGGGTCGGGGAACTTGCCGCGCTTGCGACGGCGGCGCTTCTCGGCGGCGCAGGTCTGGTCGTAGATGATCGCGGTGGCGCCCGGCACGGTGCGCAGCTCGCGCTGCACGGCGTCGAGTTCGTCGCGGTGACGGATCGGCACGCCGTGCGGCAGGTCGGCCGGCCCATAGGCACGCGGCGTGCCGTCATTGACGACGATCACCGAACCCACGCCTTCGGCCAGCAGCTGGCGGGCGATGATCGGCACCGACAGGGTGCCGTCGTGCGGCTGGCCGCCGGTCATCGCCACCGCGTCGTTGTAGAGGATCTTGTAGGTGATGTTCACCTTCGCCGCGACCGCCGCGCGGATGGCGAGGATGCCCGAGTGCATGTAGGTGCCGTCGCCGAGGTTGGCGAACACGTGCGGCGTGGTCGTGAAGGGCGCCTGGCCGACCCAGGGCACGCCTTCGCCGCCCATCTGGCAGAAGGTCTGGGTGTGCTCGGGCGACAGCCAGGTCGCCATGTAGTGGCAGCCGATGCCGGCGATCGCACGCGAACCTTCCGGCACCTTGGTCGAGGTGTTGTGCGGACAGCCCGAGCAGTAGTGCGGCACGCGCTGGATGGCCAGGCGCGGCTTGGCGAGCGCGGCTTCCTTGGCCTCGATGAAGGCCAGCCGCGCCTTGATGCGGTCGGACGTGTAGAAGCGCGCGATGCGGCCGGCGATGGCGCGGGCGATCATCGCCGGCGTCAGCTCGCCGGCGGCAGGCAGCAGCCACTCGCTGTGCGGCAAGGCCCACTCGCCCTTCTCATCGAACTTGCCGATCACGCGCGGGCGCACCTCGTCCTTCCAGTTGTAGAGCTCTTCCTTCAACTGGTATTCGAGGAACTGGCGCTTCTCCTCGATGACGAGGATCTCGTCCAGGCCGTCGGCGAACTGGCGCACGCCTTCGGCCTCGAGCGGCCACACCATGCCGACCTTGTACAGGCGCAGGCCGATGGCGGCCGCCTTCGCCTCGTCGATACCGAGGTCGTCCAGCGCCTGGCGCACGTCGAGGTAGCTCTTGCCACTGGTGATGATGCCGAGCTTGGCGTTCGGGCTGTCGATGACGGTGCGGTTGAGCTGGTTGAGCCGGCAGTAGGCGAGCGCGGCATACAGCTTGTGGTGCAGCAGGCGCTTCTCCTGCACCAGCGGCGGGTCGGGCCAGCGCAGGTTGAGGCCGTCCTCGGGCAGCGGGAAGTCCGCCGCGGACGGAATCAGGGTCTGCACCTTGAAGGGGTCGAGCTCCACCGATGAGGAGGTCTCGACCGTGTCGGTGAGCGCCTTGAAGGCCACCCAGCAGCCCGAGTAGCGCGACAGCGCGAAGCCGTGCAGGCCGTACTCGAGGTATTCCTGGATGCCCGCCGGGGCCAGCACCGGCATCATCAGCGCCTTGAACACATGCTCGGTCTGGTGCGGCAGCGTGGACGACTTGGCGGCATGGTCGTCGCCCGCGATCACCAGCACGCCACCGTGCTTCGAAGTGCCGGCGGCGTTGGCGTGGCGGAACACGTCGCCGGTGCGATCGACGCCCGGCCCCTTGCCGTACCAGATCGAGAACACGCCGTCGTATTTGGCATTCGGGTCCAGGTTGACCTGCTGCGTACCCCACACCGAGGTCGCGGCAAGGTCTTCGTTGAGGCCGGCCTGGAAGCGGATGTGCATCGGCTCGAGGTACTTCTTCGCCTTCCAGAACTCCTGGTCGACGTTGCCGAGCGGCGAGCCGCGGTAGCCGGTGACGAAGCCGGCGGTGTTCAGCCCGGCGGCTTCGTCGCGCATCTTCTGCATCATCGGCAGGCGCACCAGGGCCTGGATGCCGGTCATCCAGGCGCGGCCGGTCTTGAGGGTGTATTTGTCGTCGAGGCTGACGTTGGGCAAGGTGTTCGACATGGTGGCGTGAACCGTCGCCAGTCTGGGTGCGAAGCGCGGTTGGCGCAGGCAGCCGACGGGCCGACGTTGTCTCCTCTGTGCGTGAGTGGGGTTGTGCTTGGTGCTGGGCCCGCAGCGCGGGTCATGGACCGGAATGCTAGAGCGCTCGCGTGAAAAGTTTTTTCGTTATAGCGGCTGGGCGGAGCGATATAAGGAATATTTTTCCTCTCATCAGGATTTACGATCCACGCCGTCCAAGCGGCCAACCATGGCTGCAGACAAAACAAGGCAGGGCATGACTGGGGGAGGCAGGCAGTGCCGGTGTGTCGGCAGGCTTCGAGATCCACACTTGGGTCGCAAGCACCGAAACGTCTAGAATCCGCCCCTTCCACAAGCCCCATGCCCACCGCGTCACAAGCGCGAAAATACTGAGGAGACAAGCATGACCCACTCTGCCGCACTGCGCGGTCGGCGGCCCATCAGGCCGACCCGGCCCGTGCCCTACCCGCTGCCCCCCCTCCTGCTCACGAACGGGGTGCGATGACATGGCCAAGGCGCATACCCATGGTCAATGGACCTCGCGGATGGGCTTCGTGCTCGCCGCCACCGGCTCCGCCGTCGGCCTCGGCAACATCTGGAAGTTCCCCTACATGATCGGCCAGAGCGGCGGGGCCGCCTTCGTGCTGGTCTATCTGCTGTGCATCGCCGCCATCGGCCTGCCCATCCTGGTCGCCGAATGGATGATCGGCCGTCGCGGCCAGAAGAACCCGGTCAATACCATGGGTGAGCTGGCGCAGAAGACCGGCCGCAGCGGCGCCTGGGCGCTGATCGGCGTCACCGGCGTGCTCGGCGCCTTCCTGATCCTGTCCTTCTACAGCGTGATCGGTGGCTGGGCCCTGTCCTACACCGGAGACGTGATGACCGGCGGCTTCACCGGCATGGACAAGGACGCGGTGGGCAATGCCTTCACCGCCTTCCTCGCCAACGCCGGCAGCCTGCTGACCTGGCACACGGTGTTCATGGCGCTGACCATCGGCGTGGTGGCGATGGGCGTGGCCGGCGGCCTGGAGCGCGCCTCCAAGCTGCTGATGCCCTCGCTCGGCGTGCTGCTGATCGTCCTCGTCGGCTATGGCATGACCACCGGCGGCTTCGGCCAGGCCGTGGCCTACCTGTTCAACCCGGACTGGAGCAAGCTCACCGGCGAGGTGGTGCTGGCGGCCCTCGGCCATGCCTTCTTCACGCTGTCGCTGGGCATGGGCATCATGATGGCCTACGGCTCCTACCTCGGCGAAGACGTCGATTTGCTGCGCACCGCGCGCACCGTGGTGATCATGGACACCGTGATCGCGATCGCCGCCGGCCTGGCGATCTTCCCGATCGTGTTCGCCAACGGCCTCGACCCCGCCGCCGGTCCCGGCCTGATCTTCGTCACCCTGCCGATCGCCTTCGGCAACATCACCGGTGGCGCGATCCTGGGCACGATGTTCTTCCTGCTGCTGACCTTCGCCGCGCTGACCTCGGCGATCTCGCTGCTCGAGCCGGTGGTGGAGCTGGTTGAAGAACGCACGCCGCTGTCGCGTGCCGGTGCCACCGTGGTCGCGGGCGTCGCCACCTGGGCGCTGGGCATCGCTGCGCTGCTGTCGTTCAACCTGTGGAGCGATGTGACGATCATCGGCCTCAACGTGTTCGACCTGCTCGACAAGCTCACCAGCAAGTTCATGCTGCCACTGACCGGCCTGGGCGCGATCCTGTTCGCCGCCTGGTGCCTGGACCGCGACAGCGTGCGCAAGGAGCTCGGACTGGGCGAGTTCGGCTTCAGCGTGTGGAACCTGGTGTCGCGCTATGTGGCACCGGTGGGCGTGCTGATCGTCTTCGTCAGCAACCTCTGATCCGGCTCGCGCCGCACAGGCGCGATGAACCGAAAAACGGCCCTGACCGCTTACAGCGGCAGGGCCGTTTCGTTCTTGATCTCGCGCAGCGCGACCGCCGAGTGGGTGACGTCGATCTCGGGGATCTTGAGCAGGAAGTCATGCATGAAGGTCGACAGCGCCTCCAGGTTCGGCAGGTAGAGCTTGAGCAGGCAGTCGGTCTCGCCCAGCAGTTCGTAGCACTCGACGACCTCCTGGCAGCCCTTGACCACCCGCTCGAAGCGGTCGAGCACGTCGGCGCTGTGCTGCTTGAGCTTGACCCGCACCCACACGCAGGTGCCCAGACCCACCTTGTGACGGTCGACCAGGGCGACATAGCCGCGAATGATCCCGGCTTCCTCCAGTTCCTTCACCCGCCGCCAGCACGGCGTCGGCGACATGCCGATGCGCTCGGCGAGGACCTGGGTGCTGAGCGTGGAGTCCTTCTGCAACAGATTCAGGAGGTTGCGCTGCGACTGGTCGAGTTTCATGCCTGCCCCTTCACACCCTTGCCCGGACCGACTGCGCCCCGGCCTGACACCCGATCCGGCAAGCCGGCGCCGGCCCCGCCGACACCGGGCCCGATCACAGCACCTTGAGCAGTTCGACCTCGAACACCAGCGTGGCGTTGGGCGGGATCACGCCACCGGCACCGCGCGCGCCGTAGCCGAGCGCGGGCGGGATGGTGAGCTTGCGCTTGCCGCCCACCTGCATGCCCTGCACGCCCTCGTCCCAGCCGCGGATGACGTGGCCGGCACCGAGCGGGAAGTTGAAGGGGTCGTTGCGGTCCTTGCTCGAGTCGAACTTGCGGCCGTCGGTGAGCCAGCCGGTGTAATGCACCGACACCATCTTGCCCTTCTCGGCGGTGTCGCCGCTGCCGACCTCGAGCTCTTCGATGACGAGGCCGCTGGCGGTGGTGGTCTGGGTCATGCGTATCTCCTGCGATGGATGAAAGCCGGCATTCTAACCGCCGTGCCGGCCGCGGCGCTCGGCGAGCTTGCCGCGATACTTGGCAATCTTGGGCGCGACCACGTACTGGCAGTAGGGCTGGTCACTATGGTTCACATAGTAGTCGTGGTGCTCGATCTCGGCCGGCCAGAAGGTGGGCGCGCGCTCGACCCGGGTCACGATGGCCTTCGGATACACGCGCTGCTCGCCCAGCTCCTCGATGAAGGCGAGCGCCTCATGCAGCTGCTCGTCGCTGGTGACGAAGATCACCGAGCGATACTGCGGGCCGATATCGTTGCCCTGGCGATCGACCGTGGTGGGGTCGTGGATCAGGAAGAAGATCTCGAGCAGCTCGCGATAGCTCACCCGCACCGGGTCGAAGTCGATCTTCACCACCTCGGCATGGCCGGTGCCGCCGCTGCACACCTGGCGGTACTCCGGGTCCGCCACATGGCCACCGCAATAGCCGGGCACCACCGCGTCGACGCCGTCGACGAGGTCGAACACGGCCTCCAGACACCAGAAGCAGCCGCCACCGAAGATGGCGGTCTCGAGGCCGGGCTCTTGCTTGATTTCAGTCATTCAGCCACTCCTATTGGAAAGGGGTTCCAGCGCTACAGACCACGAATGCGCGCGTTCATTCCATCGGCGCGCGCGACCTTACCGCCACGCGCGCCCGTTTGCGTCATCCTACGCCCGGCGGGGCCGGACACGGCGTCAGCGGAAGGAGAAACCGTAATTGAGGTCGATCGCCGTGTCGGTGCCGCCCCGCGCCACCACCGACAGCCGGCGCGACAACTGGTAGCTGAGCTTCACCAGCGTGGCGGCGCCACCCAGGCTCTGCTCGAAGGACAGGAAAAGGTCGGGGCCGAGGCGCTTGCCCAGGCTCAGCACCTGGCCGGAGACGGTCGGCCCGCTGGCCACCGTGGAGCCACTGCCGAGCACCCGGCTGGTGCCGGTCCGGGTGGTGCTGGTGAGTTCGCCCTGGCCGATCGAAAAGGAATCGAAGCCCAGGCTGCGCGACAGCTCCTCGGTCATGCCGCCGCCGGGGCCGCCGAGCAGACCGGCCGCGGCCGGCAGCAACAGGCCGAGGTCGGCGCCGGACGCGGCGTCGGGCGCCCGCCCGAGCACGATCCAGGACAGCTTGGCGGGGTCCGGCACGTTGGGCTCGGACACCAGGCGCACCTGCGGGCGCTTGGCGCTGCCGGTGACCGCCACCCCCGCCTCCACCTCCAGCCCCTTGCGCAGCGCGACGATGTTGAGCCCGGGCGCATCGAGCGGGCCCTGGAAGTTCACCACCCCACGCTCGATCACCAGGTTCTGGCCATAGCCGCGGTAGCTGCCACCGACGGTGGACACCGTGCCGACCGCCATCAGCGGCCGCTCGGGCTGCAGGCGAATGCGCAGCTCGCCGGCGAGCCGCGTCTCCAGCCCCATCGCCGACAGGTAGAGCGCATCGCCCAACCCCACGCGGATATCGGCGTTGAGGGCGAAGCCACCGCCCTCGCTGAGCTCGTCGCGACCGAGGACGACGACGTCGTCCGACAGGCTGGGTGGCAGCGCCTCGGCGAACTCGATGTAACCGGCATCGGCGCGGAAATCCGCATCCAGCACCAGCGAGCTCCAGGTGCTGCGCGCCGTGCCCTGGCCCGACAGCAGCATCCAGCGGTCGTCGCGTTGCAGCAGCGGCAGGCGGTCGGCGGCAAAGCGGAAGTCGCCCGCACCGCTGTCGAGCGCGAGCTCGCCGCTGGCGGTGAAGCGGCCCGGCGTGGCGGTCAGCCGGGCGAGCGGGATGCGGTTCTCGCGCGGCTGCACGCGGTTGGGTGACACGAATTCGAGGCGCGTAAGGCGCACGCGGTCCTGGTCGAAGGCGAGATCGAACTCGCCACCGGACAGGATCATGCCCTGGTCGATCAGGGTGAAGCCGAGCTCGCGCCCATTCACCGTGCCGCTGGCGACCGGCGCGGCCAGCGTGCCGGTCACGCGGAAGGCCCCGTTGATGCGGCCGGCGGTCTCGACGTTCTCGCGCGCGAGCCGGCCAAGCCAGGTGATCGAGGGCATGTCGAGCCGGGCCGAGGCGCTGATCGGCGTCTCCTGCGGCACGCTCCAGATGCCGTCGGCGCTGCGTTGCGCGCGCAGGCTGGCCTCGCCCACCACGCTGCCGAACTCGCTGCCGCGCACGTCAAGGTTGAGATTGAGCCGGTCGCCGCGCGCCACGAGCACCGCCTCGAGCCGCTCCAGGCCGAGCCGGGTGCGCAGCTCGCCCTCGATGCGCACGTCGCCCGACTCGCGGAACACCCGCGCCTCGCCGTCCAGCGTACGGCCCACGCTCAGGTCCCAGCGCGCGCCCAGCACCAGCGGGTCGGCGCCGCGGCGCAACTGCCCGTCGGCGCGACGCGGTTCGAGCTCAAGGGTGAGGCCGCTGAGATCGCCGCGCAGCACGCTCTGCGTCGGCGACCAGGCGGTCTCCAGCAGGCGGATGCGCCCCTTGTCGCCGGCATTGATCTCGGCCGCGCCCAGGCGCACTGCGTCCGCCGCCAGCTCCAGCGTCGCCGGGGCGAGCAGGCGGGCGACGACCCGCCCCGCGCTCTGCAGGGCGACGAGTCGCCCACTCCAGCGCAGGGCCTCGCCCTCGACCAGGCCGCCCTGCAACTGTGCGTTCAGCACATCGGCCACGCCCTCGGTCGGCGGCGTGTTCAGCTCGAGCTCGATGCGGTGGGCGGCGCGCGTGCCTTCGGCCGCCAGACGGGCACTGGCGAGCCAGTCGGGCTGGGGCTTGCCGTCCGCGCCGGGTGCGCTGCTGCCGAGGCCGGACAGGCCGAGCGCCACCGTGAATGGGCCGTCGGCGCCGGCATCCAGCCGTGCCACGCCGTTGATGCCGGCAAGACGCACCTCGCCCGGCAGGCGCAGCGCCTCGGCAAAGAACTGCAGGGTGCCGGCGGGCGCCTCGAGCGTGCCACCGATCTCGCCCTGCGCTCCTGCACGGCCCGCCAGGCCGAGGCCTAGCGCATCCAGCGCCGGGGCGTCGAGATTCAGCGCGAGGCGGTCGGCAGCCGCGCCGAGCGCACCATTCGCGCGCAGGCGGTTGCCCGCGAGCTGGAGCGCCAGCTCGACCTCGGGCAGGCGCTCGCCCTCGAGCCGCAGCCGCCCCTCGCCGCTGAGCGCAAGGCCTTCGAGCAGGCTGTCGACAATCGCGAAGCGCAGCTGCGCCGCCTGCGGCAGGCCGGCGGCGGGCAGTTCCCCTTCGGCCTGCAGATCGAGGTTCAGACGCGCGGCGGGCGCTTCGGGCACGAAGGCGCGCGGCTCGACGCCGCGCAAGCCGGCGCTGAGGGAGAATCTGCGCAGCGGCGCGGCGCCGTCCGGCGCCACGTTGCCGTCCGCGTGGGCCGCCGCCGCACCGGCCGGCGACGAACCGCCGCCCTCCCCGGCGGGCTGCGCCCCCGGCGCCTCCGCCCGCAGCGAAGCCTCTAGATCGATGCGCGCGCTGCCGACATCGACACCTACGCGGGCCTGCTGGTAGATCTCGTCCGCCTCGGCGTCGATGCGCCCGGCGACGATCTGTTGCGGCAGACGGCTGTCGAGCGCACGGGTATCGATGCCCGCCAACTCGAGCGCGGCGACCAGCTGGCCGAAACCGATGTCGGTGGCCGCCTTGCCGTGCTGCACCGGTGCAGCCTCCGTCCCCTTGCCCGGCGCCTGCGCCGTCTCGGCCCCTGACTGCGCCTCGTCAGCCCTTGCCGACTCCCCTGCCGCCTCAGCATCCGATTCGCCGGGCGTCTCGCTTACCGGGGGGCGCCACGCGATCCGACCCGAGACGCGACCGTCGGCGGGCAGGCGGATGTCGAGCCCATCGATCGCGATCTCCTGCTCGCGCCAGTCGAGCACCCCCTCCAGGCTCAGCAGCGGCAGGCCGCCGAGGTCGGCCGCCTGCGGCAGCCGATTGACGAGGCGCAGCGGGCCGGCGAGCAGGCTCTGCCCGTCCGGCCCGGGCGCCAGCTCGGCCTCGAGGCTGAGCGCGGCAGTCGGCGCGCCGGCCGCGAAGCCGGCCGGGTCGAGCTCGCCAGCCCGCAGCGCCAGGCGGCGCAGCGGCATCGGCGCGAAGCTCGCGGCATCGGCCTCGAGCCGCGCCTCGAGGCCTTCGCTCTGCGCGTCCACGCGCAGGCGCGGCTCGATCAGGGTATTGGTAACGGCGAGCTGGGCCGCCAGCGCGCGCCCCTCGACCGCGCCGACGAAGCTGCCCTCGCCGTCGAGCGCAAACGGACTACGGCCATCGACGCCAGCGGCAAGCTCGAGCCGGCCCTGCGCCACGCTCAGCGCCAGCGCCTGCAGGCGGTGATGGCGGCCATCGCTGGCGAGCGCTGCGCTGAGATCCCACAGGATCAGGCCCTGCTCGGCAGCGATCTCTGCCGCCGCCTCGGCCGCCCGCTCGGGGTCGGTGACGGCGTCCTCGGCGCCCTGGATGGCCTTGGCGGCCTCCTGCACCGGGCCGGCGCCGTCGACAGCGCCGTCATCGTCGGCGGCCTCATCACCAGCTCCCTCGTCGGTGGCGCCTTCATCGGCGGCGGCCCCGTCCACGGTCAGCTCGCGCAGCGCCAGGGCGCCGAGCGTGAGCGCGCGCAGCTCGACGGCAAGCGGGATCTCCAGCGACTCAGGCTGCGGCAGCGGATCCTCGCGTGGCGGCTCGTCCGACGGCGCCAGCGCGACATCGATGCGCGCCGCCCCGAGGCGCTCGATCACCAGCCGACGCTCGAACAGCGCCCTGGGCTGCCAGTCGAAGACGAACTCGCGCACATCGACCTGCATCGCGGCCGTGTGGTAGTGCAACGCAGCCGCCTCGAAGCCGCCCAGCAGGCGGCCGCGCGCCTTGTCTACCCGCAAGGCGCCGTCGGTGGCGCGCTGCCCCAGCGCCAGCGCGGCATCGAGGCCGGACTGGGTGCCGAGCAGCCAGGCCGCCGCGCCACCCATCGTCACACCCGCCAGGGCCAAGGCGCCGGCCAGCCTCGCCAGCCAGCGGCGCGCGCGGCGCGGCGCCCTGGGCTGTGGCGCGCGCGCGGGGTCGCTGTGGTCCGTCGGCGCCGTCATGCCACGCGATCAGCCCGCGAACAAGGCCTTCAGCTCGGCGCCCGGATCGGCGGCACGCATGAAGGCTTCGCCGACGAGGAAGGTGTGCACCCCGCTGCCCCGCATCAAGGCGACGTCCGCGGCGCGCAGGATGCCCGACTCGGTGACCACGATGCGGCCGGCCGCGCCGCTGGCGATGCGCGGCAACAGCGCGAGCGTGGTCTGCAGCGAAACCTCGAAAGTGCGCAGGTTGCGGTTGTTGATGCCGATCAGCGGCGTCTGCAGCTGCAGCGCCTGCTCGAGTTCGGCACCATCGTGCACCTCGACCAGCACCGCCATGCCGAGCGCCTGGGCAAGCGCCTCCATGTCGCGCATCCGGGCCAGATCGAGGCAGGCGGCGATGAGCAGGATGGCATCGGCCCCCATCGCCCGCGCCTCGAAGACCTGGTAGGGGTCGACCAGGAAGTCCTTGCGCAGCACCGGCAGCGCACAGGCGGCGCGCGCCGCCTGCAGGTATTCCGGGGCGCCCTGGAAGAAGCGGCGGTCGGTGAGCACCGACAGGCAGGCGGCACCGGCCGCCTCGTAGCTGGCGGCGATCTCGGCGGGATGGAAATCGGCGCGGATGATGCCCTTAGACGGGCTCGCCTTCTTGATCTCGGCGATCACCGCGGACTGCCCGCCGGCATGCTTGTTGCGGATTGCGGCGACGAAGTCGCGCGCCGGCGCCTGCGCCTCGGCCTGGGCACGCAGGAGTGCGAGCGGCGTCTGCGCCGACGCGGCGGCGACCTCCTCGACCTTGACCGCGCAGATCTTTTGCAGGATGTCGCTCACGCCGCGCCTCCGAACTGGCGGGTGAAGCGCACGAACTCGTCGAGCTTGGCGCGCGCCGCACCGCTCTCGATCACCTCGCGCGCGCGCACGATGCCAGCGCCGATCGAATCGACCAGGTTGGCGGTGTAGAGGGCGGCGCCGGCATTGAAGACGACGATCTCGCGCGCCGGCCCCTCGCGGTTCTCGAGCGTGCCGAGCAGCACCGCACGCGACGCTTCGGCGTCAGCCACACGCAGGTTGCGCGTGCCCGCCATCTGCAGGCCGAAGTCCTCGGGGTGGATCTCGTACTCGGTCACCTTGTCGTCCTTGAGTTCGCCGACCAGGGTCGCCGCGCCCAGGCTGACCTCGTCCATGCCGTCCAGGCCATGGACGACGAGCACATGCTGCGCGCCCAGGCGCTGCATGACACGGGCCTGGATGCCGACCAGGTCAGGGTGGAACACGCCCATCAGCGTGTTGGGGGCGCCTGCCGGGTTGGTCAGCGGGCCGAGGATGTTGAAGATCGTGCGCACCCCCATCTCACGCCGCACCGGGGCGACGTTCTTCATCGCGCTGTGGTGGTTGGGCGCGTACATGAAGCCGATGCCGGTCTCCTCGACGCAGGCTGCGACCTGCTCGGGCGTCAGGTTGAGATTGACGCCGAGCGCCTCGAGCACATCGGCCGCCCCCGACTTGGACGACACACTGCGCCCGCCGTGCTTGGCCACGCGCGCACCGGCCGCGGCGGCGACGAAGACGGTGGCGGTGGAGATGTTGAAGGTGTGCGAGCCGTCGCCGCCGGTGCCGACGACGTCGAGGAAGTGCTCGTGCGGCGGGCTGACCTCGACCTTGGTCGACATCTCGCGCATCACGGTGGCGGCGGCGGTGATCTCGCCGATGGTCTCCTTCTTGACGCGCAGCCCGGTGAGGATGGCGGCCGTCATCACCGGCGAGATCTCGCCGGCCATGATCTGGCGCATCAAAGACAGCATCTCGTCGAAGAAGATCTCGCGATGCTCGATCGTGCGTTGCAGGGCTTGCTGGGCGGTGATTGTCATGTCGTGCTCTCTGGCCATGCGTTCAGGCGGCGGCGGGCATGCGGTCGCCACGCTCGAGGAAGTTCCGCAACAGCTCGTGGCCGCATTCGGTGAGGATGGATTCGGGGTGGAACTGCACGCCCTCGACGTCGAGCGTGCGGTGGCGCACCCCCATGATCTCGCCGTCGTCCGTCCATGCAGTGATTTCGAGACAGTCGGGCAGGCTGGATCGTTCAATCGCCAGTGAGTGGTAGCGCGTGCAGGTGAGCGGATTGGGCAGGCCGCGGAACACCCCGGCGTCGAGGTGATGCACCGGCGAGGTCTTGCCGTGCATGAGCTTCTGCGCATGCACGATGCGGCCGCCGAAGGCGGCACCGATGCTCTGGTGGCCGAGGCAGACGCCGAGAATCGGCAGCTTGCCGGCAAAGGCCTTGATCGCCGGCACCGAGATGCCGGCCTCGGCGGGCGAGCACGGGCCGGGCGAAATGACGAGCTGGTCGGGCCGCAGGGCGGCGATCTGCTCGAGGGTGATTTCGTCGTTGCGGAACACCTTTACCGGCGCCCCGAGCTCGCCGAAGTACTGCACGAGGTTGTAGGTGAAACTATCGTAGTTGTCGATCATCAGCAGCATGTCGCGCTCCTCACTGCACCGGCGTGTCCAGCCCGCCTTCGGCCATCTCGGCGGCGCGCAGCATGGCGCGCGCCTTGCTCTGGGTTTCCTGCCATTCGGCGTCGGGATCGGAATCGGCGACGATGCCGGCGCCGGCCTGGACGTGGATCTGACCGTCCTTCACCACCGCGGTACGGATCGCAATCGCGAGGTCCATGTCGCCGTGGAAGCCGAGATAGCCGACCGACCCGGCGTAGATACCGCGCTTGACCGGTTCGAGCTCGTCGATGATCTCCATCGCCCGCACCTTGGGCGCGCCGGACACGGTGCCGGCCGGAAAGGTCGCGCGCAGTACCGCGAGCGCATTGAGCCCTTCCTTGAGCCGGCCCTCGACGTTGGAGACGATGTGCATCACATGCGAATAGCGCTCGATGGTGAAGCGCTCGGTGACCTTGACGGTACCGGTCTCGGACACGCGGCCGGCGTCGTTGCGGCCGAGGTCGAGCAGCTGCAGGTGCTCGGCGCGCTCCTTCTCGTCGGCGAGCAGCTCCTGCTCGAGCGCGAGGTCCTCGGCCAGCGTGGCGCCGCGCTTGCGGGTGCCGGCGATCGGGCGCACGGTAACGACCTCGTCCTCGAGCCGGGTCAGGATCTCGGGCGAGGCGCCGACGACGTGGAAGTCCTCGAAGTTGAAGTAGAACATGTAGGGCGAGGGGTTGAGCGAGCGGATCGCGCGGTACAGCGCCATCGGGCTGGCGGCGAAGGGCTTGCTCATGCGCTGCGACAGCACGACCTGCATGACGTCGCCGTCGACGATGTACTGCTTGGCGCGGCGCACCGCGTCCTTGAAGGCGTCCTCGCCGAAGCTCGATACCGCAGGGGCGGGCTCGGCGCGCACGTCCTCGGGGACCTGCACCGGCGCCCGCAGGCGCGCGAGGAGCTCGCGCAGGCGCTTTTGCGCACGCTTCCAGGCGCCCGGCACCTCGGGCTCGGCATACACGACGAGGGTGAGCTTGCCGCTGAGGTTGTCGACGATCGCGACCTCCTCGGACAGCAGCAGCAGGATGTCGGGCGTGCCGACCGGATCCGGCTTGGCGCTCCTGGCCAGTTTCGGCTCGATGTAGCGCACCGTGTCGTAGCCGAAGCAGCCCACCAGTCCGCCGGCGAAGCGCGGCAGGTGCTCGCGTGGCGGCACCTTGATGCGGTTCATGAACTCGGCGACGAAGTTGAGCGGATCGCCGTAGTCGCGACGCTCGACGAGGCGGTTGCCGGTGAGCAGCAGGGCCGAGCGCTCGTAGACCTCGATGCGCGTGGGCGAGGCGAGGCCGATGAAGGAATAGCGGCCGAAGCGCTCACCGCCCTGCACCGACTCCAGCAGGTAGGTATAGGGCTCGTTGGCGAGCTTCAGGTAGATGGAGAGCGGGGTGTCGAGATCGGCGAAGGTCTCGAGCGTAACCGGAATGCGGTTGTAGCCCTCGGCGGCAAGGGCGTTGAATTCGTGTTCGAGCATGGGGACTCCACGGACAGCGTTTGAATCGGACAGGCTTGCAGCAGGCGGGAAGGCAGGCAGTCAAGGGGTGCGCACTCGGCGCTGCCCGCCCCCCGCGAAGGGGAATCGCGTTCAGTGGCCCAAAGGCCAACGCCAGCCGCCGCGCCAGACGGGCTGGACGGAGGAGCTGGCGGCGAGGAGGCGATCCCGGAGTGCGCGCATCACGATGTCGATCTGAGGTGGAGTGAGAAGGCCCGACGAGGTGCAAGCCGGACCGCGGAAGGGGGTTCGGCCCGCATCCTGCTGCGCGAGCGGCAGCTATGCCGAGCCGATATGGTCCAGCACCTGAAGCGCGTTCGATAGTAGCCCATCGCATTCGATAGTGTCCACCGGCACCCCTTCGCTGTAGCCATAGGTGACGAGCAGCACCGGCATGCCCGCACCCTGGGCGGCAACCGCATCGTTGGCCGAGTCGCCGACCATCAGCGCCTCGCCCGGCGCGACGCCGAGGCGCTCGCAGGCGAGCACGATCACCGCGGGATCGGGTTTCTTCACCGGCAGCGTGTCGCCGCTCACCACGGCGTCGAAATAGTGCGCAATGTCCATGCGCTCGAGCAGCGGCAGGGTGAAGGCTTCGGCCTTGTTGGTGACGACGGCGAGCGGCAGCTCACGCGCCCGCAGCGCGGCGAGCAGTTCAGTGACGCCGGGATACGGACGGGAGTTCACCCCGTTGACCACTGCGTAGTGGCGACGGAAGACCGCGACCGCGGCGTCGATCTCGGCCTCGGTGGCAACCGTGCCCTCGGTCATGCAGCGGCGCACGAGGTTCGGAATGCCCTTGCCGACGAAGCTGTGGATTTCGTCCTGCCTGCGCGCCGGACGGCCGAGCTCGGACAACATCAGGTTGGCAGCGTCGGCGAGGTCGGCGATGGTGTCGAGCAGGGTGCCGTCGAGGTCGAACAGCACCGCCCGGGGCGAGAAGCGCGTGCTCACGCTCATGCCGCCACCCTGGCGAGCTCGGCGCGCAGCGCGCCGATGATCGTGTCGTAGCGGTGGGGGTCGCTGTCCCTGCCGGCACCGAACACGGCCGAGCCGGCGACGAAGGTGTCGGCGCCGGCGCGGGCGATGTCGGCGATGTTGTCGGTCTTCACCCCGCCGTCGATCTCGAGCAGGATGCGGCGGCCCGTACGCGCCTCGTAGGCGTCGAGCTTGGCGCGTGCGGCGCGCAGCTTGACGAGCGTCTCGGGGATGAACCTTTGCCCGCCGAAGCCGGGGTTGACGCTCATCAGCAACACCACGTCGAGCTTGTCCATGACGTGATCCATGTGGTGCAGCGGCGTGGCCGGGTTGAACACCAGCCCGGCCTGGCAGCCGGCATCGCGGATCAGGCCGAGGCTGCGGTCGATGTGCTCGGAGGCCTCGGGGTGAAAGGTGATGACGTTGGCGCCGGCCCTGGCGAAGTCGGGGATGATGCGGTCGACCGGCTTCACCATCAGGTGCACGTCGATCAGTGCCGCGGTGTGCGGGCGGATGGCCTCGCACACCAGCGGGCCGATGGTGAGGTTGGGGACGTAATGGTTGTCCATCACGTCGAAGTGGATCCAGTCCGCGCCGGCGGCGATGACGTTACGCACCTCCTCGCCGAGGCGGGCGAAGTCGGCGGACAACAGGCTGGGGGCAATGCGGTACATGGGCAGTCTCCGGAACGGGGGTCGCTCCGGATTCTAACCGCCATGCGCGCGCCTGCGCTCAGCGCACGCAGACCTTGCGCACCTGCTTCATGTCGGTGATGCCCGACAACACCTTCTCGACGCCATCCTGGCGCAGCGTGCGCAAGCCCTCGGCGAGCGCCTGGCCGAGCACCTGCTCGACCCGGCCGCGCTCCTGGATGAGGCGCTTGATGGCATCGGAGCCGAGCATCAGTTCGTGCAGGCCGACGCGTCCCTTGTAGCCCTGGGTGCAGTGTTCGCAGCCGACCGCGCGATAGAGCGTGAAACCGCCGTCCTGGTCGGCGAAAGCCTCGCGCCAGCGCGCGAGCACGCGCTGGCGCGCGCCGTCGGGGTCGGCACGAAAATCGGGAGTCAGGTGCATGTCCTCGCAGTACTCGTCGACCAGGCGCTGCAGTTCGCCCGCGTCGGGCTGATAGCGCTCGCGGCACTTGGTGCACAGGCGCTTGGCCAGGCGCTGGGCGAGCACGCCGAGTAGCGCATCCGAGAAGTTGAACGGATCCATGCCCATGTCGAGCAGGCGGACGACGGACTCGGGTGCGCTGTTGGTGTGCAGGGTGGAGAACACCAGGTGACCGGTGAGCGATGCTTCGATGCCGACCGCCACGGTCTCGTGGTCGCGCATCTCGCCGACCATGATCACGTCCGGGTCGGCGCGCAGGAAGGCGCGCATCATGGTGGCGAAGTCGATCCCGGCCTTGCGATTGACCTGCACCTGGCGCAGCCCTTTCTGCGTGATCTCGACCGGATCCTCGACGGTCCATATCTTGGTGTCCGGCGTATTGATGTAGCTGAGGATGGAGTGCAGCGTGGTGGTCTTGCCCGACCCGGTCGGGCCGCAGACGAAGAAGATGCCATAGGGCTTGGCGATCGCCGACTTCAGGCGATCGAGGTTGAAGGGCAGCAGGCCGAGTTCGTCGATCGGGATCGGCTTGCTGTGCGCGAGCAGGCGCATCACCACGTCTTCGATGCCGCCCTGGGTGGGCAGGGTCGCCACCCGCAGCTCGAGGTCGACCGGCGCAAACTTGCGGAACCTGATCTTGCCGTCCTGGGGCTTGCGGCGCTCGGAGATGTCGAGGTCGCACATGATCTTGATGCGCGTCACCAGCGCGTTGCGGTAGCTGGCGGGGATCTCGATGTACGGCACCAGCGAGCCGTCCTTGCGAAATCGCACCAGCGTCTTCTCCTTGCCCACCCGCGGTTCGATGTGGATGTCGGAGGCCCCCTGGCGGTAGGCGTCGATGATGATCTTGTTGACCAGCTTGACCAGCTCGTTGTCCGCCGCGGCCGTGACGTCGTCCTTCAGCGAGGTGCTGTCGTCATCGCGGTCGTTGAGGTCGGACAACAGGTCGGAGACCGAGGCATCGTCGAGCGTGGTGCCGAAGTACTGCTCCACCGTCTGCTCGAAGTCATGGATGGTGGTGACGCGGAAACTGAGCCGCTTCTTCGGCAGCACGTTCTGCGCCACGCCCGAACTGCGTACCTGCTCGGGGTCGATGCACAGGATCACCACCCCCTCGGGGGTCTCTTCGTAGGGCAGCCAAAGGCTTTGCTCGACGTATTCGCGCTTGATGTTGCGCAGCAGGTCGATCGGCTTGACATGGTTGGTGACGAAGGGCTGGTAGGGCACACCGAAGTAGCGCGCCGCGGCCGCACCCAGCTCGGCATGCGAAAGCCCGAGTTGCTCGACCAGCAGCGCTTCGGTGGAGCTGCCGCTGGTGCGCGCCTCACGCGTGATGTCGGCGAACTCTTCGGCGGTGATGCGGCCATCGACGACAAGCGCATCGAAGCGCGAGCGCAGCCGCCCCGGCTCGCGGGTGTGGCGCAGGAAAGCCACCCCCAGCGTCTGCGCCAGCCCCAGCACCCCCTCCTCGGCCACCTTGGAAAAGGCTTCGCCATTGCGGGTGTTGATCAGTTGCACCACCCCGAGCAGGCTGCCGGTGTCGGGATCGCGGATCGGGGCGACCAGCATCTGGCGGGAATGGAAACCCGTGCTGGCGTCCACTTCGCGTCGCAACTGAAGCCCCGGCGCGATCGCCCGCAGTTCCTGATCGTCGTACACGTCGCGGATGTTGACCAGCTCGCCACTGAGCGCGACGAAGCCGGCGATGCTGTTCTCGCCGATCGGCAGGCGGATGCTCTGCACGCCGCTGAGACCGGTCTTGACCCGGGTGACGATCGAGCCGCCGCCCTCCTCCAGCGCATAGATGGTGAATCGCTCGGCTTCGAACAGCGCACAGAGCTGGGGCGCGAGCTCGAGCATGATCTCGTCGATGTCCTTGCTCGCGTGGATGCGGTTGGTCAAGGCCTGCAGACCCTTGAAGAAGGACAGGCGGCGCGACACGGCGCTGGACGTGGGGGCGGTTTCGCTCATCGTGGCTCGGACTTCCTTCAATGCATGGCGGGGTCAGGCGCTCCTGCCGCAGAGGACAGCGTTGCCGCGGAGCTCAGAACTCGAGCACTTCACCCTGCTCGAGCCGACGGACCGACAGCCGCGGTGCTCCTGCGCGCAACTCTTCCATGATGCGCAGGCTGCCGCCGGGCTTCAGGTGGCTGATATGGACGACAGGCGTCCCGCGCACTTCATCCAGCACCGCGAGCGACATGCTCGGGCACAGGTGCCGCGACGCCAGCGCCAAACCGTGCTGCTCCTCGGCGAAGGCAGTCTCGAGGATCAGGTGTCGCAGGGCAGGCTGATCGTTGATCGCGGCGATGAGTTCGGGACAGTAGGCGGTGTCGCCGGAGAACACAAGCTGGCCTTCGCCACTGTCGAGGCAATAGGCGACCGCGGGCACGGTGTGGCGTGCCGGCAGGGCGGTGATCCGCCGGCCATCGAGTTCGACGCACTCGCCAACCTTCATCGGCTGGAAGCGCATGAAGGGCTGATGATGGTCGGGAATGGCCGAGAAGTCCGGCCATATCAGCCAGTTGAAGACATGCGAGTGGAGGATGCGCAGGGTTTCCGGCGTCGCATGGATCAGGATCGGCGTGCTGCGCAGTTCGCCCACCGAATCGATGAGCAGCGGCAGCGCGGCGATGTGATCGAGGTGGGCATGGGTCAGGAAGACGTGGTCGACCCTGCGCAGCACGTCGAGCGAGAGGTCGCCGACGCCTGTGCCGCAATCGATCAGAATGTCCTCATCGACAAGAAAGGCTGTCGTACGCGATTGCGAACCACCGATCCCGCCGCTGCACCCCAGCACCTTCAGCTTCATCGCCTTTTCCACCCGCATCACCGGCAGTGTGCGGGCTGCCGCGCGTTGATTCCTCGTGAGCGCAGACATTATCACCCCGTCAAACGGGGCAGCGCGGCACAAATTCACGTCGCTGCGGGGACTCAGCCGCGCAGGAAGAACTCCATCTTCACGCCGGCCAGCTCCACGATGTCATGGTCATTGAGGTGACGCGCCTGCGCATCGATCGCCTTGCCGTTGACGAGCGGAAAGCTCGCCCCCTCGACGTGCGTGATGAAGTAGCCGTGCGGCCGGCGGGTGATCACCGCGACCTGGCGCCCGGGCTTGCCCAGCGTCGTCATCGATTTCGTCAGTTGCAGCTCGCGCCCGGCGTTCGCCCCGCTCAGGACCTGGATCACCCCGAGCCGTTCGGCCGCTGCCGCGGGCCCGCCCGCCTGCTCGAGCTGGTGCCGGGCCGCGGCCGCGACGACCTGAGTCTCGGTCGGCGCCGGGCCGGCGGCCGAGGCGGTGACGTCGGTACTCACCCCCGGCATCTCGAAGGGCTTGAGTGCCGCGGTATCGATCATCTCGGAAGGGGAAAGGCCGGTCTTGACGCCGTCGGTGAGGAACTTGATCTTGTACTTGCCGAGTTCGATGACGTCGTTGTTGCGCAGCACGTTCTTCTTGACCGGCTGGCCATTCAGATAGGTGCCATTGGTGCTGTTCTGGTCTTCGAGGAAGGCATCGTTGGTGATGCAGGTAATCACCGCGTGATGACCGCTGATGGCCAGGTTGTCGATCTGGATGTCGTTGTCCGGCTTGCGCCCGATGGTCGTGCGCTCCTTGGTGAGCGCCAGCTCCTTGAGCACCAGACCATCCATGCTGAGAACCAACTTCGGCATGCCCCCACCCATTGAATAGTTGCCGCGGCATCCCTGCAGCACGCGGCCATTGACGGCGAATGTGAGCATTCTAACGCGCGCCCGGGTGCGGTTAACAAAAAAGGCGCCGGACCAGCCGGCGCCTTCGATCTGCACGTGTTGCGCAGGATCAGAGCATGGCCTTGAGCAGCTTGGCCATCTCGGACGGGTTGCGCGTAACCGTGAAGCCGCACTCTTCCATGATGGCGAGCTTGGCGTCTGCAGTGTCAGCACCGCCCGAGATCAGCGCACCGGCGTGGCCCATGCGCTTGCCCGCCGGCGCGGTAACGCCGGCGATGAAACCGACGATCGGCTTCTTCATGTTTTCCTTGCACCACATCGCGGCTTCGGCCTCGTCCGGACCGCCGATCTCGCCGATCATGATCACCGCGTCGGTGTCGGGGTCGTCGTTGAACATGCGCATCACGTCGATGTGCTTCAGGCCGTTGATCGGGTCGCCACCGATGCCGACCGCGGAGGACTGGCCGAGGCCGATCTCGGTGAGCTGGGCAACGGCTTCATAGGTCAGGGTGCCGGAACGCGACACCACGCCGATACGACCCTTGCGGTGGATGTGGCCGGGCATGATGCCGATCTTGATCTCGTCGGGCGTGATCAGGCCGGGGCAGTTGGGGCCAAGGAGCAGGGTTTCCTTGCCGCCGGCGGCGACCTTCTGCTTCATCTTGTTGCGCACGATCAGCATGTCGCGCACCGGGATGCCTTCGGTGATGCAGATCGCCAGGTCGAGGTCGGCCTCGCAGGCCTCCCAGATGGCGTCGGCAGCGCCCGCGGGCGGCACGTAGATGACCGACACGGTGGCGCCGGTCTCAGCGGCGGCTTCCTTCACCGAGGCGTAAATGGGGATATCGAAGATCTTCTCCCCCGCCTTCTTCGGGTTGACGCCGGCGACGAAGCAGTTCTTGCCGTTGGCGTATTCCTGGCACTTCTCGGTGTGGAACTGGCCGGTCTTGCCGGTGATGCCCTGGGTGATGACCTTGGTGTCTTTGTTGATCAGGATGGACATTCGAAGCTCTCCTTACTTGACCGCAGCGACGATCTTGGTCGCAGCTTCCGCCATGGTGTCGGCGGCGATGATCGGCAGACCCGACTCGGCGAGGATCTTCTTGCCGAGGTCTTCGTTGGTGCCCTTCATGCGCACCACGAGCGGGACGGAGAGATTGACTTCCTTGGCTGCGGCGACCACGCCGGCGGCAATGGTGTCGCAGCGCATGATGCCGCCGAAGATGTTCACCAGGATGCCCTTGACCTTGGGGTTCTTGAGCATGATCTTGAAGGCTTCGGTGACCTTCTCGGTGGTCGCGCCGCCGCCGACGTCGAGGAAGTTGGCCGGCTCGGCGCCGAACAGCTTGATCGTGTCCATGGTGGCCATCGCCAGGCCAGCGCCATTCACCAGGCAGCCGATGTTGCCGTCGAGGCTGATGTAGGCGAGGTCGAACTTGGAGGCCTCGATCTCGTCGGCGTCCTCTTCGTCGAAGTCACGGAAATCGACGATTTCCGGGTGACGGTAGAGGGCGTTGGAGTCGAAGTTGAACTTGGCGTCCAGAGCCTTGATGTTGCCGTTGCCTTCGAGGATCAGCGGGTTGATCTCCGCGAGCGAAGCATCGGTTTCCATGTAGCAGGTGTAGAGCTTCTTGAGGGTGTCGACCGCCTTGTCGAGCGAGCCTTCCGGAATGCCGATGCCCTTGGCCAGTTCGGTGGCCTGTGCGTCGGTGAGGCCGACGAGCGGGTCGACGAAGACCTTGATGATCTTCTCGGGCGTGTTGTGCGCGACTTCCTCGATGTCCATGCCGCCTTCCGAGGAGGCCATCATGGCGACCTTCTGGGTGGCGCGGTCGGTCAGCGCGGCGACGTAGTACTCGTGCTTGATGTCGGCGCCTTCCTCGATCAGCAGGTTGCGCACCTTCTGGCCCTCGGGGCCGGTCTGGTGGGTGATCAGCTGCATGCCGAGGATGTCGTTGGCGTGCTGGCGCACTTCGTCGAGCGAGCGGGCGAGCTTGACGCCACCGCCCTTGCCGCGGCCGCCGGCGTGAATCTGGGCCTTCACCACCCAGATCTTGCCGCCCAGTTCCTCGGCTGCCTTGACTGCCCCATCCACGGACACGCAATGGAAGCCGCGCGGCGTGACGACGCCATACTTTCTCAGTAGTTCTTTTGCCTGATACTCATGAATCTTCATGATTGCCCTTCGATCGAAGCCGCGACGGCGCGAACCGCCACGAGCAGGTTGATGGCATGCTTCGGAGCGCGCGCTCCACGACGGGCGCCGTCTCCCTCGACCGTCGCCCCCCGTCTTGAATCGGGACCCCCCGACCCGACCCGCGGCACGCACGCAAACCCGCGCCACGACCGCAAGACTCCATAATTATAACCAATTTTGCGCAGTGCACAGCCGATCCGCGCACGGCGTGTCAGACCTTACCCGGGCGTCCCTGCGCATCCGCGCGATACCATTTCGGGTAGTACACGCGCACCGCCTCGGCCGAGCTCTCGAGCGCGTGACAGCGATCGAGTTGGAAAGGCTTTTCGGGCGTGTCCTCGTTGTCACGGCGGAAGGTGGCGAAGGTCTGGATCGCGGCCGTAGGCAGCGACAGCAGCATCTCGGTGAGATGGGTACAGCCGCGCACGTCGGCAAACATCTCGCCAACCGTACGCCGGAAACCGCGCACGAGATTGAGACCGACCAGCTTGCGGTAGGCCGGACCGATGGTGTCGCACATGCCCGGATAGGGCACGCCGTCCGAGCAGGCGACGGCCTCGAGGATGTTGAAGGCCTTGTCGATGGTGATGCGCACGCGCATCAGGTGCACCGGCACGCCGGCCGGACGCAGCCCGGACGCGATCGGATAGTCGATGTCCTTGACATCGCAGAGCGAGGCTTCGAGTTCGTAGAGCCCGTCCTCGCGCACGAAACCCTGGACTTCGATGCGCCGGGTGTGAGCACGGCGACGTGACACCGGGTGATCGGGAAGCGGCATGATCGGCCTTGACGTACGCTGACGTATGGATCGTCGATCTTAACCGATTTGAGCGCTGCGCCACAGCCCGGCCCCTTCGCCTGGCCAGGCCGGCGCGCACCAAAAAAATCACGTTGCGACATAATCAGCATCCGGTTTGCGACCCAGTCGCTGGAATGGCTGTAAAGACTCTGATACAAACCCAGCATCGATTCCATCCCGCCGGAAGCGCGGACAATGACGAACAACCGGATACCGCTCGCCCTCGCCCTCGCCACGGCACTGTTCAACAGCGCTCCGGCGGCCTCTGCCGCCGCCCTTGGCGAGTTGGGCGCATTGTCTGCGATCGGCGCACCGTTTCGCGCCGAGATTCGCCTGACCGGTGGCGAAAGGCCAGCTGTGGCCGAGTGCTTCCGCGTCGTCGCGCCGTCCGGTTCGAGCGCCGACCTGCCCTGGCTGCAGGCCGGCCAGATACGGATCGTCGGCAGCGGCGCCAACGCCCGCCTGGTCGTGAGTAGCCGCACGCCGATGAACGAGCCCGTGCTCAAGCTCGCCATCGAGAACACCTGCGAGTCCCGGTTGCGGCGCGAGTACACCCTGCTGCTGCCCTACCCCGATGCAGCCCCCGTCCAGGCCACCACGGCCCCGCGCGCCAGTACGCCACGCGCGGCCCCCGCCGCTCCGGCCCGCTCGCAGGCCCGTCCTCCGGCGCGCGCGACCCCCCCAGCGCGCACGGCGGCGGCGCCCGCCCGCGCCCGAAACCAAGCCACGGCCAATGCCGCCAGCCAAGACCGGCTCGAGGTCGACAAGGCCGCGACACCGGGCGGGGCCCGCGCGGGCTCGGCAGCGGCCGCCGCCGCGTCCGCGAGCGATGCGCTGCTGGCGCGCGAACGCGAACTCGCGGCCGCCATCGACCGCAGCATCATCGCGGAGATGGAGTTGCTCGCCCGCATCCGCGAGCTGGAGGAGATGCAGGCCCGGCTCGAGACGCGCATCCGCGCACTGGACGCAGAAGCAGCCGCGCGCGCAACAGCACCGGTGGTCGACCGCGCGCCCATCGCCGCGCCATCGACGACGGCACCGGCCGCGCGCCCAGCGTCCACCGGTGCCAGCGCCAGCGACGACCGGTATCTGCTCGGCGGGCTGGCGCTGGCCGCCCTGCTGCTGACCCTGCTGTTGCTGCGTCGGCGCACCGTCAACGCCCCGCCGTCAGACCGCCAGCGCGTGACGGCGAGCACCCAGCCGACGACCGCGTCAGCCTTGTCCACGGCGGGCGTGCTGAAGTCAGGCGCCGCCGTCGCCACCCAAGCTGCGCACGCCAACGTCACAAAGTCGGTCGTCGACTGGGAGCCGCCATCGGTCGCGGCGGTCGAGACCCCGATCCTCGTCAGCGGCGACGCCGAGCGGGCGCCGAACGAAGAGCACAAGTCCGCGGTCGAGCTGGCGGACATCATGATGAGCTTCGGACGCATGCACGGTGCCGCAGAAACCCTGGCCGAATTCATCCGGGGCAATCCGAAGCAGGCGGTCACGCCCTGGCTCAAGCTGCTCGAGGTCTATCGTGCTGCCGGCTTGCGAAGCGAGTTCGACGCCATCGCACGGGAGCTGAACAAGACCTTCAACGTGAACGCAGTCAACTGGCAGAACTACGACAGCCTGCGCGCATCGCGCACCAGCCTGGAAGATCTGCCGCACATCATCGAGACCCTGCAACAATGCTGGCGCACGACCGCCTGCCAGCGCTACGTGCAGCTGCTGTTACGCGACAATCGCGAAGGCACGCGCGCCGGCTTTCCCTTCACCGTAATCGACGAGATCCTGCTGCTGTCGGCGATCCTCGAAGAGGAACTTGGCCCCTACCAGCCGGAGTCGGGCAACTACACGACGCGCCGCTGAAGCGCCCCGCTGTCCGCCCTGCGGCCCCGATCAGACCGGATTGTCGAGGTCGACGAACTCGGTCGCGAGGCCGAGCCGCTCGCGCAGGTGCGCGGCCACCGCGCGAGCACCATAGCGCTCGGTGGCGTGATGGCCGGCGGCGATGTAAGGCACGCCCGTCTCGCGCGCAAGATGCACGGTCTGCTCGGAGATCTCACCCGAGACGTAGAGGTCCGCCCCCGCCAGGATGGCCTGCTCGAAATAGCCTTGCGCGCCACCGGTGCACCAGGCGACGCGGCGCACCACGCGATCGCCGTCGCCAACCAGCAGTGGATCGCGCCCGAGGCGGGCGGCGACCGAGCGCGCAATGCATGCTGCCGTCTCCCCGTCCGCGCCCGCCGCCGGACGGCCGATCCAGCCCAGCTCCTGGTCCGCGAAGCGCGCCTCGCCCTGCCAGCCCATCAGCCTGCCGAGCTGCGCGTTGTTGCCCAGCTCCGGGTGCACGTCGAGCGGCAGATGGTAGGCAAACAGGCTGATATCGTTGGCGAGCAGCGTACGCAGGCGCTGGCGACGAAAGCCGGTGATGGTGCCATCCTCGCCTTTCCAGAAATAGCCGTGATGCACGAACACCGCGTCATAGCCGCCGGCGACCGCCCGGTCGAGCAGGGCCTGGCTGGCGGTCACGCCGCACAGCACGCGCGCCACCTCGGGGCGTCCTTCCACTTGCAGACCGTTTGGGCAATAATCCTTCAGCCGTGAAGCGTCGAGCAGAGTGTCGAGATAGTTCCTGAGCTCGATGAGTTGCATGCCGCCTCCTTCACCTCGTGCGACCGGCAGGCGTTCCTGTCGCGGCCCTGCCGGCCCTTACGAGGCCCTCGTACCTAGAGTTCAACATTATGCGCCGCTTGTGGCTCATCTTCGCGCAGGCCGTGACCGTCAGCGTGGCCGTGCTGTTCGTGCTCAACACGCTCAAGCCCGAGTGGCTGCGCAACGCCACGCCCGCAGCGGTGGTGGCGATCCTGGAAGCACCTGCCGGCGGCGAACGCGCGGCCGCCGCCGGCTCCTACGCCCCGGCGGCCCAGCAGTCCATGCCGGCGGTGGTCCATGTCTTCACCACCAAGGCTGGCCGCAGCCAGCGCCACCCGCTGTTCGATGACCCCCTGTTTCGCCACTTCTTCGGCGAGCGCCCCGACAACGGCCCGAGCCAGCGCGAATCCGGCCTCGGCTCGGGCGTCATCGTCAGCCCCGACGGCTATGTGCTGACCAACAACCACGTCATCGAGACGGCCGACGAGATCGAGGTTGCGCTCAACGATGGCCGCAAGTTTCCTGCCCAGCTCATCGGCCGCGACCCCGAGACCGATCTTGCCGTACTCCGGCTCGAGGCCGGCGACACGCTGCCGGCGATCACTTTTTCCGCCAGCGAGAGCCTGAGTGTCGGCGATGTCGTGCTCGCCATCGGCAACCCCTTCGGCGTCGGCCAGACAGTGACGATGGGCATCGTGTCGGCGCTCGGGCGCAGCCAGCTCGGCATCAACACCTTCGAGAACTACATCCAGACCGACGCCGCCATCAACCCGGGAAACTCGGGTGGTGCTCTCGTCGACAGCGCCGGACACCTGGTGGGGATCAACACCGCCATCTACTCGCGCTCGGGCGGTTCGCTCGGCATCGGCTTCGCCATCCCCGTGTCGATTGCGCGCAATGTGCTCGAGCAGATCGTCGCCCGCGGCGAGGTCGTGCGCGGCTGGGTCGGCGTTGAGATCCAGGACCTGACGCCTGAGCTTGCCGAATCCTTCGGCTACGCCGATGCGCGCGGCGCACTCATCGCCGGCGTGCTGCGCGGCAGCCCGGCCGAACGCGCCGGCGTACGACCGGGCGATGTGCTGATCGCCCTCGACGGCAAGGCGGTGCGCGACCCACGCGCGATGCTCGACATGGTGGCGGCGGTGCCGCCTGGTCAGGAAGTGGTGTTTCGCGTGCGGCGCGGTGCTCAGGAGCTGGAGTTGAAGGTCGCCGTCGGGCGCCGCCCGCCGCCGGTCGCCACCCGCTGAGCCCGCCACGGCGCGGGGCGCGCAGGCGGCCCCGCGCCGTGGTCGCCGCTCAGCCGCCCCTGCCCTTGCGCTCGTCGGCTTCGATGCGGTCGAGTTCCTTGTCCATGTCCGCGATCGAGGGCGGCACGTAGTCGGCGGCCGCCTCCTGCCGCGGCGACGGCTTGCTCATCATGCCCGCCAGCACGATGCCCAGTTCGTACAGCAGGCACATCGGCACGGCGAGCATGAACTGCGAGATCACGTCGGGCGGCGTCACGATCGCGGCAATCACGAAGGCGCCCACGATGACGTAGGGTCGCGCCTCCCTGAGCTTGGCCACATCCACGATGCCGGCCTTGACCATCAGGATCACCGCCACCGGCACCTCGAAGGTGATGCCGAAGGCCATGAACATCGACATCACGAAGGACAGGTACTGCTCGATGTCAGGCGCCGGCACGATGCTCTTGGGCGCGAACTCGGCGATGAACTTGAACACCATGCCGAACACGAAGAAGTAGCAGAAAGCCATGCCGATCAGGAACAGCAGCGTGCTGCCCAGCACCAGCGGCAGCGCCAGGCGCTTCTCGTGGGCGTACAGGCCGGGCGCAATGAAGGCCCATGCTTGGTAGAGCACCCACGGCAGCGCCATCACGAAGGCCACCATCATGGTCACCTTCACCGGCACGAAGAACGGTGTCACGACGCCGGTAGCGATCATGTTCGTGCCCTCCGGGAGGGTGTTCATCATCGGCCGCGCGAGGATGTCGTAGATGTCACCAGCCCAGGGCATCAGGCAGACGAAGACGACCACGACCGCAAGCAGGGCGCGAATCAGCCGATCGCGCAGCTCGATGAGGTGGGCGATGAAGGTTTCCTGTTGTGCACTCATGCCTGTGTCTTGTCTGCAGTGGGGCCCGGGCGCGCCGAGGAATCGAGGCCGAGTTCGAGTTGCGGACCGTCATCGGCCTTCTCCGCACGATCCTGGGCCAGCAGCTGATTGCCGCTCAGCGCCTCGGCTGCATTGGGGCCGGCGGCGGCGCCATCCGGCAGCATCGAACGCAACTCTTCCGTCGTGCGCCCGACCTCGGACTCGATGCTGGACACACCCGAGCGCACGGAAGACTCGAGCTCCTGCGCCTGCTGCTTGACCTGTTCCTGAAGCTTCTTGAGCTCCTCGAGCTGCATCTCGCGCTGGATGTCCGACTTGACGTCCGATACGTAGCGCTGCACTCGCCCGAGCAGATGGCCGGCGGTGCGGGCGACCTTGGGCAGGCGCTCGGGCCCGACCACGATCAGCAGCACGACGCCGATCACCATGAGTTCACTAAAACCGAAATCGAACATGTCTGCCCGCTCGAGACGCGCACCGCCGCTGGCGGTCCGCAGGAAAACGAAGGGGCGCTCCCGTCAGGGCGCCCCTGTTGCATCGAGACGCGAGAGGATCAGCTGCGGGTCTTGTCGACCTTCTCGCGCGCCTCGCCCTCGATGGTCTCGCCATTGACGATCTTCTGTTGGGTACTGTCCCCGGAGGCGGTCGCGTCACCCTCCTTCATGCCCTCCTTGAAGCCCTTCACGGCTCCGCCGAGGTCAGAGCCGATGTTGCGCAGCTTCTTGGTGCCGAACACCAGCAGGACGATGACCAGCACGATCAGCCAGTGCCAGATGCTGAAAGAACCCATACCGCTCTCCTTAACGCTTCAACATGGGCGGCAGGGGATCGGGGCCGCCCAGAATGTGGAGGTGCAGATGATACACCTCCTGTAGACCCACTCTTCCGGTGTTGACGATGGTCCGGAAGCCGTTCGTGCAACCCTGCTCACGCGCGATCTGCCCCGCTGCAACCATGAGACGCCCCATCGCCATCTCGTGTTCCGCCGACAGCTGCGCCATCGAGTCGACGTGCAGCTTCGGCACCACCAGGACATGCACCGGCGCGACCGGGTGAATGTCGTGAAAGGCGAACACGTGCTCGTCCTCGTACACCTTCTTCGACGGGATCTCGCCACGGACGATGCGGCAGAAGAGGCAGTCGCTCATGCCCCGGCCTCTTGGGCCGCGCGCGACCTCTTCTCATCGATCCCCGACACGCCTTCGCGGCGGCGGAACTCGGCCAGCACGTCATCGACCGACAGGCCCTGGTGGGCGAGCAGCACCATCGAGTGAAACCACAGATCGGTGACCTCCCACACCAGATGCAACCTGTCCTGGTCCTTGGCCGCCATGATGGTCTCGGCGGCTTCTTCGGCGACCTTCTTGCAGATCGCGTCCGTGCCCTTCTCATACAGGCTGGAAACGTAGGAGGAATCCGGATCGGCCTTCTTGCGCGCAACCAGGGTATCGGACACGCGACGCAGCACTTCGATATCGATCATTTGTAGATCTCCTGCGGGTCTTTCAAAACCGGTTCGACGGCCTCCCAGTGGCCGTCGGCGAAATACTTCTGGAAGAAGCAGCTATGCCGACCGGTGTGGCAGGCGATGCCACCGACCTGCTCGATCCTGAGCAGCACCACGTCGTTGTCGCAGTCGATGCGGATGTCGAGCACCTTCTGCACATGGCCGGACTCCTCGCCCTTGTGCCACAGCTTACGGCGCGAACGTGACCAGTAGATGGCTTCGCCGGTCTCGGCGGTACGCTGCAAGGCCTCGCGGTTCATCCACGCGAACATCAGCACGTCGCCGCTGGCCGCTTCCTGCGCGATCACCGGCACCAGGCCGTGCTCGTCCCACTTGACCTCGTTCAACCAGCGCGTGCTCGTGCTCACAGCCGCACCTCGATGCCGCGCGCACGCATCAGCTCCTTGGCCTCGCGCACGGTGTGCTGTCCGAAATGGAAGATGCTCGCCGCCAGCACGGCGTCGGCGCGGCCCTCGGACACGCCCTCGGCCAGGTGCTCGAGGGTGCCGACGCCACCGCTGGCGATCACCGGGATGCGCACCGCGTCCGACACCGCGCGCGTCAGCGCGAGGTCGAAACCGCTCTTGGTGCCGTCGCGGTCCATGCTCGTGAGCAGGATCTCGCCCGCACCAAGGGACTCGACCCTACGCGCCCATTCGATGGCGTCCAGCCCGGTGTTGTTGCGCCCCCCATGGGTGAACACCTGCCACTTGCCGGGTGCGGTCTGCTTGGCGTCGATCGCCACCACGATGCACTGGCTGCCGACCTTGCTCGACGCGTCATGCACCAGCTGCGGGTTATTCACCGCCGCAGTGTTCATGCTGACCTTGTCGGCGCCGGCGTTGAGCAGCCGGCGCACATCCTCGACCACCCGTACGCCGCCACCGACGGTGAGCGGAATGAAGACCTGCTCGGCCACCTGCTCGACCACGTGCAGGATGATGTCGCGATCGTCGGAACTGGCGGTGATGTCGAGGAAGGTGATCTCGTCGGCGCCCTGCTCGTCGTAGCGACGGGCGATCTCGACCGGATCACCGGCATCGCGCAACTCGACGAAATTGACGCCCTTGACCACGCGCCCGGACTTCACGTCCAGGCAGGGAATGATGCGCTTGGCCAGCATCAGCGGCGCTCGCAGGAGAGCATCATTCGGTCACACCGTTGAGCTCGTCCGCACGTGCCTGGGCGGCGGCGAAGTCGAGCGTGCCCTCGTAGATCGCGCGCCCGGTGATGGCACCGAGGATGCCTTCGTCCTCGACCGCGCACAGCGCGTCAATGTCTCGCATGTCGGTGATGCCACCGCTGGCGATGACCGGGATGCGCAGCGCGCGCGCCAGGCGCACGGTGGCCTCGATATTGACACCCGACAGCATGCCGTCGCGACCGATGTCGGTGTAGATCACCGACTCGACACCGTAGTCCTCGAACTTTTTCGCCAGATCAACGACGTCGTGGCCGGTGAGCTTGGACCAGCCGTCGACTGCCACCTTGCCGTCCTTGGCATCCAGGCCGACGATGATGTGGCCGGGGAAGGCGCTGCAGGCGTCGTGCAGGAAGCCGGGGTTCTTGACGGCGGCAGTACCGATGATGACGTAGCTGATGCCGTTGTCGAGGTAGTGCTCGATGGTGTCGAGGTCGCGGATGCCGCCACCGAGCTGCACCGGGATGTCCTCGCCGACGACGTCGGTGATGGCGCGAATGGCTGCGCCGTTCTTGGGCTTGCCGGCAAAGGCGCCATTGAGGTCCACCAGGTGCAGGCGACGGGCGCCGGCGTCGAGCCAGTGGCGCGCCATGGCACCCGGGTCTTCGGAAAACACCGTGGCGTCGTCCATTTCGCCCTGTTTCAGGCGAACACAGTGACCGTCCTTGAGGTCGATGGCGGGGATCAGCAACATACGGGGATCAGTTCAGGTGGGGCGGAGTCGTGAGACGGGCCGTCGGCGCTCAGGGCTGCCAGCGGATGAAATTTGCAAGAAGCCGGAGGCCGGCCGCGGCGCTCTTTTCCGGGTGGAACTGGGCCGCGAAGATATTAGCCCGCGCTACCGCACTGGTAAAGCGCAGGCCATAGTCGGTCTCGGCCGCGGTCAACGAGGCGTCGGCGGGCGCGACGAAGTAGCTGTGCACGAAGTAGAAGCGCTCGCCGTCCGGAATGCCGTCCCACAGCGGGTGCGGCGCAGACTGCCAGACCTCGTTCCAGCCCATGTGCGGCACCTTCAGGCGGCTGCCGTCGGCAGCCCGCATGCGCTCGTCGGGAAAGCGCACGACTTCGCCCGGCAGGATGCCGAGCCCGGGCACATCGCCCTCGGCGCTGTGCTGGAACAGCATCTGCTGGCCGATGCAGATGCCGAGGAAGGGCTTCTCCGCCGCGGCCGCCAGCACCGCAGGGCGCAGACCGCGGGCGTCGAGTTCGCGCATGCAGTCGGGCATCGCCCCCTGGCCGGGAAAGACGACGCGTTCGGCCGCGGCGACGCGCGCCGGATCGGAGGTCACGAAGACGTCGTGGCCGGGCGCCACGTGCTCGATCGCCTTGGCGACCGAGCGCAGGTTGCCCATGCCGTAATCGATGATGGCCACGCTGGTCATCGGCTTGACTCGCTATTCAGGGGGACGACGACGGCGCGTGGTCGCCGCAGGAAGGGAGGAATCAGAGCGCGCCCTTGGTCGAGGGAATGGTGCCCGCCGCACGCTCGTCACGCTCCGCCGCCATGCGCAGCGCGCGCGCAAAGGCCTTGAACACCGTCTCGCACTGGTGGTGAGCGTTGTCGCCACGCAGGTTGTCGATGTGGACGGTGACGCCAGCGTGGTTCACGAAACCCTGGAAGAACTCGCGCGCCAGATCCACATCGAAGTTGCCGATGCGGGCGCGGGTATAGTTCACGAAATAGTGCAGGCCCGGGCGGCCGGAGAAATCCACCACCACGCGCGACAGCGCCTCGTCGAGCGGCACGTAGGCATGACCATAGCGACGCAGGCCCTTCTTGTCGCCGACGGCCTTGGCGAAGGCCTGCCCCAGCGTGATCCCGACATCCTCGACCGTGTGGTGGTCGTCGATGTGGGTATCACCTTCGCAGTGGATGTCGAGATCGATGAGGCCGTGACGCACGATCTGGTCGAGCATGTGATCGAAGAAGGGCACGCCGGTATCGAGCTTGCCCTGGCCGCTGCCATCGAGATCGATGCGCACGGTGATCTTTGTTTCGAGGGTGTTGCGAGTGACTTCTGCTTGCCGCATGAGAGACTACCAGCCAAAGGGTTTCCAGCGGCCCATGATAACATCGCGCGGCAAAATGGCTGCAACGCGCAGCCTATGCAGCGGTCGCGCCTGGCGCTATCGCGTCGCCGACCTGCCACCCGAACCCACTCAGCAGACACCGCCATGAGCCGCTTCTGGAGCGCCGTCGTCCACGGCCTGACCCCCTATGTGCCGGGCGAACAGCCCAAGCTCGACAACCTGGTCAAGCTCAACACCAACGAACACCCGTGTGGCCCCTCGCCCAAGGCGCTGGAAGCCATCCGCGCGGCCACCGGCGACGGCCTGCGCCTGTATCCCGACCCCAACGCCGACGCCCTCAAGGCCGCCCTCGCCCGCCACCACGGCGTCCAGCCGGCGCAGATCTTCGTCGGCAATGGCTCGGACGAGGTGCTCGCGCATGCTTTCATGGGCCTGCTCAAGCACGACCGGCCGCTGTGCTTCCCCGACATCACCTACAGCTTCTACCCGGTTTATTGCGGGCTGTACGGCGTGACACACCGCGCCATTCCCCTCGCCGAGGATTTCTCGATCCGCGTCGAGGACTACCTGCCGCACGGCAACGAGCGCGCCGGCGCGATCATCTTTCCCAACCCGAACGCGCCCACCGGGCGCCTGCTGGCCCTGTCCGAGGTCGAGCGCATCGTCGCCGGCAATCCGGATGCGGTGGTGCTGGTCGATGAGGCCTACGTCGATTTTGGCGGCGACAGCGCGGTCGCGCTGGTCGATCGTTACCCCAACCTGCTCGTCACCCACACCTTCTCCAAGAGCCGCTCGCTGGCAGGCCTGCGCGTGGGCTACGCAGTGGGCGACGCGGGGCTGGTCGAAGCGCTCGAGCGGGTCAAGAACAGCTTCAACTCCTACCCGCTCGACCGCCTCGCGATCGCCGGCGCGGTCGCCTCGGTCGAGGATGACGACTATTTCCGCGCCAGCTGCGCCAAGGTGGTCGCGACCCGGGAAAAGCTGGTCGCCGACCTGCAGGCGCTTGACTTCGAGGTCCTGCCTTCGGCGGCGAACTTCATCTTCGCCCGGCATCCGCGGCATGACGGCGCCGAACTCACCGCCGAACTGCGCAAGCGCGCGATCATCGTGCGCCACTTCAAGGCGGCGCGCATCGACCAGTTCATGCGCATCACGGTGGGCACGGATGAACAGTGCAGCATTCTGGTCGCGGCCCTGAAGGACATCCTCGCCCGCTGAGCCCGCTTCGGACTCGCCGGCGGCGTCGCCTCGATCCGCCGGCAACGCCGCCGCAAGCCAACTCAAAGCTTCAGTCGCATCTCCGCCGAGCGCGCGTGCGCCTGCAGGCCTTCGCCGTGGGCGAGGATGGACGCCACCTTGCCCAGGTGCTGGGCGCCGGCCTGCGAGATATTCACGATGCTGGTGCGCTTCTGGAAGTCGTAGGTGCCCAGCGGCGACGAGAAGCGCGCGCTGCGCATGGTCGGCAGCACGTGGTTGGGTCCGGCGCAATAGTCGCCGAGCGCCTCGACCGCCCAATGGCCAACGAAGATCGCGCCGGCATGGCGGATGTGATCGATCCAGGCCTCGGCGTTGTCCAATGACAACTCCAGGTGCTCGGGCGCGATGCGGTTGGCGAGAGCGCAGGCCTGCTCGAGGCTGTCTACATGGATCAGCGCGCCGCGCCTGGCGAGCGACTTTGCGATCGTGTCGCGACGCGGCATGGTCGGCAGCAGGCGGTCGATCGCCGCGTGCACCGCGTCGATGAAGTCGGCATCGGTGCACAGCAGGATGGACTGCGCGAGCTCGTCGTGCTCGGCCTGGGCGAAGAGGTCCATCGCCACCCAGTCGGCGTGGCCCGAGCCGTCCGAGATGATCAGCACCTCGGAGGGCCCGGCGACCATGTCGATGCCGACGGTGCCGAACACGCGCCGCTTGGCCTCGGCCACGAAGGCATTGCCCGGACCGACGATCTTGTCCACCTGCGGGATGGTCTGCGTGCCGTAGGCCAGCGCCGCCACCGCCTGCGCGCCGCCGATGGTAAACACGCGGTCGACACCGGTGATCGCCGCCGCCGCCAGCACCAACGGGTTCTTCTCGCCGCGCGGCGTGGGCACGACCATGATCAGCTCGCCGACGCCCGCGACCTTGGCCGGGATCGCGTTCATCAGCACCGAACTCGGGTAGGACGCGCGCCCGCCCGGCACGTAGAGGCCGACGCGATCGAGCGGCGTGACCTTCTGCCCCAGGCGGGTGCCGTCGGCCTCGGTGAACTCCCAGGACTCGCCTTTCTGGCGCTCGTGGTAGATGCGAACGCGGTCGGCGGCGATCGTGAGCGCCTCGCGCTGTTCGGACGACAGGCTGTCGAGCGCGCGGTGGAGCTCGGCTTTCGGCAGCTCCAGGGCCGCCATCGAGTGCACGTCGAGGCCGTCGAAACGGCGGGTGTATTCGACCACCGCGGCATCACCGGTGCTGCGCACCGCGCGCAGGATCTCGGTCACTGCGGTATCGATGCGCTCGTCGGCCTCGGACTCGAAGGCGAGCAAGGCATCGAGCGTGGACAGGAATTCGGGTTCGTGCGCGTCAAGGCGGCGGATCGGAGTCTGGCTCATGATGCGTTCCTTACGGTTTGATCGCACCGGCGAAGGCGTCGAGCACCGGCTGCAGCAGTTCGCGCTTGAGCTTGAGCGAAGCCTGGTTGACGATCAGGCGCGAGCTGATCGGCATGATGTCCTCGACCTCCTCCAGGTTGTTGGCACGCAGCGTGCCGCCGGTGGACACCAGGTCGACGATGGCGTCGGCCAGCCCGACCAGGGGCGCGAGCTCCATCGAGCCATAGAGCTTGATCAGGTCGACATGCATGCCCTTGCCGGCAAAGTGGGCCTTGGCTGCGTTGATGTACTTGGTGGCGACGCGGATACGCCCGCCTGGCCGGATCGCCGCAGCGTAGTCGAAGCCCTTTTGCACCGCGACGCACAGGCGGCACTTGGCGATGTTGAGGTCGAGCGGCTGATACAAACCGCCGCCGCCATGCTCGATCAGCACGTCCTTGCCGGCAATCCCGAGGTCGGCCGCGCCATATTGAACGTAGGTCGGCGTGTCGGTCGCGCGCACGATGACCAGGCGCACCTCGGGCCGGTTGGTGCCGATGATGAGCTTGCGCGAGGACTCGGGATTGTCGGTGGGCACGATGCCGGCGGCGGCGAGCAGCGGCAGCGTCTCTTCGAAGATGCGCCCCTTGGAAAGGGCGAGCGTGATGCTGGACACGTGAAAAGCCTTGATCGTGAGGACCCTGCATTGTAACCCGGCGCCGCTTCTGTTAACCTTCGGCACAAGTGGCTGAACCGCAGGTGGCGGTTCGGCCTTTTCTTTTGTTTCGCCGCAGCACCGGCGCGCACTTCGAGCAGGAAACCCACAGCATGAAACCGTCGATCATCGTCTCCAGCAGCGACCTCGAGCGTCTCGAGGGTCTGCTGACCCTCCCCGCCTTCCGCAGCCGCAGCGACCTCGACGGCTTGCGCGAGGAACTCGAGCGCGCCGACGTACGCGAGCCGCAGGAGATGCCGGCGGACGTCATCACGATGAACGCCCGCGCGCGCTTCGTCGAGGAAGGCACCGGCCGCGAGTACGAGCTCACCCTCGCCTACCCGAAGGATGCCGACGCCGCCGCCCACCGCGTGTCGATCTTCTCGCCCGCCGGCAGCGCGCTGCTCGGCCTGTCTGCCGGCCAGTCGATCGACTGGAAGGGGACCGACGGCAAGCTGATCCGCCTCAAGGTGCTGGAGGTGACCTGGCAGCCGGAAGCCAACGGCCAGTACGAGTTGTAAACAACGGTCGCGCCGGCCACACAGCCGGCGAGCGCCGAGAACGACAGAAAGGGGGCCTGGCGCCCCCTTTCTGTCGTTCTCACCCTGTAGGGAGCACCTCAGGCGAGGCGCCTGACCTTGGCCCCCAGCGCGGCCAGCTTCTCTTCCAGCCGCTCGTAGCCGCGGTCGAGATGGTAGATGCGCTCGATGGTGGTCTCGCCTTCGGCCACCAGGCCGGCCACCACCAGCGAGGCCGACGCACGCAGGTCGGTCGCCATCACCGTCGCGCCTTCGAGCCTGACCACCCCCTGCACCACTGCGGTATTGCCATCGATGCGGATGTCGGCCCCCAGGCGCTGCAGTTCGACCGCATGCATGAAGCGGTTCTCAAAGATGGTCTCGCGAATCATCGCCACGCCGTTGGCCACGCAGTTGATCGCCATGAACTGCGCCTGCATGTCGGTCGGGAAGGCCGGATAGGGCGCGGTGCGCAGACTCACTGCGTTGAGCCGCGCCGGCGCCGACAGGCGGATCGCGTCGCGCTCTGAAACGATCTCGCAGCCGGCGTCCATCAGCTTGTCGATCACCGCGTCGAGGTAGCAGGACGAGGTGCCGGTGAGCCGCACCGAGCCGCCGGTGGCGGCCGCCGCACACAGATAGGTGCCGGTCTCGATGCGGTCGGGCATGATGCGGTGGGTCGCGCCATGCAGGCGCTCGACGCCGCGGATGCGAATCACGTCGCTGCCGGCACCCGAGACTTGCGCGCCCATCGCCACCAGGCAGTTGGCCAGGTCGACCACCTCGGGCTCGCGCGCGGCATTCTCGATCACGGTCTCGCCGTCAGCCAGCACCGCGGCCATCATCAGGTTCTCGGTGCCGGTCACCGTCACCATGTCGGTAAACAGGCGCGCGCCCTTCAGGCGCGGCACGGTCGCATGCACATAGCCATGCTCGACGCGCACCTCGGCGCCCATCGCCTGCAGGCCCTTGATGTGCTGGTCCACCGGCCGCGCGCCGATCGCGCAGCCACCGGGCAGCGACACCCGCGCCTCGCCGCAGCGCGCCACCAGCGGTCCGAGCACGAGGATGGAGGCGCGCATGGTCTTGACCATGTCGTAGGGCGCGACCGGGTTGTTCAGCCCCGAGGCATCGAGCGTGACGGTATCGCCCGCACGCTCGACCTTCACCCCCATCTGCCCGAGCAGCTCGAGCAGGGTGCCGATGTCCTTCAGTTGCGGCACATTGGTATAAGTCACCGGCTCCGCGGTCAGCAGAGCCGTGCACAGGATGGGCAGCGCGGCATTCTTTGCGCCGGAAATGGCGATCTCGCCCGTCAGGCGGGCACCGCCTTCGATCAGCAGCTTGTCCATCAGGCGATCACATCCCCAGTTCGCCGCGACCTTCTTCCCACTGCGCGGGAGTGAAGGTCTGCAGCTGCAGGGCATGGATCTCGTTGCCCATCAGGCGGCCGAGGGTGGCATACACCGCCTGGTGCTGGCGCACCTTGGGCTTGCCCTCGAAGGCGGCGCTGACCACGATGCCGCGGAAATGCACACCGTCCTCGCCTTCGATGACGACCAGCTCGCAGGGCAGGCCCTGCTCGATCAGGCGCTTGACTTCGCTTGCTTCAAACATGTTGTGAATCCTTTACGAACGCAGCTTGTAACCCCGGGCCAGCATCGCCAGGGTGAGCGCCGCGAGTACGACGAAACAGACGCTCACCACGCCGAGCGACAGCCAGGGCGAAGTGTCCGATTGACCGAAGAAGCCGTAGCGGAACCCGTCGATCATGAAGAAGAACGGGTTGAAATGCGACACCTCCTGCCAGAACGGCGGCAGCGAGTGGATTGAGTAGAACACCCCGGACAGCATCGTCAGCGGCATGATGAGGAAGTTCTGGAAGGCGGCAAGCTGGTCGAACTTGTCCGCCCAGATGCCGGCGATGACGCCGAAGGAGCCCAGGATCGCCCCGCCCATCAGGGCGAAGGTCAGCACCCACAGCGGATGGGCCATCGGCACCTCGACGAACAGCGCCGCCACCAGCAGCACGCCGAGCCCCACCATCAGCCCGCGCAGGATGGAGGCGATGACGTAGGCGGCATAGAACTCGCGGTAGGACAGCGGCGGCAGCAGCACGAAAATGATGTTGCCGGTGATCTTGCTCTGGATCAGCGAGGACGAGCTGTTGGCAAAGGCGTTCTGCAGCACCGACATCATCACCAGGCCGGGCACCAGGAAGCTGGTGTAGGCGACGTCGCCATACACGGTCACGTGGCGATCGAGCACGTGCGAGAAAATGAGTAGGAACAGCAGCGCATTGAGCACCGGCGCGGCGACGGTCTGGAAGCTGACCTTCCAGAAGCGCAGGGTCTCCTTGTACAGCAGGGTGCGAAAGCCGGTCAGCGGCGACTCGGCCGGCATCGGCTCGATGCGGGGGGCCGTGGGGCGGGACGGGGTCTCAAGCACGATGCATCACCTCTACGAAGACGCGCTCGAGATCGGGCTCGCCAAGCTGCAGCTCCCTCACGCCGGCGCCTGCTTCGCGCAGACGGGCGAGCAGATCCTCGACCGCCGCGTAGGAATCGAAGGCGAACGCGATCCAGCCATCGGCATCCTCGCTGCCGCCCACGGCCAGCGCGGCGGCCGGCTGGTCCACCTTCACCCGCAGACTGTGGGTGGCAAAACGCCGTAACAGATTTTCCGTGGTGTCGAGCGCCACCACCTTGCCGGCCTTGAGCATAGCGATGCGCCCGCACAGGGTCTCGGCCTCTTCCAGGTAGTGCGTGGTGAGCACGATGGTGTGGCCGTCGCGATTGAGCTTGCGGACGAACTGCCACAGGCCCTGGCGCAGCTCGACATCGACGCCTGCGGTCGGCTCGTCGAGCACGATCACCGGCGGCCGGTGCACCAGCGCCTGCGCCACCAGCACGCGCCGCTTCATGCCGCCCGACAGCGCGCGCATGTTGGCCTGCGCCTTGTGGCTGAGGTCGAGGCTGGCGAGGATTTCGTCGATCCAGTCGTCGTTGTTGCGGATGCCGAAATAGCCCGACTGCATGCGCAGCAGCTCGCGTACCGAGAAGAACGGATCGAACACCAGCTCCTGCGGCACCACGCCCAGATTGCGCCTGGCGTTGCGATAGTCGCCGACCACGTCGTGGCCCATGATCTCGAGGCTGCCGGTGTCCGCGCGCACGAGCCCCGACAGGGCAGAGATCAGGGTGGTCTTGCCGGCGCCATTGGGGCCGAGCAGGCCGAAGAACTCGCCCTGGCCGATCTCCAGGTCGACGCCGCCAAGAGCCTTCAGCGACCCATAGTGCTTGGTGACCCCGTGGATGCGGATGGCCGGAACGCTCATGCGCCGGCCTCGAGCGGCAATAGCGACTCGATACCGTAGAGGCGTGCGAGGCTGGCCATGCCCTCCGGCAGCGCACGCACCGACAGCCGGTGGCCGGCGGCACGGGCGGCACGCAACCAGTCGAGCAGCAGCGCGAGCGCCGCGGAGTCCGCCACCGTGACCTGCGAAAAATCGACGACCAGATCGCCGCGCTGCGCCCGCTGCCGGCCCTCCTCGAGAAACGCGGGCGCGGCGAGCATGGTCAGCTCGCCAGCCGGCGCAAACACGCTTCCCGCACCTGCAGTCACGACGCGCGCGCCCCGTCGGCGGTGCCCAGCCCCTGCTCGTCGGCGAGCGAACTATTGCGCGCCTCGAGCGAGCGGATCAGGCCGTCGATGCCGCCGTTGCGGATCTCCTGGGTGAAGCTGCTGCGGTAGTTGGTGACCAGGCTCACCCCGGCAACCACCACGTCGAAGACCTTCCAGCCCTGTTCGCCCTTCTCGAGCATGTAGTCGATACCGATCGGCTGCGCGCCAGGACGCACGACCTCGGTACGGATCTGCACGCGGGTGTCGGCGGCGGCGTAGCGCGAGGGCGGAAACACGACCCGTTCATCGCGGTACTGAGTGAAGGCATTGGCGTAGGTGCGCACGAGCAAGGTGCGGAAGGCCTCGATCAGGCGCCCCTGCTGCTCGGGCGTGGCCTCGCGCCAGTCGCGACCGACGGCGAGCATGGTCATGCGACGAAAATCGAAATGCGGCAGCACCAGCGCCTCGGCCAGTTCGATCACGCGCCGCGTGTCACCCGAGCGCAAGGCGGGGTCGGTGCGCACGATCTCGAGCACCTCGTTGGTCACGTCGCGAATCAGCACGTCGGGGGCCTTGGCCTCGCTGGCGACGGCCGCCGGCACCAGACCGGCAAAAAGAAGGCACAGCGGAAAGCAGAACAGGGCGATAATCTTTTTCATGTCTTTGTCTTACTGCATGTCGGTTGGGGTTGCGGACGGCACCCTGGCATGGAGGGCGAGCCGGGCGTCGGGCACCAGTTCCAGGCGCTCGACCGCCGCGGCGGCAGCCGAATCGACCTCGTCGCCGAGCGGCGCGGCGGACAGGTCGTCGAAATCTTCGTACACCCGCTCCTGCATGCCATCACTGACTTTGTAACGGCGTTGCTGCAGATAGAAGTCGCGCACGAAGGCGTAGCGGTCGAGGGCCGCCTCTTCCAGCGTGCGATCGGCGCCAAGGAGGACCGAACGGACGTGGACCACGCGGGTGGCGGTGACGGTGTTGCGCGTCGGCACGTGGTCGATGCTGAACGGCGTACGGCCGGCCATGTCGGCCGGCAGGGCGACGGTGTCGCGCACCGTACTGGGACCGAAGAACGGCAGCACGATATAGGCGCCCTCGCCCACCCCCCAGCGTCCCAGGGTCTGGCCGAGATCCTCGTCGTGCTTGGGCAGGCCCGCCTCGCTGGCGATATCGAGCAGGCCGAGCAGGCCCCAGGTGGAATTGAAGGCAAAGCGCATGAAGTCGCTCATCGCCTCGGCGACCTTGCCCTGCAGCAGGTTGTTGAGGCCGATCCAGGGGTCGGCCAGGTTGCCGAACACATTGCCCACGCCGGTGCGCACCGGGCTCGGCAGCACCGCCTGATAGACCTCGGCGGCCGGCTTGAGCACCACCTTGTCGACTTGCTCGTTGAAGCTGAACATCGCCCGGTTGTAACCCTCGAGCGGATCGTCCGGGTTGGCGGTGGTGGCACAGCCGGTCAGCAGCGACGCCGCCAGCGCGAGTGCAGCAAGGCGGGCATGGGCCGCCAGCCGCTTGACGGGGGATTGCATCTTCATTGTTGTTATCTCCAGAGACCTGCCGCCGGCTTACTGTGCGGGCGTGCTGGCCTGTGCCGGCGTGTCTGCGGCGCGATCGAACATGAACTGGCCGATGAGCTTTTCCAGCACCACGGCGGACTGGGTGATCAGCACACGATCGCCACCCTTGAGCATCTCGATGTCGGCGCCCGCTTCCAGGCCGACGTACTGCTCGCCGAGCAGGCCCGAGGTCAGGATCGAGGCCGTCGTATCGGCCGGGAACTGGTAGCGACCATCGAGTTCGAGCTCGACGACGGCGCGGTAGATCTCGGCATCGAAGCGGATCGCCGCAACCCGGCCAACGAGCACCCCCGAACTCTTCACCGGCGCGCGCACCTTCAGCCCGCCAATGTTGTCGAACGGCGCCTCGACGCGGTAGGCGTTGGATGCATCGAAACCCGAGAAACTGGCCACGCGCATGGCAAGGAAGATCAGCGCCGCAAAACCCAGCGCGACAAAGATGCCGACCCACAGGTCGAGCGTGGTACGACTCATCATAGACCCCGGAACATGAAGGAAGTAAGGACGAAGTCGAGCGCTAGGATGGCCAGCGCCGACGTCACGACGGTGCGGGTGATGGCACGCGACACGCCTTCGGCGGTCGGCTGGCAGTCGTAGCCCTCGAACACCGCGATCAGCGACACCACGGTGCCGAAGACGAGGGACTTGATCACGCCATTCAGCACGTCGTAGCGGAACTCCACCGCGGACTGCATCTGCGACCAGAAGGCGCCGTCATCGACGCCGATGACCACGACCGTGATCAGCCAGCCGCCGAAGATCCCCATCGCCGAGAACAGGGCCGCCAGCAGCGGCATCGACAGCACGCCACCCCAGAAGCGCGGCGCCACCACGCGGGCGATCGGATCGACCGCCATCATGTCCATCGCCTTCAACTGCTCGGTCGTCTTCATCAGGCCGATCTCGGCCGCAATCGCCGAGCCGGCGCGGCTGGCGAACAGCAGGCCGGCGATCACCGGGCCCAGCTCGCGCAGCAGCGACAGCGCCACCATCACGCCAACCGCGTCGGCCGAGCCGTAGCGCTGCAGGATGTCGTAGCCCTGCAGACCGAGCACGAGGCCGACGAAGAGCCCCGATACGATGATGATCAGCAGCGACAGCACGCCGCTGAAGTAGAGCTCGCGGATGGTGAGATGGATGCGTCGCACCGACTGCCCGGAGGCGAGCAGCACCGCAAGCAGGAAGCGGGTGGCGAAGCCCAGCCGCCACACGCCGTTGATGGTCAGCTCGCCGACTTGGCGCAGGCCGGCGGCCAACCCATTGAACAACCCGTTCATGCGCGCTCCCCGCCCAGCAGGCTGTCGATCGGCGGCGCCGGATAGTGGAAGGGGACCGGGCCGTCGGCCTCGGCGTTGACGAACTGATGCACGAAGGGGTCGGCCGAGGCCCGGATCTCGTCCGGCGTACCCTGCGCGACGATGCGGCCGTCGGAGACGAAATAGATGTAATCGACGATCTCGAGCGACTCGTGCACATCGTGAGTAACCATCACCGAACTCGCCCCGAGCGCATCGTTGAGGCTGCGGATGAGCTGGCCGATGATGCCGAGCGAGATCGGATCCAGCCCGGCGAAGGGTTCGTCGTACAGGATCAGCATCGGATCGAGCGCGACCGCACGTGCCAGCGCCACCCGTCGCGCCATGCCGCCCGACAACTCGCCGGGACGCAGCGCCGCGGCGCCGCGCAGGCCTACCGCCTCGAGCTTCATCATGACGAGGTCGCGCACCATGCCGGCGGGCAGACGGCTGTGCTCGCGCAGCGGGAAGGCGACATTGTCGAACACGTTCATGTCGGTGAACAGGGCGCCAAACTGGAACAGCATGCCCATGCGCCGCCGCAGCGCATACAGCTCGGCCGCCGACATGCCCGCCACGTCCCGCCCCTCGACCGTCACCGTACCGGCGCTGGCGCGCAACTGCCCGCCGATCAGGCGCAGCAGGGTGGTCTTGCCGCAGCCGCTGCCGCCCATGATGGCAACCACCTGGCCGCGGTGCACGCTGAGGTCGATGCCGCGCAGCACCTCGCGCTCGCCATAGGCGAAGCGCACGTCGCGCAGCGAGACCAGCGGAGAGGCATGTTCGGCAGACAAGGACACGATGGGCGGAGAGTCCGGAAAAAGCTGAGCATTGTAACAGAGGCGCACGCCGATGCGAGACTTCGATGTTGCAATGCAACAACGCCTCAGGCGCAGTCCATGGCCACGCCCTGCGGAAGCAGAGCTGTTCTGCTCCAGACACTTGCAACCGACCACAGGCGCGCCGCGACGTTCCCGCGATTATTCCATTCAGGTATTCCGTTTTCGTTCAAATGCAATTAGCATCGAATCATGAATCGCCCCATCAACCTTATTTCTACCCTCGCGACGAGCGCGGTGGCGGTCGCACTGGCGACGGCCTGCACCCCGCTGCAGCCCTCGCGCATGGCGGCCGGACACCTCGATGCGCAGGCCGCGCCCCTCCCCCGCACGCCCGCCGCGACGCTCGCGAGCACGAGCGTGACAGCGCCGGAGCCGCCCACCCCCTCACCGCCCGCCGCCGCCCATGACGCCGCGCCGCCGGCAGCCCCCGTCCCGGCCGCCCCCTCCCCGGCCGGCTACTCGGTGTCGGTGCGCGACATCCCGGTGCATGAGCTGCTGTTCGCCATCGGCCGCGATGCCGGCCTCGAGCTCGACCTCCACGCCGGCATCGAGGGGCGCGTCACCCTGCATGCGCTCGATCAGCCACTGCCCGCGCTGCTCGAGCGCATCGCCCGCCAGGTCGACATCCGCTACGAGCTGCGTGGCCGCCATCTGTCCGTGCGCCCCGACACCCCCTTCATCCGCAGCTACCCGCTCGACTACGTGAACCTGAGCCGCGACATGCGCGGCGCGGTCGCCACCAGCACCCAGATCGCCACCACCGGCGCCCTCGCCCAGGGCGGTGCGAACGGCGCCGGCAATGCCTCGGTGACCCAGATCGAGACCCGCGCCAGCAACGACTTCTGGGCCTCGCTCGAGGCCAACCTGATCACCCTCCTCGACGACGCCGGCGGCGGCCCGCGCTGCGGCGGCGAGGCCGGCGCGCCCTGCCGCAGCGCCGACGTCATGGTCAATCGCGAGAGCGGCGTGCTGCTGGTACGCGCCAACGCGCGCCAGCACGCGCAGCTGCGCGCCTTCCTCGACCACGTGCAGCAGTCAGCACGGCGCCAGGTCATGATCGAGGCCACCATCGTCGAGGTCACCCTCGCCGACGGCTATCGCCAGGGCATCGACTGGACGCGAATCGGCGTGCCGGGCTGGAACGTGCGCCCGCGCGGATCCGACGACGCCGGGGCCGGCCTGCCCACGCTCAGCTACCTGTCGGCCAGCACCGACATCCAGCTCGAGCTGCTCGAGACCTTCGGCACCGTCAAGGTGCTGTCCAGCCCGCGCCTGTCCGTGCTCAACAACCAGACGGCGATGCTGAAGGTCGTCGAAGAGGTGGTTTACTTCATCGTCGACAGCACCACCACCGAGTACGACGACCGCCAGCAGTCACGCATCACCGCCACCACGACACCGCAGTCGGTATCGGTCGGCATGGTGATGTCGGTGACCCCACAGATCAGCGCCGCCGGCGACATCACCCTCAATGTGCGCCCGACCATCTCCGGCATCTCCGGCTTCAAGGACGACCCCAACCCCTCGCTGCGCAACATCCCCAACCGCGTGCCGCAGATCCGCACGCGCGAGATCGAGTCCATGCTGCGCCTGCGCAGCGGCGAGATCGCGGTGCTCGGCGGGCTGATGGAGGACCGCATCGACCACGACACCGGCCGCATCCCCCTGTTCGGCGACCTGCCTGTTCTGGGCGAGCTGTTCACCCGCCGCGACAACGCGGTGCGCCGCACCGAGCTGCTCATCTTCCTGCGTCCGCGGCTGATCGACGACCCCAGCACGCAGACCGACTTCGCCGCCTACGCCGAGCACCTGCCCGACGCCGACTTCTTCACCCGCGCGCCCTCGCCCGGCCAGCGCAACTTTCCCGCCCTGCCGCTGCGCCCGCTGCTCGTCCCCGCCGGCGCGCAGGCGCACACGGCGCCAGTTCCCCTCGCCGACGCGTACCAACCATGAACGCACCGCTGCCCATCGGTCAGACCCTGCTCGCCGCCGGCCTCATCGGCGAAGACCAGTTGCGCATCGCCCTTCACGAACAGGGCACGCGCGGGCAGCCGCTCGGCCGCGTGCTGGTCGAGCTCGGCTTCGTCAGCGAGGCGGCGCTGCGCGAGACGCTTGCCGCGCGCAGCGGCCTGCCCTGCGTCGATCTGTCGAGCGCACTGGCCGACCCCGACGCCATCGCACGCGTGCCGCAGGCGCTGGCCCGCCGCCACCGCCTGCTGCCCCTGCAGTACGACGCCGCCCGCCACCGCCTCATCGTCGCCATGGCCGACGCCCACGACATCGTTGCCCTCGACCGCCTGCGCAGCGAGCTCGGTCCCGACGTGCACATCGAGCTGCGCCTGGCCGGCGACGGCGAACTCGGGCGCGCCATCGACCAGCACTACGGCCAGGCCAGCTCGATCGAGGCGCTGGTGCGCGCCCTCGAGCAGCGCGGCAGCGCCGACGTGCGCGACGCCCAACTCGTGGTCCGCCTGGTCGATGCGCTACTCGCCGATGCCGCCGCGCGCGGCGCCTCCGACCTGCATTTCGAGCCCGAGGCCGGCTTCCTGCGCATCCGCCACCGCATCGACGGCACGCTGCGCCAGGTGCGGGCGATCCACAAGGCTTGCTGGCCCGAGCTCGTCGTGCGCCTGAAGGTCATGGCCGGCATGGACATCGCCGAGTCGCGCAGCCCCCAGGACGGGCGCATCAGCCTCACCGTGGGCGGGCGCCCGATCGACTACCGCGTCGCCACCCAGCCCACGCTGCACGGCGAGAACATCGTGCTGCGCATCCTCGACCGCGACAAGGGCATCGTGCCGCTCGACGCCCTCGGGCTGGCGCCCGCGCAGGCCGCCAGCCTCGCACGCATCCTCGCCCGCCCAGAGGGCCTGATCCTGGTCGTCGGCCCGACCGGCAGCGGCAAGACCACCACCCTGTACTCGATGCTCAATGCCCTCAACACCGAGGCGGTCAACATCATGACGCTCGAGGACCCGGTCGAGTATCCGCTCGCCCAGATCCGCCAGACCCAGGTCGGCGAGGCCAGCCGGCTCGACTTTGCCGACGGCGTGCGCGCCCTGCTGCGCCAGGACCCCGACATCATCCTGGTGGGCGAGATCCGCGACGCCGACACCGCGACCATGGCGCTGCGCGCCGCCCTCACCGGCCACCAGGTGTTCGCCACGCTGCACGCCAATACGGTGTTCGGTGCGTTGCCACGCCTGATCGACATCGGCCTGCACGCCGAGCTGCTCGCCGGCAACCTCGCCGGCATCCTGTCGCAGCGCCTGGTGCGCTGCCTGTGCCCCGACTGCCGCGCACCGGCCACCGCCACTGCCGCCGAATGCGCCCTGCTCGGCCTCGCGCCCGCTGCCCCACCGCCGGTGCTACACCACGCCACCGGCTGCCCCGCGTGCGACTTCAGCGGCTATCGGGGACGGCGCGCCATCATGGAGGTCCTGCATGTGGACGCCGCCCTCGACGAGCTCATCGCCCGCCGCGCCAGCCCCGGCGAGCTGCGTGCCGCCGCTCGTGCCGGCGGCCACCGCAGCCTGGCCGAGGACGGCCTGCGCCACGTGCTCGACGGCAGGACCTCGCTGAGCGAGCTCGGCCGCGTCGTCGATCTTGCGTCGCTGGCCGCGTCCACCGCGGCTGCGGGTCGGCCGGCATGAAGCTGCACCGCTACCGCGCCGTCGACGCCGAGGGCCGCCGCCGACGCGGCCAGCTCGAAGCCATCGACCTGGATGATCTCGAGCACCGCCTGCGCGCCCACGGCCTGCTGCTCATCCATGGCGAGGCCTGCCGCCCGCGTCTGCTCGGCCGCCGCCGCGTGCCGCGGCGCGAGCTGATCCCGTTCTGCTTCCACCTCGAGCAATTGCTCGCCGCCGGCGTGCCGCCCTTCGAAAGCCTCGCCGCGCTGCGTGACGCCAGTCAGGACCTGCGCATGCAGCGTGTGGTCGCCGCCCTGCTCGCCGACATCGAGCAGGGCCGGCCGCTGTCGGACGCCGCCGCCCGCCAGCCCGCCGCCTTCTCGCCGGTGGCCGTCAGCCTGCTGCGCGCCGGGGAACAGGCCGGCCACCTGCCACAGGCCGTGCGCGACATCGGCACGGCGCTGAGCCGCGAGGAAGAACTCGCCGGCCACGCCCGCCGCCTCGCGATCTACCCCAGCATCGTGGGCGCCGTGCTGCTGCTGGCGGTCATCGTCGCCCTCACCCAGGTCGTGCCCGAACTCGAGAAGCTGCTGCGCAGCAGCGGCCAGAGCCTGCCGCTGCAGACCCGCCTGCTGGTCGGCCTGTCGCATGCGCTGCGCGACTGGGGCTGGGCATTGCTGCTGGGGATCGCCGCGGCACTGGCGATCACCGTGCAGGCGCTGGCGCGCTCGGAAGCCCTGCGCGTGCGCGCCGATGGCCTCAAGCTCGCCCTGCCGCTGGTGGGCAGCCTCCTGCGCAAGCTCGCGCTGGCCCGCTTCGCTGCGCTGTTCGCCACCCTCTACGCCGCCGGCATCAACGTCATCGACGCCCTGCGCGCGAGCGAGGACGCCACCGGCAACCTCGCCCTGCGCGAAGGCCTGCGCCATGCGCGCCGCAGCATCGAGCAGGGTCGGCCGATCTCGGCAGCGTTCGAGAGCGCCGGCGTGTTCCCGGCGCTCGTCACCCGCATGCTCGGCCTCGGCGAACAGACCGGCGCCCTCGACAACGCGCTGACCAAGGTTGCCAGCCTCTACCAGCGCGACGTCGCCGACGGCATCGCCCGCCTGCAGACCGCAGCCGAGCCGGTCATCACCCTGCTCATGGGCGGCCTGCTGCTATGGATCGCGAGCGCGGTGCTGGGCCCGATCTACGACCTCATCACCCGCCTCCCGGTCTGAACCATGACGCGCAGCCCCCTGCTCCTCAGGCTCGACGCGCACGGTCTCGACGCATGGCAAATGCATGACCGGAGCCTTGCCCGGGTGGCCCGCTTCGGCGCTGGCGAGCACGCCGCCTTGGCCACCTGGCTGTCGGCCTGGCCGCGGGCTGCGCGCTGTCGCGTGCTGGTCGACTTCGCAGATGAAGCCTTCGAGATCGAGGACCTGCCGCGCGTGCGCGGCGCGGACCGGCGCGCCCTGGTCGCGCGCCGGCTGGGCAGCTGGTTCGCCCGCCCCGAGTTCGCGCTCGCCACCGCGCTCGGCGACGCCGCCCACGAGGCCGGCCGGCGCTTCGAGCGCTTCCTGTTTTCGGGCCTGAACCGCCCCGCGCTGGTCGAGCCCTGGCTGCAGGCCGTGACCGGCGCGGGCCACCGGGTCGACCGCGTGGTGTCGGCGGCACACCTGCTCGCCCACGTCGTCGCCCCCTGCGTGACCCGCCATGCCGCGCTCGGCCAGGCCGGGCCGTCACGCAGCACCTTCGTGCTCGGCGCCAGCCGCAGCGGCCTGCGCATCAGCCTGCTGGCGGGAAGATCCTTGCTGTTCTCGCGCCTTGTCGAAGGTGCGTACCCGCCAGCAGAAGCCGAAGGCGCCGCACTGCAAGGCTGGCAGCACGAACTCGCCCGCACGCGCGATTACCTGCGCGCCCAGCGCCGCATCGAGGCGGACGAGACGCCCGGCGTGCTGCTGCTCGCCACAGCCACTGCGCCGACACGGCAGGACGACCGCGACGGGAACGGGGGTGGCGAGGGGGTTCGCGAGGGAACGGACGAAGCCGCGCCCGTCGCCATCGATCCGGCACGGCTCGGCGCGCTCGCGCTGCGCGACGAAAGCGGCGCCGCCATCACCGGCGAAGGACTCAGCGCCCTGCTGCTCCCTGCGCTGTGTCGCGCCCCCGCGCACCTGGGCTGGCCCGCGGGCCGCGGCACGGACGCAGCGGCACGAGCCGCGCGGCGCCCGCTGCTGGCGCTGGGGGCGATCCTCGTCTGCGCCGCTGCGATCGGCGGCTGGTACTGGCAGCAGTCAGCCGCGCAGGCCGCCCACGCGGCGGCGGCCGAAGCCGCAGCGGCGCGGCTGCGCGCGCTGCAGGCAAGGCGCGAGGACGACATCGGCACCCAGGCCCACGCGCAGGCGCCCGACGCACAGGACGCCGCCGTCGCGGCGCCCAGTCCGGAGGAAGAACCGACCCTACCGCCCCCGCCACCCACGGACCTCGCGGCGGAAGATTCCGCCCCCCTTCCCCGTCGCATCGACGGTATCCTGCGCCGGCCCGACGGCCGCGTGTTCTTGTGGGTCGACGGCCAGCTCACCGACCCTGCCAGCGCCGGCCTGCGCCTGGCGCCCGGCCCTGCGCTGAGCCTGTCGCCACGCGACGCCGGCCGCACGCGTCTGCGCGTGGGCGACCACTGGCCCCCAATGGCAGCCCCCGACACGGCCGGGACCCCGCGATGAAACCTGCGCTCGGCGTGCCCATGCGCGTACGCGGCCAGGCCCTGATCGCGGCCTTGCTGCTTGCCCTGTTGCTGGCTGCCGCAAGCCTGCTCGGTGGCGGCGAACTGCGCATGCGCAGCAACACAGTGGCCCATGCGCGCAGCGTGGCGGCGCTGGCGCAGGCGCGCGATGCGCTGATCGGCTATGCGATCAGCTACGACGAGCGCCACCCGGGCGAGGGCTACGGTTTTCTTCCCTGTCCGGACAGCGGCAACAGTGGCTCGACACCGATCGGCGCCTGCGGCGCGCGCGATCTCGGCGCCCTCGGCCGCCTGCCCTGGCGCACCCTCGGCCTGGCCGACCTGCGCGACGGCTGGGGCGAGTGCCTGTGGTACGCCGTCGCCGGCAGCATCAAGCACAACCCCAAGCCCTTGCTGCTGAACTGGGACAATGCGGGCCAGTTCGCCCTGCAGGCGGCCGACGGACGCATGCTGGCCGCCGCCGCGCCCGACCGCCTTGCCGTCGCCGTGGTGTTCGCACCCGGGCCACCCCTGCCCGGCCAGCTCCGCCCGTCGGCGGCCGGCAGGGCATGCAGCGGCAGCGCGTCGGCCGCCGCCGATCTCTCGAGTTATCTCGAGGGCGACTATCCGGCGACCGTCGGCGGCACGCTCACGGTCGCCGCGGGCGAGCAGCCGGACGGCGCGCAAGGGCGGCGCAACGATCTCATCGCCTGGATCGGCATCGACGACCTCTTCGATGCCTTGCGCCGCCGTGCCGACCACGCAGACCAGGTCGACGCCCTGATCACCACCGCGGCCGATGCGCTTGCCAGCCGTCTCGGCGACGCCCACTTCATCGCCGCCCACAGCGAGGACACCTCGGGCGCCTTGCGCATCGGCCTGCTGCCGGCGGGCGCCGCGCTCGGGCTGCCGGTACCGGATCGCCCTCGCCTCGAGCGCTGGCGCGACCAGTTCCGCTTCGCCGTGTGCACCGACGGCAGCGCCTGCATCGATGCCGAGCTGGATCCGCCTGCGGCGACGCTGGCCTGTCGTGGCGTGCTCCTCTTCGGTGGCGAACGCATCCGCAGCGGCGCCGGCGCACAAGCGCGCATCACCGCGGCGCAGCGCAAGGACCCGGCGCAGTACTTCGAGGGCGACAACGCCCGCCATCTGTCACAGGGCATCCCGCATTTCAGCGGCGCAGCGCGCTTTCGCGTCGCCGACCCGCTGCAGCCCGCCACCGCCGACGTCGTCCGCTGCCTGCCATGACACGCCTGTCCGCACCGCTTCTGTCCACACCGTCTCCGCGCGCGCCGCGCCGCCACGCCACAGCTAGCCCTCTGCCGGCGTCCCTGGGGGCGCACAGCCGCGGCTTCACCCTCGTCGAGCTTGCCATGGTGCTGGTCATCCTGGCCCTGCTCGGCAGCGCGCTGCTGGTGCCGCTGGGCAGCCGCATCGAGGCCCGCGATCGCCAGCTCAGCCTCGATCGCCTGCACGACATCCAGCACGCGCTCATCGGCTTCGCGCTGATCCACGGCCGGCTACCCTGCCCGAGCAGCGAGGCCGACCCGACGAGCCCGCTGTATGGCCTCGAGGACGCGCCGCCCTGCAGCTTCGCCAGCGAAGGCCGCCTGCCCTGGCGCAGCCTCGCCATGCCCGCCACCGATGCCTGGGGAGGCCCGCGCACCAGCGCCGCCGACGACTGGGCCGGCCATTGGCGCTATCGCGTCGACCCGCCCTTTGCCGCCGGGCCGATCACCGCCGCCACCGCGACTTCGGCCAACCTGCAGATCCGCGCCCACGACGGCAGCCGCATCACCACCACCGACTCGCAGGCGGTCGCCATCATCTACTCGACCGGCCCCAACCGCCGCCCCGATGGGCTCAACGCCAGCTATGCGGCCACCGGCGCGCAGTACCAGGCCGGCGCGCCGACCCCCGACTTCGACGACCTGCTGCTGTGGATCGGCCGGCCGCTGCTGATCGCCCGCCTCGCCCAGGGCGGCGGCCTGTGAGCCTGCCTGCGCGAGCCCGCTGCCAACCCGTTTCACCCACCACCCGGAAGAAGGAGAGCACGCAATGAAGAACGCACAGTCCGGATTCACCCTCGTCGAGATTGCCGTCGTGCTGCTGATCGTCGGCCTGCTGCTTGGCGGCGTCATGAAGGGGCAGGCACTGATCGACAGCGCCAAGGTGAAGAACCTCGCCCAGGATTTCCGCAGCATCCCCGCCATGGTCCACGGCTATCAGGACAAATATCGCGCCCTGCCCGGCGACGACCGCAATGCCCGCCTGCACCTGTGCAGTACCGGCGCACAGTGCACCACGGCGGGCAATGGCAATGGCCTCATCGATGGCAACTGGGACGATGAGCAGGGCAGCGAGAGCGTGCGCTTCTGGCAGCACCTGCGCCTGGCCAACCTCGCCAGCGGCAGCACCGACCCCGATGACGCCGCCTTCCTGCCCCTCAATGCCGTTGGCGGACGGCTCGGGGTGCAGCGCGGCGGCAGCGTGCTCCAGGTCCCCGGCAGCCTGGTGGTGTGCTCGGGCGCCATCCCGGGCAAGCTCGTGCGCCAGCTCGACATCGCGCTCGACGACGGCGATCCCGCCACCGGCTCGCTGCGCGCCGGCACCCTCGGCGGCAACGGCCTGGTCGCGGTGTCGGCGAGCAATCCGCTCGACGATGCCGCCAGCCACACGGTGTGCGCGAGCCTGTAGGGCGCGGGGCGGCGCGGGCGGCACGCCGGCGCTTGTTATACAATTGCGCCGCTGCCGCCGGCGCCGCGCGCCCTCTCAGGGGCATCGCGCCGCCCTTTTGTGCCCGTAATCTGCCAGGACCGCATGGACCCAACTCCCGAATCTGCCGACAGCCGCGCCGTCGCCCTTGCGCGCACTGTCCTGCGCATCGAAGCCCAGGCCGTGGCCGCCCTTGCCGATCGCCTCGGTGCTGAATTCGAACGCGCCGTCGACATCATCCTCAAGCGCCGTGGCCGGGTCATCGTCACCGGCATCGGCAAGTCGGGCCATATCGCGCGCAAGCTCGCCGCCACCCTGGCGAGCACCGGTACACCGGCCTACTTCGTGCACGCGGCCGAGGCTGCGCATGGCGACCTGGGGATGATCACCCCCGAAGACGTCGTCATCGCGCTGTCGAACTCCGGCACCAGCGAGGAGGTGCTCACCATCGTGCCCCTGGTCAAGCGCCAGGGCGCGCGCCTGATCTCGATCACTGGCCGCCCCGAGTCGCCCCTTGCGCGCGAGTCGGACGCGCACCTCGAAGCCGCGGTCGCCGAAGAAGCCTGCCCGCTCAACCTCGCCCCCACCGCCAGCACGACCGCGGCGCTCGCGCTGGGTGACGCCCTCGCCGTCGCGCTGCTCGATGCACGCGGCTTCGCGGCCGACGATTTCGCCCGCTCGCACCCGGGTGGGGCGCTCGGCCGCCGCCTGCTCACCCATGTCGGCGACGTCATGCGCGCGGCCGACGCCGTGCCGCGGGTCCGGCCCGACGCCCTGCTCAGCAGCGCCTTGCTGGCGATGACCGCGGGTGGCATGGGCATGACGGCGATCGTGGACGAGCAGGGCCAGCCGCAGGGCATCTTCACCGACGGCGACCTGCGCCGCGCACTCGAGAAGGGCTGCGACGTCCGCAGCGCGCGCGTGACCGAGGTGATGACGCGCAACCCGCGCTCGATCGGGCCGCAGGCGCTGGCCGTCGAGGCCGCCGAGATCATGGAGCGCATGCGCATCAGCCAGTTGCTGGTGGTCGACGCAGCCGGCCAGCTCGCCGGCGCGCTGACCACCCACGACCTCATGCGTGCCAAGGTGATCTGATTGATCGACGCCTGGCGCCTCTTCCCGGTCCTTGCGCTCGCCGCGCTGGCAGGGGCCTCGGTCTGGCTCGAGCGCATCACGCGCATCGAGGAGCCGGCTTTCATCGGCGAACAGACCGGGCCGGACTTCGTTGCCGAGCACACCCGCGTCGTCGGCTTCGGAGAGGACGGCCGCCAGCGTTACGAGTTGATCGCCGAGCGCCTCGAGCACTTTCCCGCGGGCGACATCACCCGCCTGCACCAGCCGCAGCTGCGCATGCAGGACGAACAGCGCGAGACGCGGATCACTGCCGCGCGCGCGGACGTGTCGCCCGGCGGCGAACGCGTCGACCTTGCCGGCGAGGTCAAGGTGCGCCGGCCTGGCGCGGGCGACGAACTGCCGCTCGCGCTCGACTCCGAGACGCTCACCGTGTGGCCCGACGCCCATCGCGCCGAGACCGACTCGCCGGTGGTGCTGGTGCGCGGCGCCAGCCGGGCCACCGCGCTCGGCATGCGTGCCGACAACCTGTTCGGCACGCTCGAACTCACCGGCGAGGTGCGCACCTTCATGCCCCGCCGCCAAGGATCATCGTCATGAAACGCTCGCACCCCACGCAGCCCTTCGCCCGCGTCCCCCGCGCCCCCTTCGGCCGCGGCCTCCTCGCCGGCGCGCTGCTCGTGCTGGCGAGCCTGTCGCTGCCCGCGCTGGCCGAGCGCGCCGATCGCGACCAGCCGGTCAACATCGAGGCCGACCGCCTCACCGTCGATGATCGCAACAAGGTCCATGTGTTCGAAGGCAGTGTCGTCCTCACCCAGGGCACACTGACGATCCGCGGCGACAAGCTGGTCGTCACCCAGGATGCGGCCGGCTTCCAGAACGGCGTCGCCACCGCCTCCGGCAACCGCCTCGCCACCTTCCGCCAGCGTCGCGACGGCACCACCGACCAGTACGTCGAGGGTGAGGCCGAGCGCATCGAGTACGACAGCCGCAGCGAAAAGGCGCGCCTCTTCAACCGTGCCCGCGTCACCAGCGGCGGCGACCAGGTGAGCGGCCACTACATCGAATACGACGCGCTCACCGAGAACTACCTGGTCACCAACGCTCCGGGCAGCCAGCCCGGCACCGCGCCCAGTCGGGTGCGCGCGGTGATCCAGCCCAAGTCCGAAGGCCAATAGACACCGCCGCGCGCGATCAAGCGCGGGGCAGCACATCCCCACGAGGAGGAACCATGAGCTTCGAAATGATCATCGCCGAGAAACGCGGCCGCGTCGGTCTCATCACGCTGAACCGGCCCAAGGCCCTCAATGCGCTCAACGACCAGGTGGTCAACGAGATCACCGCGGCGCTGAACGACTTCGAGTCCGACGAGGGCATCGGCGCGATCGTCATCACCGGCTCGGAGAAGGCCTTCGCTGCCGGCGCCGACATCGGCGCGATGGCGAGCTTCTCGTACATGGACGCCTACAAGAGCGAGTACATCACGCGCAACTGGGAGCGCGTGAAGACCTGCCGCAAGCCGGTGATCGCCGCGGTGGCCGGCTTCGCCCTCGGCGGCGGCAGCGAGCTGGCGATGATGTGCGACATCATCATCGCCGCCGATACCGCGAAGTTCGGCCAGCCCGAGGTCAAGCTCGGCACCCTGCCCGGCGCCGGCGGCACGCAACGCCTGCCGCGCGCGGTGGGCAAGTCGAAGGCGATGGAGCTGTGCCTGACCGGCCGCATGATGGATGCCACCGAAGCCGAACGCGCCGGCCTGGTCGCGCGCGTGGTCCCGGCCGACAAGCTGCTCGAGGACGCGCTCGCCACCGCGGAAACCATCGCCAGCTACTCGCTGCCGGTGATCATGATGATCAAGGAGTCGATCAACCGCGCCTTCGAGAGCAGCCTCAACGAGGGCCTGTTGTTCGAGCGCCGTGTGTTCCACGCCGCCTTCGCGCTCAACGACCAGAAGGAAGGCATGGCCGCCTTCGTCGAGAAGCGCAAGGCCAACTTCAGACACGACTGATCGCGCGGGATCTCCTGCCGGGGCTGCGGCTGGCCGCTTGCCAGCCGCGCCGCCGTCTGCGGTCATGTTCCTGCAACAGGATGACTGCATACGGCGCGGACACACAGCCCTGCATGGCACGGTGGATACGTCCCGGAATGCGCTGCGAGCGCCGTCACGAATGATTGAATCAGACAATCGAATCTCGATTGTGCGATGCACAAGATTTCGCTTGACACCCCATTCCGGGCCCGTATAATCCGCACCATGCTGCAACGCAACATGTGGCATGAAACCACGATGTGCATGCAACCCCGGCTTTCACCAAGGAGATCCAAATGAGCAACTTCGTCGCCCCCGAGCAATTCGCCGCCGCCAACAAGGCCAACATCGAAACCATGCTGACCCTGGCCAACACCGCCTTCGCCAGCGCCGAGCGCCTGGCCGCCCTGAACCTGAACACCGCCCGTTCGATCCTCGAAGACGGCGTGGCCAACACCAAGGCCCTGCTGGCTGCCAAGGACGTGCAGGAGCTGGTGAACCTGCAAGCTTCGCTGGCCCAGCCGATCGTCGAGAAGGCCGTCGCCTACGCCCGTAGCGTCTACGAGATCAGCTCGCAGAGCCAGGAAGAAATGTCCAAGGTCTTCGAAAGCCAGGTCGCCGAGCTGAACAAGGGCGTGGCCTCCGCGCTGGACAAGGCTGCCAAGTCGGCTCCCGCCGGCTCGGACGTCGCCGTCGCTGCCGTCAAGTCGGCCATCGCCGCCGCCAACAGCGCCTACGACAGCATGAGCAAGGCTGCCAAGCAGGTCGCCGAGATCGCCGAAGCCAACGTGGCCGCCGCGACCAACGCCACCGTCAAGGCCGTGAGCACCACCGCCAAGACCGCCTCCAAGAAGGCTGCCTAATACCCCACGCAGGTTCGCCTGCTGAGGTCTGCAGTACCGGAACGGCCCCTCGATGAGGGGCCGTTCTGCGTTTACCGGCCGGGCGAAGCTCAGTCGTACTTGATGTAGCGAAAGCGCTGATCCTCGTTCGGCGTGCCCTCGAGCACGCCGCCCTCGCGCCCCGGCTGCCACTGGATCACGTCCTCGATCTTCCTTGCCAGCGCGAAGTCGCGCTCGGTGACGCCCTTCGCGGAATGGGTGCACAGCTTCACGATCACGAAGGCATAGGACACGGCGAGGTCCGGGTGATGCCAGGCGGCCTCGGCCAGATGCCCCACGGTGTTGACCACCATCAGCGTGCCCTTCCAGCCTTCGGTGCGGTACTTGCGGCGGATCCAGCCGTTCTCGAAGTACCAGTGCGGCAACTCACGCTCGAGCCGCTGGCGGATTTCGCCTTCCGTCAGTGCGGTCAGTGTGTCGCTCATGTCAGCCTCCTTGGAGTTGGGGCTTTCAATGTAGCGAGCGCCGTCGCCGCCGTCCATGTCCGGCACGCGCGACAGACATGGGAAGAAAAAGGCCTCAGCCAGCCTCGCCGTCGCGCGCGCCGGCGCCCTGCGCCGGGCCGCCGGCCGCCGCTTCACCGGCATAGTGGTGCGGGAACAGGCGGCGCATCTCGCCCTCGATCCAGGCTTCGGCGCGCAGGTTGATCTCTTCGGCCTTCACCCCCTTGACGTCGATCGCCGGCCCGATGCTGACGATGATCTCGCCCGGGCGCTTGATGAAGGCGTTGCGCCGCCAGAACTCGCCGGCGTTGTGCGCCACCGGCACCACCGGCACGCCGGCACGCTTGGCCAGGATCGCGCCACCCGGCTTGTAGCGCCGCACCGTGCCGGGCGCCACCCGCGTGCCCTCGGGGAAGACCGCGACCCACAGCCCTTCCTTGAGGCGCTGGCGCCCCTGCTCGACGACTTGCGACAAGGCATCCTTGCCCGCCGCGCGGTCGATCGCGATACCGGGGATGCTGGCCAGCCCCCAGCCGAAGAAGGGCACGCGCAGCAGCTCGCGCTTGAGCACGTAGCACAGCGGCGGAAAGATCTGCTGCAGCGCAATGGTTTCCCACGCCGACTGGTGCTTGGCCAGGATCACCGACGGCACCGTGGGCATGTTCTCCGCCCCGATCACGCGGTAGCGGATGCCGAGCACGTGGCGGATGACCCACATCATCACTGGCACCCAGGAGGTGATCAGGCGATGGCGGGTCATCGGCGGCAGCCAGAAGATCAGCGTGGCGAAGATCGCGTAGGGCACGGTGATCAGCGTCAGCAGGATGGCGAACAGGAAGGAGCGGATCAGATGCACGGCAGGACTCTGCAGAAATTTGGGGCGATGCGCGCGGCACCGACGCTGGCCCGCCAGGCGGGTCGGCGCATGCGCACGCTCAGGCGGTCAGGGACGCGGCCACCGCATCGAGGTCGGGAAACACCCGGGTCGCCGGCGGCAGCTCCGGGCTCTCGTGCGTAGACTGGCCCTTGCCGGTGAGCACCAGGTAGGGCTGGGCACCGGCGGCGACGGCGGCCTGCAGGTCGCGCAGGCTGTCGCCGACGCAGGGCACGTTGGCCAGGTCCACGTTGAAGCGCTCGCCAATCTGCAGGAACAGGCCGGGCCCGGGCTTGCGGCAGTCGCAGGTCGAATCGGACGCATGCGGGCAGAAGAAGATGGCGTCGAGCCGGCCGCCGACCTGCGCCAGACTCTTCACCATGCGCTCGTTGATCGCGTTGAGCGTGTCCATGCCGAACAGCCCGCGGCCAATGCCGGACTGGTTGGAGGCCACCACCACCCGCCAGCCCCACTGGTTGAGGCGGGCGATGGCCTCGAGCGAGCCTGGAATCGGCCGCCATTCATCGGGCGACTTGATGAACTGCTCCGAGTCGGCGTTGATGACGCCGTCGCGGTCGAGAATGATGAGCTTCATCGGCATGGTCGTTCACCCCGGGTGGTTTGCCGCGCGCGCCGTCGCGGGACGGCGCGCGGGCGGGTCAGGCCGACAGGCGCGAGATGTCCGCCACCTGGTTCATCAGGCCGGCGAGCTGGGCCAGCAGCGCGATGCGGTTCTGGCGCGTCAGCGGCTCCTCCGCCATCACCATGACGTCCTCGAAGAACTGGTCCACCGCCGCGCGCAGACCGGCGAGCGCGCACAGCGCGTCGGTGTAGTCCTCGTTGGCGACATGCGAGCGCACCAGCGGCGCGACCTCGATCACCTGGTGGAACAGCGCCTTCTCGGCCGCCTCCTGCAACAGCGCGAGATCGGGCTCGCCCGGCGTGCCCTCGGCCTTCTTCAGGATGTTGACGATGCGCTTGTTGGCGGCGGCCAGGGCCTCGGCCTCGGGCAGCGCACGGAAGGCCTCCACCGCGGCGAGCTTGGCCGGCACCAGGTCGATGCGCGCGGGCTTCAAGGCCAGCACGGCGTCGATCACCGCGCCGTCGCGGCCCGTCTCGCGCAGCAGGTTCTTCAGGCGCTCGAACATGAAGTCCTGCAGCTGCGCGGCGAAGCCCTCGGCGCTGAGCAGCCCGGGCTTGAAGCCGGCGGCGGCGGTGTCGATCAGCCCGGGCAGCTCGAGCGGCAGCGGCGCTTCCATCAGGATGCGCAGCACGCCGAGCGCGGCGCGGCGCAGCGCGAACGGATCCTTGTCGCCGGTGGGCACCATGCCGATGCCGAAGAAGCCGACCAGGGCGTCGAGCTTGTCGGCCAGCGCCACCGCGGCGGCGACGTTGCCGGCGGGCAGCGCGTCGCCGGCGAAGCGCGGCTGGTAGTGAGCCTGGATGGCATCGGCCACCACCTCGCCTTCGCCGTCGGCGAGCGCGTAGTAGCGGCCCATGATGCCCTGCAGCTCGGGGAACTCGCCCACCATGTCGGTGACGAGGTCGGCCTTGGCCAGGCGCGCGGCGCGCTTCGCCGCGGCGACGTCGCCGTGCAGTTGGCCAGCGATCGCGCCGGCCAGCGCCTCGAGGCGCTCGACGCGCTCGAGCTGGCTGCCGAGCTTGTTGTGATAGACCACCGGCGCCAGGCGCGGCAGGCGCGCCTCGAGCTTCTGCTTCTTGTCCTGCTCGAAGAAGAAGCGCGCGTCCGACAGGCGCGGGCGCACCACGCGGGCGTTGCCGGCGATGATGTTGCTCGGGTCCGCCACCCGCATGTTGGACACGATCAGGAAGCGGTTGAGCAGCTTGCCGGCGCCGTCGAAGAGCGGGAAGTATTTCTGGTTGGCGCGCATGGTCAGGATCAGGCACTCCTGCGGCACGGCGAGGAACTCGGCCTCGAACTCGCCCACGTACACCGTCGGGTGCTCGACCAGCGCGGCGACTTCATCCAGCAGATCGGCGTATTCGTTGAGCAGTGCGCCCTGCTTCGCGGCCTCGGCGAGCAGCTGGCGCTCAATGTCGGCGCGGCGCTCGGCAAAGTTGGGGATGACCTTGCCTTCGGCGAGCAGCGTGGGCTCGTAGGCGTCGGCGGTGGCGATGTCGATCTCGCCGCGGCTCATGAAGCGGTGGCCGCGGGTCGTGCGGCCGGAGTCCAGATCGAGCACGCGGCCCGGCACCACGTCGGCGCCGTGCAGCAGGGTGAGCTTGTGCACCGGACGCACGAAGGTGGCGTCGCCGTCGCCCCAGCGCATGACCTTGGGGATGGGCAGGGCCTTGACCGCGTCCTGCACGATGGCCGCCAGCACGTCGGCGAGCTTCGCGCCCGGCACCATGGCGGTGTGGAACAGCGCCTCGGCCTTGCCGTCCATGCGGCGCTCGAAGCCGGAGACTGCGTCCGCCGGGATGCCCTTGGCTTCCATCTTCTTCAGCAGCGCCGGGGTCGGCTTGCCCTCGGCGTCGAGTGCCACGGACACCGGCATCAGCTTCTCGGTGACTTCCTTCGCAGCGGCTTCCGAAGCCACCTGCACCACCGTCACCGCCAGCCGGCGCGGGCTGGCGAAGGTGCGAAAGGCGGCGTCAGAAGGCGCCAGGCCCCTGGCCTTGAGGCCTTCGGCGATCTTCGTGGCGAAGGTCTCGCCCAGGCGCGGCAGGGCCTTGGGCGGCAGTTCTTCGGTGAGCAGTTCGACGAGCAGGGTCGCGGCGGTCATCACGCGGCCTCCTTTTCAGCATTCAGCATCGGGAAGCCGAGGGCTTCGCGGGATTCGAAATAGGCCTGGGCGACCGCGCGCGACAGGTTGCGGATGCGGCCGATGTAGGCGGCGCGCTCGGTCACCGAGATGGCGCCGCGGGCGTCGAGCAGGTTGAAGGTGTGGGCGGCCTTCAGCACCATCTCGTAGGCCGGCAGCGGCAGGCCGGCCTCCATCACACGCCTGGCCTCGGACTCGTAGTTGGTGAACAGCGAGAACAGGAAGTCGACGTTGCTGTGCTCGAAGTTGTAGGTCGATTGCTCGACCTCGTTCTGGTGATAGACGTCGCCGTAGGTGACCGCGCGGCCGTCGGGGCCGACCGACCACACCAGGTCATAGACGTTTTCCACGCCCTGCAGGTACATCGCCAGGCGCTCGATGCCGTAGGTGATCTCGCCCAGCACCGGCTTGCAGTCGAGGCCGCCGACCTGCTGGAAGTAGGTGAACTGGGTGACTTCCATGCCGTCCAGCCACACTTCCCAGCCCAGCCCCCAGGCGCCCAGGGTGGGGTTCTCCCAGTCGTCCTCGACGAAGCGGATGTCGTGCACCATCGGGTCGATGCCGAGCGCGCGCAGGCTGTCGAGGTAGAGCTCCTGGATGTTCAGCGGCGAGGGCTTCAGCACCACCTGGAACTGGTAGTAGTGTTGCAGGCGGTTGGGATTCTCGCCGTAGCGGCCGTCCTTGGGGCGGCGCGAAGGCTGCACGTAGGCCGCGTTCCAGGGCTCGGGGCCGATCGCGCGCAGGAAGGTGTGGGTGTGGCTGGTGCCGGCGCCGACCTCGAGGTCGTAGGGCTGCAGCAGCACGCAGCCGCGCTCGCCCCAGAACTGCTGGAGGGTGAGGATGACTTGCTGGAAGGTCGGTTTCACGAGTCGGGATTCGGTAGTCATGGTCTCGGGCAGCCTCCGGGCCGCGCAGCGCACGCAAAAGCCGTGATTTTAACGGGCTTCGGGGTGCTCAGGGGCGTCCGGCGCGCGCGCGGCGGAATCCGCCGCCTGCCGCGAAGCCCGCCGCCACGACCAGCATCGCCGCCCCGATCGCGAGCCGGTCACCCCAGCGCGCATAAGGGGTGAGGCCCTGGTAGCCCAGCACCTCGACCCGCAGCACGCCGCGCTCGAACCCGGGCAGCACGTCGGTCACGCGCCCGTCCGGCTGCACCAGCGCGGTCATGCCGGTGTTGGTCGAGCGCAGCATCGGCCGCCCGGTCTCCAAGGCCCGCACACGCGCGATCTGCAGGTGCTGGGGCTGGGCCAGCGAGTCGCCGTACCAGGCGAGATTGGAGAGGTTGAGCAGCAGCGTGGCCTCGGGCAACGCACGGATCAGCTCGGCGCCGAAGAGGTCCTCGTAGCAGATGTTGAGCGCCACGCGCTGGTCGCCGAAGCGCATCGGCGCCTGGTCGCGGGCGCCGCGGGTCTGATCCGACATCGGGATGTCCACCAGGCGGTAGAACCAGCCGAACAGCGGCGGCGAGTACTCGCCGAAGGGCACCAGATGCTGCTTGGCGTACTGCTGCACCGGCGCGCGGCCCAGGCTCAGCGCGGCGTTGTAGATGTGGCCCGCGTCGTCGCGGCGGAAGACGCCGAGCACGAGGTCGCCGCCGGCCTCGCGCGCGAGTTGCCCGAGCCAGTCCAGATAGCCCTCGGGCAGACGCTCGAGCAAGGTCGGCAGCGTCGTCTCGGGCAGCACCACGACCGCGGGCGGATCGGGCGACAGGAACTGCTCGCGCACCAGGTCGAGGTTGGCCTGCAGCACGCTGGCGAAATGGTCCGGATCCCACTTCAGGCTTTGCTCGAAATTGGTCTGCACCAGCGCGACCTGCAGCGGCGCACCGGCCGGCGCCGTCCACGCGCGCCCGAGCAGCGCCACCCCCGGGGCCAGGACCAGCACGGCGGCCAGCGCCGCCGGCCAGGCGCGGGCGCGCCAGTCCGTCATGACGACGAGCGCGGCCAGGAACGCGCTAAGCCCGCCCACGCCATACACGCCGATCACCGCCAGCCAGCCGCCGAGCGGGCTCGGCGGCGTCTGCGAATACCCGATCGCCAGCCAGGGGAAACCGGTGAACACGACGCCGCGCAGCCATTCCGACAGCAGCCACAAGGCCGCGAACAGCATCGCGGCGCGGACGCCGTGCGCCGGCTGCAGGCCCAGGCGCCGGCGCAGCGCCACGAACAATGCGCCCGCCAGCGCCGGGTACAGCGCCAGATAGGCGCAGAACAGGGCGATCGCCAGCGCCGCCAGCGCCATCGGCATGCCGCCGTAGCGCTCGAGCGCGACATACAGCCACGACACGCCCGCCGCGAAGGCGCCGAAACCCCAGGCGAAGCCAAGCGCCAAGCCTTCGCGCCAGCGCGTGGCGCTGCCGAGCAGCCAGGCGAGCACGGCCAGGCTGAGGACGGCGAGCGGAAACAGCCCGAAGGGCGCGAAGGCAAACACCGACGCGCCGCCCGCGAGCAGCGCGGCAAGCACGCGCCGGCGCATCACTCGGCGGCAGGTTCGGGCTGCGGCAGGCGCTCGACCACCAGGGTGTACACCCGGCGGCTGTCGGCGCGCAGCACCTGGATCCTCAGCCCCTCGAGTTCGACCACCTCGCCGCGCTTGGGCAGGCGGCCAAAATGACGGATGACGAGGCCGCCGACGGTGTCGTATTCCTCGTCGCTGAAATGGGTGGCGAAGGCTTCGTTGAAGTCCTCGATCTCGGTCGTGGCCTTCACGCGGTAACGGCCACTGTGGTCGAGCCGGATGCTGTCGCCGACCTCGTCGAAGTCGTACTCGTCCTCGATGTCGCCGACGATCTGCTCGAGCACGTCCTCGATCGTGACCAGGCCGGCGACGCCGCCGTACTCGTCAACCACGATCGCCATGTGGTTGCGCGACACGCGGAACTCGCGCAGCAGCACATTGAGGCGCTTGGATTCGGGCACGAACACCGCCGGGCGCAGCATGTCGCGCAGGTCGAACTCGCGCCCGGCGAAATAGCGCAGCAGGTCCTTGGCGAGCAGGATGCCGGCGACGTCGTCCTTGCCGTCGCCGATGGCGGGGAAGCGCGAGTGCGCGGTGTCGATGGCGAAATTGACGATCGCATCGATGGGATCGTCCAGATGCACGCAGTCCATCTGCGCACGCGGCACCATCACGTCGCGCACCTGCATGTCCGACATCTCGAGGGCGCCTTCGATGATGGAGAGCGCATCGGCGTCGATCAGGTTGCGATCGAAGGCCGCATGCAGTTGCGCGAGGAGTTCATCGCGATCTTCCGGCTCGCGCGAGAGAAAGGCCGAAAGTCGCTCGAGTAATGAGGGTTTAGGGGAACTGTCCATTTGGGGGGGTCGGGATCTCCGCTTCAGACCAGTTGGCCGATCGTGCCGACGGCGCCAGCGCGCCACCCGGCCTCAGGCATAGGGGTCGGCATAGCCGAGGCCGCGCAGGATGTCGGTCTCGAGCTTCTCCATCTCGGCCGCATCGGCCTCCGTCTCATGATCATAGCCCTGCAGGTGCAACATGCCATGCACGACGAGGTGCGCGAAGTGCGCCTCGAGCGTCTTGCCCTGCTCGGCTGCCTCTTTCACCACCACCGGCACGCACAGCACCAGGTCGCCGCTGAGCGGCGCGGCGCCGGTCTGCGGCAGCCCCGGCAGGTCCTCGCCGCCCGCGTAGACGAAGGTGAGGACGTTGGTGGCGTAATTCTTGCCGCGATATTCGTCGTTGAGTTCGCAGCCCTCGGCGGCGCCGACCAGGCGCACCGTGACCTCGGCGTCCTGCTGCAGCGCAGCCTGCGCCCAGCGCCGGATGTGGTTCTTCTTTGGCGCGTTCGCCTTGTCCTCGCCCTCCACCGCCTTCTGCACCGACAGCTTGAGCACCGGCGGATGTGCGCTTTCGGGCAGACCGAGCAGATCGGGCGACTCGACGAAGGCCAGGTCGTGATGCACGTCGACCCGCAAGGTCAGCAGGTTGCAGGCGCCAGGCTGCAGCGACAGCATCGGCACGGCGGCCTCGTCGTCGGCGTCGGCCTCGATCTCGAGGTCGCCCCAGGCGCGCTCGGGGAAGGCCAGCAGCAGCTTGCGACCGTCGCCGAAATCGATCTCGAGGCGCTCGGCCTTCAGCTTGGTCGCCTTGCCATCGGCGTCGAACGCGACGACCCTCGGCATGCGTGGCGTCGATGCGTCCGCCGCTTTCTTATTCGCCATCTTCGCCATCCTGCGTGTCCTTGTCCTGCTGTTGTTGAGCCCGGGCGGCGGCCTTGGCGCGCTCCACGCGCGCCGCTTCATCGTCATAAGCTTCGACGATGCGTGCGACAAGCGGATGACGCACGACGTCTTCCTTGCCGAATTCGGTGAAGGCGATGCCGCGCACCTGCGCCAGCACCGTGCGCGCCTCGCGCAGGCCGCTGCGCTGGCCGCGCGCCAGGTCGACCTGGGTGAGGTCGCCGGTGACCACCGCCTTGGCGCCGAAGCCGATGCGGGTGAGGAACATCTTCATCTGCTCGGGCGTGGTGTTCTGCGCCTCGTCGAGGATGATGAAGGCGTTGTTGAGCGTGCGTCCGCGCATGAAGGCGAGCGGCGCGATCTCGATCAGGCTGCGCTCGAAGAGCTTGCCGACGCGATCGAAGCCCATCAGGTCATAGAGCGCGTCATACAGCGGGCGCAGGTAGGGGTCGACCTTCTGCGCCAGGTCGCCGGGCAGGAAGCCCAGGCGCTCGCCCGCCTCGACCGCCGGGCGGGTGAGGATGATGCGCTCGACCAGATCGCGCTCGAAGGCGTCGACCGCGCTCGCCACCGCGAGATAGGTCTTGCCGGTACCGGCCGGGCCGATACCGAAGGTGATGTCGTATTCCTGGATGTTCTTCAGGTACTCCACCTGGCGCGGGGTGCGTCCGTGCAGCTCGGTGCGCCGCGTCAGCAGCACCGGCGCCGGCTGCGCGCCGTCGCCCGCTGCGCTGCCGCGGCTGCCGATCTCGATGAGGCCGAGCTGGACGTCGTCGAGCGACAGGTCCTTGTCGGCGCGCTCGTAGAAGTGCTTGAGCGCCATCTCGCCGCGCAGCACCTGGCTCGGGTGGCCGGTCAGGGTGAAGTGTTCGCCGCGGCGGCTCACCGTGATGTCGAAGGCGTTCTCGATCTGGCGCAGGTTCTCGTCGAGCACACCGCACAGGCGGGCGAGCCGGGGGTTGTCCACCGGCTCGAAGAAGACTTCCAGGGTTTTCGCCATTCAGGATTCCCGGGTGAGGATCTCGCCGCGCAGGCTGTGCGGCAGGGCTGCGGTGATGCGCACGTCGATGAACTGGCCGATCAGGCGGTCGCGATTGGGCGAGGACGCGGGGAAGTTGACCACGCGGTTGTTGTCGCTGCGGCCCATCATCTCGGCGTCCGCGTTCTTCTTCGCCGTGCCTTCCACCAGGATGCGCTGCACCGTGCCGACCATGGCCTCGCTGTTGGCCTGGTACTGCGCGTCGATGCGCTTTTGCAGGCGCGCGAGCCAGGCGAGCTTGGTCTCCTGCGGCACGGGGTCTTCCAGATCGGCCGCCGGCGTGCCGGGGCGCGCGCTATAGACGAAGCTGAAGGAGCCGTCGAAGCCGATGTCCTCGATCAGCTTCATGGTCTTGTCGAAGTCCTCTTCGGTCTCGCCGGGGAAGCCGACGATGAAATCCGAGGTCAGCGACAGGTCCGGCCGCGCCGCGCGCAGCTTGCGCACGATCGACTTGAACTCGAGCACCGAGTAGCCGCGCTTCATCGCCGCCAGCACGCGGTCCGAGCCCGACTGCACCGGCAGGTGGAGCTGCGAGACGAGCTTGGGGATCTTCGCGTAGCAGTCGATCAGGCGCTGCGTCATCTCGCGCGGATGCGAGGTGGTGTAGCGGATGCGCTCGATGCCGGGGATCTCGGCCACGCATTCCAGCAGGAAGGCAAAGTCGCCCTGCTCGCCGTCCTCGCGCACCAGCTCGCCGCGCCAGGCGTTGACGTTCTGCCCGAGCAGGGTCACTTCCTTGACGCCCTGCGCCGCCAGGCCGGCGATCTCGACGAGCACATCCTCGAGCGGACGCGACACCTCGTCGCCGCGGGTGTAGGGCACGACGCAGAAGGTGCAGTACTTCGAGCAGCCTTCCATGATCGACACGAAGGCGCTGGCGCCCTCGACGCGCGCCGGCGGCATGGCGTCGAACTTCTCGATCTCGGGAAAGGAGATGTCGACCTGCGAGCGCCCGCTCTGCTTGCGCGCCTCGATCAGCTTGGGCAGGCGGTGCAGGGTCTGCGGGCCGAACACCACGTCCACATAGGGCGCGCGCCTGACGATCGCGTCGCCCTCCTGGCTCGCCACGCAGCCGCCGACGCCGATGATCAGGTCGGGCTTGGCCTGCTTGAGCAGGCGGACCCGGCCGAGATCGTGGAACACCCGTTCCTGCGCCTTTTCGCGCACCGAACAGGTGTTGAAGAGGATCACGTCGGCCTCTTCCGGGTTGTCGGTCTTGACCAGCGCTTCGTGGGCACCGAGCACGTCCGCCATCTTGTCGGAGTCGTACTCGTTCATCTGGCACCCGAAGGTGCGGATGTAGAGTTTTTTCATCTTGAAAGGGAAATCAGGCTGGGCCTTGCGGCCGGCGGGGCAGGCATCGCGGCACCCATCAGCGCTTCGGCTCGGGCATTGCCGCCTCTTCCGGGGTGAGGATCCACACCCGATGCACCTGGCCGCCGTTGTCGAGCAGCATGCGCACCGTGTATTCGCCGCGGATGTGCGAGGGCAGCACGATGCGATTGGCGGTGTCGCGGATCTGCGCACCGGGGCTCAGGCGCAGCGCCTCGCCCTTCACCTGCACGACGCCGGTCGGCGAGAACTGCATCTTCGCCTTCACCGCGTCATCGGGAAAAAGCCGCGGCAAGCCAGCGAGGGCCAGCGATGACGCCAGGCCGAGCACACTGGCCACCAGTACGGAGAGGGAATGCGGGCGCAAGGACGAGCCGGACAGATCCGGAACGGTAGGGAACAGGCGACGGATGATCCCCGATCGCCCCGCCGATGTCAATGCAAAAGCCTTATAAATCAAGACGTCCGAACGGCCAGACAGGGGCGCCGCGGCGCATGCAGCGGGGCACTGTGGCAGGCAGGAAGTCCTTTTCAGCACGCAAGTTCGTGGCACGAAGCTATTGACGCACACGGAAGAGACCCGCTATATTCGCGCGCTCTGTTGGTGATGTAGCTCAGACGGTTAGAGCGACGGATTCATAACCCGTAGGTCGGCAGTTCGATTCTGCCCATCACCACCAACAAATTCAGGGGCTAGCAGCGATGCAAGCCCCTTCGCTTTTCTGCCGGGGCAGCAAGGAACCAAGGCCTCCCATCAGGTCGTCGCGACCACCCTGCGTGCGCAAGCCGATCGTCCGCGACAGAACGTTCGCTAAAGCATCCCGAAGCCGCTTCTGGGCATTACGCCCCCGGCGTGGCTTGCACCGCGCGTCGCACGGTCGCCAGCAGCAGCGCGGCCCCCACGAACAGGCCGCCGAAGCTGCGGTTGAGCAGGCGTTGCTGATGCGGCTCACGCAGCAGGCGTAGGACGCGGGCGGCGAGGCCGGTGTAGCCGGCCATGACGAACAGGTCGACGGCGATCATGGTGGCCGCGAGGATCAGGTACTGCGCCAGCAGCGGGCGCGCGGGGTCCAGAAACTGCGGCAACACCGCGAGGATGAACACGATCGCCTTCGGGTTGCTGGCATTGACGACGAAGCCCTTCATCACCAGCGGCCACGGCCGCGCCTGCGCGGCCCCGGCCGACTCGAGCGCCATCGCCGCGGGCGGCGCCACCCACTGCTTCCAGCCGAGGTAGATCAGGTAGGCGACGCCGAACCACTTGATCACCGAGAAGGCGACTTCGGAGGTGGCCAGCACTGCCCCCAGCCCGGTGGCGACGATGCCGATCTGCAGCGCCAGCGCGAGTTGCAGCCCGACGGCGTTCCAGTAGCCGCGACGGAAGCCGTAGTTCAGGCCAGAGGACATGGACGCGACCGCGCCCGCGCCGGGACTCAGGCTGATGATCCAGCAGGCGATGAAGAAGGAAATCCAGGTATCGAGCAACATGGGAACAGCGTCCAGGCAGGTTCGGCGGCGAAAGACACCTATGATAATGCGCCCGCCGCAGTGGCGCACGCCCGGCTGACCGGGCGATCGGCGACAGCACACGGGGGCGCAGGCGCCCCGACTCGGGGACAGCCCTCACGGATTGGCGACAGCCCGCGTCGATCGATACCGACCCGCAGGAGCGCGCGCCCCACCCATGCGAGAATCCGCCCCCGCCCTCCTGCGAGCCTGCTCCATGCGCACCGCCGAACGCCACCTCACCCACCTCATCGTCCATACCCTGACCAAGGACGCCGGCGCCCCCGCGCGCCTGGTCCTGCGCGACGCCCCGTGCGCGCTCGATGGCGCGGCGCTGCGCCTGGTCGAGCGCCTGTGCGGCCAGTACGAGAGTCGCGCGGCGAAGGGCGTCGGCCGCTTCGAGGAGGACGAGGAGGCCTTTCCGCTGGCGCGCTGGCTGCGCGCGCATGTGATTGACGACACGCTCGACTTCGTCGCCCTGTCGCACCAGTTCGCCGAGCGCGTGCGCGCGATCGCCGACGAGGAGGAGCTCGAGGACGGCGGCCATCTGGTCATGGCGCGCATTCGCGAAGGCGCTGGCGATGGAAGCGCAGACTGCCTGTGGGCGGCGCTGCTCGGCGAGGCCGAAGGCGTGAGCATCAGCGGCGCGCTCGAGCTGCGCGATTGCAGCCATGTGGATTTCGCCGCGCTGCACGCTGCCGGCCGCATCGACCTCACCGGCTGGCGGCGCGGCGACGAGCGCTACCTCGGCTTTCTGCGCGGACGCGGCAAGGGCGGCGCCTGGTTCAAGCGCGTGCTCGGCTGCAGCGACGTGATGGTGGCGCTGCAGGAGACGAAGAAGCTGGTGGCCACGCTCGACCGCTTCGTCGACACCGAAGGCCTCGCCCCCGCCACCCGCGACGCCGTGCTCGAGCGCGCCCACGACTACCTCGACACCCTCGGCGAAGCCGGCGCCCCGGTGGTGTTCGAGGAGCTCGCGCGCGAGGTCTTCCCCGAGCAGCCGGCACGGCTCGACGCCCTGCTACGCGCCGAGGAGACCAAGATCGCGCCCGGCTTCGTGCCCAACCGGCGCGCGATCCGCCCGCTGGTGCGCTTCAGCGCCAGCGCCGAGAACTGGAAGCTGGAGTTCGAGCGCAGCGGCCTGCATTCGGGCGCGGTGCACTACGACCGCGCCACCGTTACCCTGGTGCTGTCGGGCGTGCCGGATTACCTGAAGCGCATGCTCGAGGAGGACGGCGCGGACTGATTCCGGCCGCGCTCGCCAGGCTCATTGGCCGTCCTCGTTGGCCCTCAGTAGGCCCCCTCGACCAGGTTGCGCGGCCTGCCGCCGACGAAGTTGTCGATGTTGTCGATCAGCTGGTCCGCCAGCGCCTGCTGGGCTTCGTCCGAGGCCCAGGCTACGTGCGGGGTGAGGATCACGTTCGGGCGGCCGGCGATGCGCATCATCGGGCTGTCGGCTGCAGGCGGTTCGCCCGCGGCGACGTCGAAGCCGGCGCCGGCGATCAGGCCCTCGTCCAGTGCCTGCACCAGCGCCTCCTCATCGACCAGGCCGCCGCGCGCGGTGTTGATGATCAGCGGACGGCGGGCCATGGCGCGGAACTCGGGCAGCGCGATCATGCCGCGGGTCTGGGCGGTGAGCGGGCTGTGCAGGGTGATGATGTCGCTCGTCGCCAGCACCTCGTCCCACGGCGTGTACAGCGGACCGAGGCCGCTGCTGCCCTTGTGCGCGGCGAACAGCGGCACCATGCCGAAGGCGCGCGCGATCTCGGCCACGCGCTGGCCGAGCACGCCCTCGCCGATGATGCCCAGGCGCGCACCGCCGAGATCGTGGATGGCGTGGTTGAAGAAGCAGAACTGGCCCGAGCGCTGCCATTCGCCGGCGAGCACGTCGTCGCGGTAGGCGACGATGTTGCGGCGCAGCGCCAGCATCAGCGCGAAGGTGTGCTCGGGCACGGTGTTGAGCGCGTAGCCGCGGATGTTCGACACCGCGATGCCGCGCTGCTGGCAGTAGGCCTTGTCGATGCAGTCGGTGCCGGTGGCGGCGACCGCGATCAGGCGCAGGTCGGGGAGCTGCTCGAGCGCCGCCGCCGTCAGCGGCACCTTGTTGACGATCGCGATCGAGGCGCCGGCCAGGCGCTCGACCACCTGCTCGGCCTGGGTGTACTCGTGCACGACCAGCTCGTGCGGGAAGGACGGTGCGCGCAGGCGGATCTGCGGCGCGATGGTGGCGCGGTCGAGGAAGACGATCTTGTGCATGGAGTGCTCCTGGGGGGTCAGAGGTGACGTTGCGCTTCGGCGACGATCGCCGCCGGCGTGATGCCGAAGAGTTCATACAGGCGCTCGGCGGGGCCCGAGGCGCCGAAGCCGCGCATGCCGACGAAGCCGCCGCGCGGGCCGATCCAGGCGTCCCAGCCGAAGCGCAGCGCCGCCTCGACGCCGACGCGCACGCAGCCCTTGCCCAGCACCTGCTGCCGGTAGGCCGCGTCCTGGGCGTCGAACAGCTCCCAGCACGGCATCGACACCACGGCGGTCGGAACGCCTTCGGCCTGCAGCAGGCGGCGCGCCTCGACCGCGAGCGCGACCTCGGAGCCGGTGGCGAGCAACGTCACCGCACGGGCGCCGCCTTCGGCTTCGGCCAGCACATAGGCGCCGCGGCGCGACAGGTTGTCGTCGGTGTGCGTCGTGCGCACGGTGGGCAGCGCCTGGCGGGCGAAGATCAGGCTCGCCGGGGTGCGCCGCTGCTCGAGCGCGACCTCCCAGCATTCGGCCGCCTCGACCGCGTCGGCTGGGCGCATCACCAGCATGTTGGGCATCGCCCGCAGCGAGGCAAGAATTTCCACCGGCTGGTGGGTGGGGCCGTTCTTGCCGACGCCGATCGAGTCGTGGCTGAAGACGAACCTCACCGGCAGGCCCATCAGCGCCGCCATGCGCATCGCCGGCCGCTCGTAGTCGGAGAAGGCGAGATAGGTGACGGCGAGCGGGATGGCGCCGCCGTGTGCGGCGATGCCGTTGGCCATCGCGCCCATCAGGTGTTCTCGCACGCCGCAATGCACGTAGGCGCCCTTGCGGTCCTCGGCGGTGAAGGCGGCCAGGCTGCGCTTGTGCGAGGTCGGCGCCTCGAGGTCGGCGCAGCCGACGATGCGTTCGGGCAGCACGCCCACCAGCAGGTCATTGATCTCGGCCGAGGCGAAGATGCCGGGCTTGGGCTCGGCGTCGGCGGCGGCCTTGCGGCGGTAGTCGCCCAGCACCTCGCGCCAGCCCACGGGCAGCTCGCCCGCCTGCACGCGCTCGAACTCGGCCCGCTCTGCAGCCGGCAGCGCGGCCAGGCGCGCCTGCCAGGCGCTGTAGTCGGCATCGCTGCGGCGGCCGGCAGCGCGCCAGGCACCCAGGATGTCGTCCGGGATCTCGAAGGGCGGATGCGTCCAGCCCAGCAGCTCGCGCGTGGCCTGCGCGTCCTCCGGGTAGAGCCGGGCGCTGTGGCCGGCGCGCTGGCCCTGCACGCGCGGGATGCCGCGGCCGATTACGGTGCGGCAGGCGATCAGCGAGGGCCGCGCGTCCTTCTTCGCCAGCGTGATCGCCGCCGACACCGCGTCGATGTCGTGGCCATCGACTTCGATCACGTGCCAGTCGGCGACGCGGAAGCGCGCGGCCACGTCCTCGCTGATCGACAACGCGGTGCTGCCGTCGTCGGTGATGCGGTTGTCGTCCCAGAACAGGACCAGCTTGCCGAGGCGCAGGTGGCCGGCGAGCGAGATCATCTCCTGGCCGACACCCTCCTGCAGGCAGCCGTCGCCGACAAATGCATAGGTGTGGTGGTCGACCAGGTCGGCGCCGAAGCGCGCATTGAGGTAGGCCTCGGCCACCGCCATGCCGAAGGCGTTGGCGATGCCCTGGCCGAGCGGGCCGGTGGTGACCTCGATGCCGCAGGCCGGGTCGAACTCGGGGTGACCCGCGCAGTGCGAGCCGAGTTCGCGGAAGGACTTGACCTGATCGAGACTGATCTTGTCGTAGCCGGTCAGGTGCAGCAGCGAGTACAGCAGCATCGAGCCGTGGCCGTTCGAAAGCACGAAGCGGTCGCGATCGGGCCAGGTGGAGTTGGCCGGATTGAACTTGAGGTGGCGGGTGAACAGCGCGGTGGCGATCTCCGCCATGCCGAGCGGCACACCCTGGTGGCCTTCGGCGGCATGGACGATGGTATCGAGCGACAGGAAGCGGATGGCGTTGGCGAGTTGTCGGGGTTCGACGGAATGCATGGCAAGGGTTCTCCCTTGCCTCCCCGGCGAGGGGGAGGCAATGATGAGGTGGGAACGAAAGGAGCGGCGGCGGGGGGCGGGCGCCGGATCAGTACAAGGTGAAGGCCGGCACGAAGGAGATCAGGAGCAGCACCGTGATGGCCACCAGGTAGAAGGGCCACAGCTCACGCACCACCGCGCCAACCTTCTCGCGCGAGATCGCGGAGGCGATGAACAGCGTGGTGCCCACGGGCGGGGTGAAGAGACCGATGCTCAGATTCACCGCCATCATGATGCCGAGCTGGACCAGATCAAGCCCGATCGCGTTGCCGATGGCGACGAAGGTCGGCCCCAGCAGCAGGATGGCGGCAGGCAGATCGAGGAACATGCCCACGGTGACCATGATCAGGTTGAGCATCAGGATCACCATCCACGGCGACTTCAAGGTCTCTGCCGTCCATTCGGCGACCGAGGTCGGCACCGCTTCGACCGTCAACACGAAGCCCACCAGGTTGGACGCCGCGATCACCAGCATCACCACGCCAGTCGTGACGGCGGTATGCACCAGCGCGTCGTAGAGCCGCTTGAAGCTCAGGTCGCGATACACCAGGGCACTCACCACCAGGCCGTAGAACACCGCCAGCACGCTCACCTCGGTGGGCGTGGCGATGCCAGCCCGCAGCAGGATGACGATGAAGGCCGGCATCGCCAGCGCCGGCGCGGCCGACACCGTGGCACGCAGCACGCCCTTCCAGGTCACGCCCTCGGCCAAGCGCTTGAAGCCGCGCAGGCGCCCGGAGAAGTAGCACACCAGCATGAATCCGCCGCACAGCATCAGCCCGGGCAGGATGCCGGCGAGAAAGAGCGCGGCGATCGACTGGTTGGACACGGCCGCGTACAGGATGAGCGGGATCGAGGGCGGGATGAGGCCAGCGATGACCGAGGACGACGCCGTGGCCGCCGCAGCGAAGGCCGGGGGATAGCCTTCGCGCTTCTGCCACGGGATCAGCATCGAGCCGAGCGCCGAGGCTTCCGCCACCGCCGAGCCCGACACGCCACCGAACACGGTCGAGCCGACCACCGTGACCTGGCCGAGACCGCCGTGGAAGCGGCCCACGAGCGTGGTGGCGAAGTGGATCAGGCGCTTGCCCAGCGTCCCGCCCATCATCAGGTTGCCCGACAGCATGAAGAAGGGGATGGCCAGCAGCGGGAAGCTCTGCGTGGGCTGGAAGATCTTCACCACCGCCGCCACGCTCGGCATGCCGCCGGCAGTCACCGCAGCCAGGCCGGAGCTGATCACCAGCGCGTAGCCAACCGGCAGGGCCAGCACCAGCAGCGCGCTGAATACAAGAAGCATCACGACAGTCATACGTCCTCCTCGATGTGGTGGGCGCGGACGGAGAACGGGTCGTTCGCGATCAAGAGCCGGACCAGGGTGCTCAGCGCGGTAATGCCGAGGCCGACGAAACCGGCGATCATCGCCAGGTAGGCCCAGCGGGCCGAGATGCCGGTCACCGGATACACCTCGCTGCCGGTGATCTCGATGACATCGAGGCCGACCCAGGCGAGATAGAAGAAGGCCGCGGCGGCAAGCACCTGATGGCCGACCATCAGCATGCGGTTGGCACCGCGCCCGAGCCAGCCGTGGATGGCGGTGACGGCAATGTGCTGGCCGCGCTGGGCAGCGAGCACGATGCCCCCCATCACCAGCCACGGAAAGAGGATGTTGGGCATCTCGGTCGGCCAGCCCATGCCCTGGTTGGTGAGGTAGCGGACGATCACTTCAGCCATCAGGGAAACGAACATGACGACCAGAGCACCAATCGCAACCGCCACGCTGGCGGCCACGATCGCACCGTCCACCCACCTCACCACCCGGACCGGGGCGCTGGTCGGCGCCGCTGTATGGGGAGTGGTGTGGGTGACCATCATTACTTGCCCGCTTCCGAGACGATCAACTTGACCAGATCGGGGTACTGCGCAGCCCACTTGTCATAGACCGGCTTGGTCTTGGCGACGAAGGGAGCCTGATCGACTTCATTGAGCTGGACGCCGGCGGCGGCCAGCTTCTGGCGCAGGTCGGCATCGGCCGCCAGCGACAGCTCGCGGTTGAGCCTGCCGGCCTCGACCGCGGCGTCCTTGACCGCCTGCTGGTCGGCCTTGGACAGTCCGGCCCAGATCATCTTGCTGGCCAGCACCGGCGTGGTCTCGTACTTGTGGCCGGTCAGCGAGATGTACTTCTGCACCTCGTGCAGCTTGGACGCGTAGATGTTCATCAGCGGGTTCTCCTGGCCGTCGAACACGCCTTGCTGCAGCGCGATGTACAGCTCGGAGAAGACCAGCGGGCCGGGGTTGGCGCCGAGTGCCCTGAAGATGTCGAGCGTCATCGTGTCGGGCGGAGTACGCAGCTTGATGCCTTGCAGGTCTTCCGGGGCGACGATCGGGCGCTTGTTGTTGCTGGTGTGGCGGATACCGTTGTCCCACAGCGCGAGCAGCACCAGACCCTTGCCGTTGGCCGCCTCGTCGAGCTTGGCGCCGACCGGGCCATCGACCACCTTGTAGGCGTGGTTGAGGTCACGGAACAGGAAGGGCAGACCGATCAGGTTGAACTCGGGCACGACGCCGGCGGTGGCGCCCTGCGAGTTGGCACTGAAGGCCAGCGTACCCAGGCGCATGTTGGTGATGGACTCGACATCGTCACCGAACTGCGCGCTGCCGCCCACCTCGACCTTCACCCGGCCCGCCGTCTTCTGCTCGACCAGCTCGGCAAACTTGAGCGCCGCTTCGGAGCGCGGGTTGCCCGGCGCCGCCCCATGCGACATGCGCAATACCTGCTGCGCCCAGCTGGTGGATGCGGTCATGGCCAGGGTGGCGACGAGTGCGATCAGCGTCTTCTTCATCATGATGGTCTCCTTCTCTTGCCTTGGTTTGGGCCCGTCCGTCACTGCGGTCGCGGGCCTTACTTCGATGCGGAACACGACCCGGCACCTGCCGGGCCGGGGTGGATCAGCCGTGGATCAGCCGTGGATCAGCATGCCGCCGTTCACGTCCAGGGTGATGCCGGTGCAGTACTTGGACAGGTCGCTCGCCAGGAACACCACGCAGCCGGCGACGTCGTTGGGTTCGCCGATGCAGCCCAGCGGAATGGAATCGAGGATGGCCGCGCGCTTGTCCTCGGGAATCTTGCCCTTGTTGATGTCGGTGGCGATCAGGCCCGGGGTGATGCAGTTGACGCGGATGTTGTCGGCGCCGAACTCGCGCGCCATGGCCTTGGCCAGACCGAGCACGCCCGCCTTGGCCGCCGAGTAGTGCGGGCCGCCGAGGATGCCGCCGCCGCGCTGCGCCGACACCGACGAGATGCACACGATCGAACCGCTCTTCTGTGCCTGCATGGTCGGGATGACCGCCTGCGACATGTACAGCGTGCCACGCAGGCTGACGTCGAGCACCGCGTCGTAGTCGGCACCCGTGATGTCCACCGTCTTGCGCGGCTGGGTGATGCCGGCGTTGTTCACCAGCACGTCGATGCGGCCGAGCTGCTTCACGATCTCGGCGGCGGCGGCTTCGCACGCCGCCTTGTCGGTGACGTTGGCGACCAGGCCGATGTGCTGCGGACCGAGTTCGGCAGCCGCGGCCGCCGGGTTGGCCTGCTCGAGGTCGAGCAGCGCAACGCGGGCGCCTTGCGCCGCCAGCATGCGGGCGGTGGCGAAGCCCAGGCCGTTGAGACCGGCGCCACCGGTGATGACGGCGACCTTGCCTTCGAGGAGGAGGGAGTTCGACATGAATGGAGTCCTTTTCAATTGGGCGCCGCGTGGGGCGCCGAGTGTCGGTGGAAAGCGGGGTTGGGGAAAGACGGGTTATCCGAGCCAGCCCTTGAGGGTGGCGGCGATGGCTTCGGCAGAGATGCCGTAGCGGTCGTGCAGGGTGGGCAAGGCGCCGGCGTCGAGGAAGGCGTCCGGCAGCGCGACCTGGCGGAATTGCGGCGTCACGCCGGCGGTCAGCAGCGCGGTCGCGACCGCCTCGCCGAGGCCGCCCACCGAGGTGTGGTTCTCTGCCACCACCACCAGGCGACCGGAGCGACCCGCTTCACGCAGGATGGTCGCGGTGTCGAGCGGCTTGATCGTCGGCACGTGCAGCACGCCGACGTCGACCTTGTCCGCTTCCAGCGCCTTGGCCACTTCAAGTGCCCGCATGGTGAGGATGCCGGAGGAGATCACCAGCACATCCTTGCCATCGCGCAGCAGCTTGGCCTTGCCGAGCTCGAACGTGTAGTCGTACTCGTCGAGCACCAGCGGCACGTTGCCGCGCAGCAGGCGCATGTACACCGGGCCGTTGTGGGCGGCGATCTGCGGCACCGCCTGCTCGATGTCGAGCGCGTCGCAGGGGTCGATGATGGTCATGCCGGGGATGCCGCGCATCAGCGCGATGTCCTCGGTGGCCTGGTGGCTGGGGCCGTAGCCGGTGGTCAAGCCGGGCAGCGCGCAGCACATCTTGACGTTGAGGTTCTCCTCGGCGATCACCTGATGCACGAAGTCGAAGGCGCGCCGGGTGCCGAACACCGCGTAGGTGGTGGCGAAGGGCACGAAGCCTTCCTTGGCCATGCCGCCGGCTGCGGCCATCAGCAGCTGTTCGGCCATGCCCATCTGGAAGAAGCGCTCGGGGTAGGCCTGGGCGAACAGGTGGAGGTCGGTGTATTTGGCGAGGTCGGCGGTGAGGCCGACGATCTCGGGGCGCTTGGCGGCGAGCTCGACCAGGGCCTTGCCGAAGGGCGCGGCCTTGACGCGCTGACCTTCGGAGGCGATCGAGGCAATCATCGCCGAGGTGGTCAGGCGAGGCTTCTTGGCGGTGGCGGTGCTCATCGGGCGGCTCCCTGGGCTTGGTCGAGGATGTCGAGGGCTTGCTGCCACTCGGGCGGATCGACGCGGATGAAGTGGTTCTTCTCGCGCGTCTCGAGGAAGGGCACGCCCTTGCCCATCAGGGTGTCGCACAGGATCACGCGCGGCTTGGCGTCGGTCAGGTTGCGCGCGGCATCGAATGCAGCGATGACGGCGGCGAGGTCGTTGCCATCGACGCGCTGCACATGCCAGCCGAAGGAGGCCCACTTGTCGGCCAGCGGCTCGAAACCCATCACCTTGCTCGAGGGGCCGTCGGCCTGCTGGTTGTTGATGTCGACGATGCAGATCAGGTTGCCCAAGCCATGGTGCGCAGCACCCATCGCCGCCTCCCAGGTCGAGCCCTCGTCGAGTTCGCCGTCGGACATCGAGTTGTATACGAAGGCCGGGTTGCCCTTCAGGCGCAGGCCGAGCGCGATGCCGACCGCGATCGGCAGGCCCTGGCCGAGCGAGCCGCCCGACATCTCCATGCCCGGCGTGTAGGTCGCCATGCCCGACATCGGCAGGCGGCTGTCGTCGCTGCCGTAGGTCTCGAGCTCGTCCTCGGGGATGATCTTCGCCTCGATCAGCGCGGCGTAGAAGGCGATGGCGTAGTGGCCGTGGGACAGCAGGAAGCGGTCGCGGCCTTCCCACTCCGGGTCCTCGGGGCGGAAGTTCATCGCATGGCAGTAGGCCGTCGCCAGCACGTCGGCGTAGCCCAGGGCCTGGCCGACATAGCCCTGCCCTTGCACCTCGCCCATCCGCAGCGCGAAGCGGCGAATGCGGTAGGCGCTTTCTGCAACCCGGGCGTGGGCCGGTGAAAGACTTGTTTGCACGCAGTTCTCCTTGACTTGAACCCGGCAACGCGGGTGCGCCGGGCGGGATCGTTTCGTTCGACCGGAGAACCCCTTCCCCGGCCCTGCCGGCACACCGTGAAAGGCGTCCAGCGAGTGAGGGAAAGCTTATTCGCTTGATTTATGGGCCTCAAACGATTATTTATGACCTCATAGATGAATTGAACTCATGTGAATGCTGCAATGCACAATCGGATCTCCCTCAAGGCCATCCAGGCGTTCGAGGCCGCAGCGCGGCTGTCCTCCTTCGCGCTTGCAGCAGAGGAACTCTTCGTCACCCCCTCGGCGGTCAGCCACCAGGTCAAGCAGCTTGAAGCGCAATTCGGCGTCCAGCTCTTTCACCGCGTGCACCGGGCGGTGGTCCTGACGGACGCCGGGCGGCGCTATGCCGAAGAGGTGTCGGCGGCCTTTTCGCGCATCGAGCTGGCGACGCGCGAACTGGGGCGGACGGAGAAGATCGACATCCTGACGGTGCATTCGACGCCGAGTTTCGCCACCCAGTGGCTGATGCCGCGGCTGGCACGCTTCAGCTCGCTGAACCCGGACGTGGACGTGCGCCTCAATGCCTCGACCGACGCCGTCGACCTCGTCTCCGGCGCGGTCGACATCGACATCCGCTACGGCCTGCGCCGCCTGCAGCCGGCTGGCACCATGGTGCTGAGCTTCCCGGCCGAGACCATCGTGCCGCTGTGCGCCCCGACGCTACTCGATGGCGAACACCCCATCCGCAGCCCGGAGGACCTCGCCCACCACACGTTGATCCACAGCGAGGTCTGCCTGGTGAGCTGGCGCGACTGGATGCGCCAGCACCGCAAGGTCAGGCTCGACATCTCACGCGGCCTGCGCTTCGACCGCTCGTTCATGGCCATCAGCGCCGCCGTCGACGGCCTGGGTGTCTGCCTGGAGAGCCTGCTGCTTGTGCAGCGCGAACTGGAAACCGGCCGCCTCGTCGCGCCTTTCGGCCTGAGTGGCCCGAAGGTCCAGGGCTACACCTTCAACCTGCTCAAGTCCCGCGCCGAACTGCCCAAGATCCGCAGCTTCCAGCAATGGTTGTTCGACGAACTGGAGGGAAGACGGGTCGGCTAGACACCTGCGAAGTCAGCGAAAATGGCACCCGCCCCCGTCCTGAGGTTCCCGCTCGAGCGCCGAACGTACAAACACCCTCTTCAAGGAGACCGACATGAGCGCCTACGCGATCGGACACATCACGGTAAAGGACGAAGGGCTGTGGGCCGAATACCGCAGCAAGGTTCCGGACACCCTCGCCCCCTGGGGCGGCGAGCTGGTGTTCAGGGGGCGCCGGCTCGCGACGCTGGCGGGAGAAGACCCGCACGCCGACGTCGTGGTGCTGCGCTTCGCCGACACCGCCGCACTGCAGGGCTGGTTCGCGTCGGCGGCCTACCAGGCGCTGATTCCACTGCGCGAGCGGGCCGCCGAAGTCGTGCTCACCGCCTACGAGGCCTGACGCTTGCTCAGATCGTCTTCTGCTTCCTGAACAAGGGCACGAGCCGCATGTCGGCCTTCATCACATGGTCCACCAGCCAGTGGCGCAGGAAGTTGATCAGCTCCTGGCTCTGGTCGCGCAGCCCATCGGCGCCGACCGCGGGATCATCGAGCAAGGCCCGGATGCGCTCGACCAGGCCGTCGAGCTCGCGCAGCAGCTGGCGATGTTCCTGCTTGTGCTGGTCGAGGTGGATGTAGCCCCAGGCGATCTGGATGCGCTCCTCACGCTCGAAGTGCCCTGCCGCGTAGCGCCTGAGTTCCTCGAGCGCCATCTCGATGTGCGGCCGGTTTTCGGGAAAGCGCAGCACAAGCTCGACCGTGTTGATCAGCAGGATGAGATAGCGATGGTCGGCGTCGATCTCGTCGTGGCCGATGCTCATCTGCGGGCGCCAGAAGATGGGCATATTGCGCTTACCTTTCGATTGCATGGACGCACCGGTGACGGACGATCCGTGACCACGATGCGCGAGCCTGAACTACAGCAAGGATGATGACAGCCTCGCCTCCGACCTGAAAGCGGCGCAACGCCCCAGGCGCCGTCGATGGGTGGCCATGGCGTCGCCCAGGGACGCCTGTCGCGAAGCGCCTTCAGCCAAGCTGCGCCGTCACCCAGCGCACGATGTCCTGCGCGCCCATGGCGCCGCTCTGGCGCGCAAGCTCACGCCCGCCGCGAAACAGCACCATGGTCGGGATGCTGCGAATCCCGAAGCGCGCCGCCACACCCGGCTCGGCCTCGGTGTTCACCTTGGCCAGGCGCAGGCGCGGCTCGAGCATGCCTGCGGCCTGCTCGAACTGCGGCGCCATCATCTTGCAGGGCCCGCACCAGGGCGCCCAGAAGTCCACCAGCACGGGCAGGTCATTGCGCTCGACATGGCGTGCGAAGCTGTCGGCCGTGAGCGCCGCCGGCGCGCCGGCGAACAGCGCCTGATGGCAGCGACCGCAACTGGGCGCCTCGCCCAGCCGATTGCCAGGCACGCGGTTGATGCCGTGGCAGTGGGGGCAAACGATGTGCAGTGATTCGTTCATGACGTGTTCCTGAAAGTGGGTCTCGACATCGGGTCGCAAGCGCGGATCGGCTTGCCAAGCCAGGCCGCCGCAGCCAGGGACCGCATGCCCACCGACCCGCTACGACACATGAGGCCCGGGCTCGAGAAATCAAGTGCATCGACGCACGGCACGTGCTGACCGGTGCCAGGCCGCAGCGGGTTCCGACAACGATCGGGCTGCTTGCGCCAGCCACGCGCCCTCAGGCGCGGCGGAACACCAGGCTGAAGTTGTTCGCCGGCATGTCGACCACTTCTTCCAGCCGAAAACCGCGCCGCTGCGCTTCGGCTTGCACCGCTTCCAGGTCGCGCACGGCAAAGCGCGGATCGACGCTGCGCAGCCATTCGTCGAAATCGGCATTGCTCGGTGCGGTGTGGGCGCCAGCGCGGCGGTAAGGGCCATAGCAATAAACCACCCCGCCCGCAGGCAAGACCGCCGCCGCACCGGCAAACAGGGCGGGCGTACTCTCCCACGGCGAGTAATGCAGCACGTTGATCGCCACGATCGCGTCGGCCGCGGCGACCGGCCAGGGGCTGGCCGCAAGATCGAAGCACAGCGGGGGCAGCACGTTGGGCAGCGCGCTGTACGCCACCCAGTCCGTGATCGAAGGCATCGCCGCGGGGTCGGCATCGCTCGGCTGCCAGCGCAGCGCCGGCAGGTGGCGGGCGAAATGCACCGCGTGCTCGCCAGTGCCGCTACCGAGCTCGAGCACCAGGCCTGCGGCCGGCAGCACGCGCTGCAGCACGGCGAGAATGGGATCGCGGTTGCGCGCGGCGGAGGGTGAGAACTGGCGGCGGTCGGGGCTCGGCATGGGGTCAAACACCCTCCCCACCAAGGCTCTCCAGTCGTGCTCGTGAGCGAACGATGGCCTCATGCAGCTTGGCCTGCAGCACTTCCCTCGGTGGCAGCACGGTGAGGTACTCGGCGACGTGGATGCCGCTGGCGTCGAGCTCCAGCAGTTCGATCTGTTCGCGCTTCTTGCCGGTGCACAGGATGATGCCCAGCGGCGGAGCTTCACCCGGCTCGCGCTCATGCTTGGCCAACCAGCGCAGGTAGAGCTCCATCTGGCCCTTGTACTCGGCCTTGAACTCGCCGAGCTTGAGCTCAATGGCCAGCAGGCGCTTCAGACGCCGGTTGTAGAACAGCAGGTCGATATAGAAGTCGTCGTGGTCAATCTGGATGCGCTTCTGACGGGCGACGAAGCTAAAGCCCGCGCCCAGTTCAAGCAGGAATGACTCCAGCTCGCGCAGGATGGCGTCCTCAAGGTCCTTTTCGAGGTAACGGTCCTGCAGACCGAGGAAGTCCAGCACATAGGGGTCCTTGAGCAGCAGGGCCGGCGTGAGCTCGCCCCTCTGGCGCAGGGCGGCCAGTTCCTGCTCGAGCAATGCATCGGGTTGTCTGGAGAGCGTCGTGCGTTCAAATAACTGGGAATCGAGCCGTTCTTGGAGACAGCGGGTACTCCAGCCTTCCTGTTGGCACATCTGCAGGTAGAAGTCGCGCTTGAGCGGGTCGTCGATGTAGATCAATGTGCGGAAATGGGTCCAGGTCAATTGTCTCCGCGCCGCGGAGACAATCACCGCATCGGGGAACACTTCGGCAAAGCGCAGCATGTGGCGCAGGTTCTTCTCGGTAAAGCCGCGCCCGAAGTCAGTCGCCAATTGTTTCGCCAGTGCCGAGACAATCTGCTCACCATAGGCGGCGCGCTCGCCCTTGAGCACCTCGCGCTGGATCCGATGGCCAATGTGCCAGTAAAGCTGGGCGAGCGCACTATTGACGGTGCGGGCGAGCTGGCGGCGGCTCTCCTCGATGAGCTTCCGGATATCGCAGAGGAGTTCCTCCTGCCCCGAGCCTGCGGCAGGCGCAACGCCGGCCTTGCGGATTCCGCTCATTCCTCTCCAGCCTCTGTCGTAAATTCGTACATCATCAATCCGCCCTTCGCAAAGCAAAGCAGCTTGGCCTCGATGGTGGAGCACAGGCGTTCACACGCCTACGCGCCGGCGGAAGCGCTCGCGCCCCATGCACGAATTGTATGCAAGACCCAAGCATCGCGTGGGCGCCCTTCCGAGGGCAAGCAAGCCAACACGATCAAACCACGCACCGGCCACAGATACTCAGCCATACGCGTCAACGCTGGGATAATGACGCACCCCTTTTCAAGCCACACTCCACCATGACCACCCCCACCAAACCCCTCTCCGGCCTCAAGGTCGTCGAACTCGGCACCCTTATCGCCGGCCCCTTCGCCGCCCGCATCCTCGCCGAGTTTGGCGCCGAGGTGATCAAGATCGAGTCGCCCGACGGCGGCGATCCGCTGCGCAAGTGGCGCAAGCTCTACGAAGGCACCTCGCTGTGGTGGTACCTGCAGTCGCGCAACAAGAAGTCGGTGACGGTCAACCTCAAGCACGCCGACGGCGTCGCGGTGGTGCGCAGGCTGGTGGCCGAGGCCGACATCGTGGTGGAGAACTTCCGCCCCGGCGTGCTCGACAAGCTGGGCCTGGGCTGGGACGCGCTATCGGCGATCAACCCCGGCCTGGTCATGGTGCGCCTGTCGGGCTTCGGCCAGAGCGGACCGATGGCGCAGCAGCCGGGCTTTGGCGCGATCGGCGAGTCGATGGGCGGGCTGCGCTACGTCACCGGCTTTCCCGACCGCCCGCCGGTCAAGACCGGGATCTCGATCGGCGACTCGATCGCCGCGCTGTGGGGCGCGCTCGGCGCGCTGATGGCGCTGCGCCACAAGGAGGTCAACGGCGGCGCGGGCCAGGTGGTGGACGTGGCGCTGTACGAGGCGGTGTTCGCGATGATGGAATCGCTGGTGCCCGAGTTCGACGTCTTCGGCTTCGTGCGCGAGCGCACCGGCAACATCATGCCCGGCATCACGCCGTCCAACACCCACACCACCCGCGACGGCCGCCACATCACCATCGGCGCCAACGGCGACGCGATCTTCCGCCGCCTGATGAAGACGATGGGCCACGACGACCTCGCCGCCGACCCCACGCTGGCCGACAACGCCGGCCGCGATGCCCGCCGCGACGAACTCTACGCGCTGATCGACGCCTGGGTGGCGCAGCACGACGAGGCCGAGGTGCTGGCCGCGCTCGCCGCGGCCGAGGTGCCGGCCTCGCGCATCTACTCGGTGGCCGACATGTTCGCCGACCCGCAATTCCTCGCGCGCGAGATGCTGCACACGGTGAAGCTGCCCGACGGCCGCGACTGTCGCATGCCGGGGGTGGTGCCGAAGCTGTCGGCGACGCCGGGCGGCAGCGAGTGGATCGGGCCGGCGCTGGGGGCACACACCGACGCGGTCCTGCAGGCGTTGGGTTACGGCGCGGCGGAGATCGCCCGGCTGCGTGCCACGGGCGCGGTCTGATCCCGGCCTGCTGGCCGCACGCGCACCCCAACGCCCATGCGCAGCCAATGCACGGGCAGCACCGACAGGATCAGCCTCCGAGTTCCGCCGAGTAGAAGCGGTGGCAGCCGCGGCCGCCCTGCTTGACCGCGTAGAGCGCCAGATCCGCCCGCCGCTGAAGGGTCTGGGCATCGCTACCGTCTTGCGGTGCGAGCACCACGCCGATCGAGGCCGAGATCTGCGCTTCGCCCTGCGGGAACACGAAGGGGCGCGCGAGGGCGCCGGCGATGCGGCCGGCGACCTCCTCGGCCTCGCCGGCGCCGCCGACCTCGTTGAGGATCACGGCAAACTCGTCACCACCAAAGCGCGCCACCGTGTCCGACTCGCGCACGCAGTCATTCAGCCGGGTGCCGGCCTCGACCAGCAGCGCATCGCCGGCAAGATGGCCGAAGCGATCATTGACCGCCTTGAAGTAGTCCAGATCGACGAACAACAGCGCGAACTGCTGTCCGCGCCGATGGGCGCCGGCCAGCGCCAGGGCCAGGCGGTCGTCGAACAGCGCACGGTTGGGGAGGCCGGTGAGCGGGTCGTGATCGGCGCGGTAGCGGATCTCCTCCTCGGCCTTCTTGCGCTGCGTGATGTCGGTCAGCGTGGCGACATAGCCCTGCGGCGCGGCGGCGTCGCCGATGCGCGCGACGGACATCCACTGCACGTAGAGGTCGCCGCTCTTGCGCCGGTTCCAGATCTCGCCCTGCCAGGCGCCGTCGCGCGCGAGCTGGGCGAGCATGTCGTCGAAGAAGGCCGCGTCGTGCCTGCCCGAAGCCATCAGGGCCGGGCTGCGGCCGATCACCTCGTCGGCCGCGTAGCCGGTGATGTCGCAGAAGGCCGGATTGACCTGGGTGATGCGGGCGTGCTCGTCCGTCACCATGATGCCCTCCGCCGCGCCCTCGAAGATCGCCCGGTAGCGCGCCTCGCTGTCGGCGAGCTGGCGCGCGCTGCGCCGATGCTGCTCGACCTCGCCGGCCAGTTGCTGGTTGGCCTCGGCCAGCTCCTGGGTGCGACGCGCGATCAGCCGCTCCTGCGCGGCATTGAGGTCGCGCACCGCCCGCAGGTGGCGGCGCTGGACGAGCAGCAGGCCATGGATCAGCCCGGCCGTGAGCACGAAAGCCGCCAGGTGCAGCACACCCGCCCGCCAGCGTTGCGAATCGCGCATCTCGACCAGCGCCTGTGCCGGCATGTTCACCGAGATGCCGCCGCGGATGTCCCCCACCTTGTAGCCCTGTACGGCATGGCACTGCAGGCAGGCGGACACCACGACCAGGGGCGCCATGTAGCGGTGCACCGGGGTGCCAGCCTGATCGACCAGCGCCAGCACCTCCGGCTCCCCGCGGTCGAAACGCGCGAGAGCCGAAGCCTCCCAGGGGTCCGGACCGTTTTCCGCACGAATCGGATCGAGGCTGGTGATGTGGAGCTGGATGCCCTCGCTGCGTTCGGCGATCTCGGCGATCTGGCGCGTCATGTAGGCCGGGTTGACCATGGTCAGCGCGCGGCCGTCGGTGGTGGTGATGTCGCGCTGCGGATGCATCAGATAGGGGTTGGGCTTCGCGTCCTCGGTGACGGGCACGTACACCCCGCCATGGCGCGCATTCCACGCGCGGGTCGTCTCGATCAGCGAGAACAGCGCCGCGCCACGCTCGCGCGCGACCGCGGCGATGCTGCGATCGATCCAGTGCCACTCGAGCAGCATCAGGGTGCCGAACAGCAGCCCACACGATGCATACACGATCGCCACCGTGCGGACGAAACTGACGTCCAGCGGCGTACGGGGCGGGGGCATGGCAGGCCGATCGGGGTTCATAAGCGCATTTTAATGCGTCGCCCGTGGCGACGCCGCTGCATCCATCACGCCAAGGCGGCTGGCGCCCCTTCGTCGGCGCCTTGGCCGGTTTGCTCGTCGGCGCCGTCCTCGGCCTCCTCGCCCAGGAAGCCGCCGCTTTGATGGGCCCACAAACGCGCGTACAGCCCGCCGTGCGCGAGCAGGCTGCGATGGTCGCCCTCCTCGACGATGCGCCCCCTGTCCATCACCACCAGGCGATCCATGGCGGCGATCGTCGACAGCCGGTGCGCGATCGCGACCACGGTCTTGCCCTCCATGAGCCGGTACAGGCTGGCCTGGATGGCGGCCTCGACCTCGGAGTCGAGCGCGCTGGTGGCTTCGTCGAGCAGCAGGATGGGGGCGTCCTTGAGCATCACGCGCGCAATCGCGATGCGTTGGCGCTGGCCGCCGGACAGCTTCACGCCGCGCTCGCCGACGTGGGCGTCGTAGCCGCGCCGGCCCTTGGGGTCGGTCAGGCCGAGGATGAAGTCGTGCGCCTCGGCGCGCTTGGCCGCGGCGATCATGTCTTCGTCGCTGGCGTCGGGACGGCCGTAGAGGATGTTGTCGCGCACCGAGCGGTGCAGCAGCGAGGTGTCCTGCGTGACCATGCCGATCTGCGCGCGCAGGCTGTTCTGGGTGACGCCGGCGATGTCCTGGCCGTCGATCAGGATGCGGCCCTGCTCGAGGTCGTAGAAGCGCAGCAGCAGGTTGACGAGGGTGGATTTGCCCGCGCCCGAGCGCCCGACCACGCCGATCTTCTCGCCCGGGCGGATGCGCAGCGAAAAGTCGTCGATCACCCGCTTCGCCTCGGGGCCGCGCGCGCCGTAGGCGAACACCAGGTGCTCGAAGCGGATCTCGCCACGCTCGACCACCAGCGGCTTCGCATCCGCGCGGTCGACCACCGCATGCGGACGCGACAGCGTGTTGATGCCGTCCTGCACCGTGCCCACGTTCTCGAACAACTGGGCCGCCTCCCACATCACCCAGTGCGACATGCCGTTCAGGCGCAGCGCCATCGCCGTCGCCGCCGCCACCGCCCCGACGCCGACCTCGCCCTGCGTCCACAGCCACAAGGCGACGCCGCTGGTCGACAGGATCATCAGCATCGCCAGGCTGTGATTGACGATCTCGATGCCGCTCACCAGGCGCATCTGCGCATGCACCGTGTGCATGAACTCCTTCATCGCGCCGCGCGCGTAGCCCGCCTCGCGCCCGGCATGGGAGAAGAGCTTGACGGTGGCGATGTTGGTGTAGGCGTCGGTGATGCGCCCGGTCATCAGCGAGCGCGCGTCGGCCTGCGCGCGCGCCACCTTCGCCAGGCGCGGCACGAACCAGCGCAGGGTGCATAGATAGAGGATGAGCCAGCCGAGGAAGGGCAGCAGCATCCAGAGGTCGAAGCTCGCCACCACCACCGTCAGGGTGACGAAGTAGATCACGACGAAGACCAGGATGTCGGTCATGATCAGGCAGGTGTCGCGCACGGCCAGCGCGGTCTGCATGACCTTGGCCGACACCCGCCCGGCGAACTCGTCCTGATAGAAGCTCATGCTCTGGCCGAGCATCAGGCGGTGAAAGTTCCAGCGCAGTCGCATCGGGAGGTTGCCGGCCAGGCTCTGGTGCTTGAGCATGGTCTGCAGCGCCACCAGCGCGATGCTGCCGACGATGATCGCCGCCAGCAGCAGCAGCTTGCCGCCCTCGTCCGCCCACAGCCGCGCCGGCTCGACCGCGGCCAGCCAGTCCACCACCTGGCCGAGCATCGCGAACAGCAGGGCCTCGAAGGCGCCGATGGTCGCGGTCAGCAGCGTCATGCCGAGGATGAAGGGGCGCAGGCCCTCGGTGCCGGCCCACAGGAAGGCGAAGAAGCCCTTCGGCGCGGGCGCGGGCGGCGCTTCCGGGTAGGCATCGACGCGGTTTTCAAACCAGCGGAACAACACGACGGGCATCTCCTGATGGGCTGCGGGGTGTGACAGGCAAGTGCGCCGGACGTGCCCGCAATGCAAGCGCCCCGCGCGAGGGCGGGGCGGCTTGACGGGCTGAAGCGGCGACGCTCAGGCCGGCGCGGACGTGCGGATCAGGTGATCGAAAGCCGACAGCGCCGCCTTCGAGCCTTCGCCCATGGCGATGATGATCTGCTTGTACGGCACGGTGGTGCAGTCGCCCGCCGCGAACACGCCGGGCAGCGAGGTCTGCGCCCTGGCATCGACGATGACCTCGCCGAAGCGGGTCAGCTCGAGCGTGCCCTTGAGGAAGTCGGTGTTGGGCAGCAGGCCGATCTGCACGAAGATGCCCTCGAGTTCGAGGCGATGCACCTCATCGCTCTTGCGGTCCTTGTACACCAGGCCGTTGACCTTGTCGGTGCCGGTCACTTCGGTGGTCTGTGCGCTCTTGATCACGGTGACGTTGGGCAGGCTGTAGAGCTTGCGCTGCAGCACGGCGTCGGCACGCAGGTCGTCGGCGAACTCCAGCAGCGTGACATGGGCGACGATGCCGGCCAGATCGATCGCGGCCTCGACGCCGGAGTTGCCGCCGCCGATCACCGCCACGCGCTTGCCCTTGAACAGCGGGCCGTCGCAGTGCGGGCAGTAGGCCACGCCCTTGCCGCGGAATTCCTGCTCGCCCGGCACGTTCATCTCGCGCCAGCGCGCGCCGGTGGCCACGATCACGGTCTTGGCCTTGAGCGCGGCACCGTTCTCGAGCTGCACCTCGGCGAGCACGCTGCCGTCCTCGCTGCCGGGCACGAGCTTGGCCGCGCGCTGCAGGTTCATGACGTCGACCTCGTACTGCTTGACGTGCTCCTCGAGCGCCATCACCAGCTTCGGGCCTTCGGTCTCCTTCACCGAGATGAAGTTCTCGATCGCCATCGTGTCCATCACCTGGCCGCCGAAGCGCTCGGCGACGATGCCGGTGCGGATGCCCTTGCGCGCGGCGTAGATCGCCGCCGCGGCGCCCGCCGGGCCGCCCCCGACGATGAGCACGTCGAACGGCTCCTTGGCCGACAGCTTGCTGGCGTCACGCGCGGCGGCGCCGGTGTCGACCTTGGCGAGGATCTCGCCGAGCTCCATGCGGCCCTGGCCGAACTCCTGGCCGTTCAGGTAGACCGTCGGCACGGCCATGATCTGGCGCGCCTCGACCTCCTTCTGGAACAGTGCGCCATCGATCATGGTGTGGCGGATGTTGGGGTTGAGGATCGCCATCAGGTTGAGCGCCTGCACCACGTCCGGGCAGTTGTGGCAGGACAGCGAGATGTAGGTCTCGAAGTTGAACTCGCCTTCGAGGCTCTTGATCTGCTCGATCACGTCGGCCTCGACCTTCGGCGGATAGCCCGCGGACTGCAGCAGGGCGAGGATCAGCGAGGTGAATTCGTGGCCCATCGGCAGGCCGGCGAAGCGTACGCGGCCTTCACCGCCCCTGGGGCCGACCGAGAACGAGGGCTTGCGCGAATCGCTGCCGTTCTCGGTGAGGGTAATCAGCGCGGACTGCTCGGCGACGTCGTGCAGAAGCTCGCGCATTTCCTGCGACTTGGGACCATCGTCCAGCGACGCCACGATCTCGATCGGCTGCGTCACCCGCTCCAGGTAGGCCTTCAGTTGCGTCTTGATATTGGCGTCCAGCATGATGGTTTCTCCCTTGATGAGTACGACCGCCGCTGTTTGCGTCGGTCCTGATGCGACACAGCCGGCACGAGGCCGGCTGTGCAACGGGCAACCCGGACCGGGTAGGTCCGGGCGCATGCAGCGACTTAGATCTTGCCGACCAGGTCGATCGACGGCGCCAGGGTCTTCTCGCCTTCCTTCCACTTGGCCGGGCACACTTCGTTCGGGTGCGAAGCGACGTACTGGGCGGCCTTCAGCTTGCGAACGGTCTCGGTCACGTCACGGGCGATGGCGTTGTCGTGCACTTCCATCGTCTTGATGATGCCTTCCGGGTTGATGATGAAGGTGCCGCGCAGCGCCAGGCCTTCTTCCGCGATGTGCACGTCGAAGGCGTTGGTCAGCTGGTGGGTCGGGTCGCCGACCAGCGGGAAGCGGGCTTTGCCGACGGCAGACGACGTCTCATGCCAGACCTTGTGCGAGAAGTGGGTGTCGGTGGTGACGATGTACACCTCGGCACCGGCCTTTTCGAACTCACCGTAGTGGTCGGCGGCGTCCTCGATCTCGGTCGGGCAGTTGAAGGTGAAGGCGGCGGGCATGAAGATCACCACTGACCACTTGCCGATGAAGTTCTCTTCGGTGACCGGCACGAACTTGCCGTTGTGGAAAGCGGTGGCCTTGAAGGGCTTGACTTGGGTGTTGATCAGCGACATGTAGAACCTCCAGAAGGGTTGCAGGACGTTGGTTGAAACTCGATGGAAGGCAGTTTAGACCAGGCGGAAATATTGCTCTAATTGATTATCGAGATACTATCGATTGAAACCGCCTATCAAGACCCCGGACAGCGGCCCGCAGCGCCCGGCCTTCCCACCTATCGATTTCGCATTCGCATCTGGGGGCGGAGGCGCCGAATTCAAGTCACTGCCAGATGGCGACGCACCGAGATCGCCGCGCCCAGCCAGCCCAGGAAGGCGGCAAAGGCGACGATCGCGAGCGCCGCGCGCCAGTCCGGCCCGCCGAGGGTGAACACCGCGCCGTAGGTTTCGGCCAGCGCCGTGACCGGGGCGCTCAAGGCGCGCACGCCCAGCCACACCGTGCCCAGCGCCACCAGGCCGCCGAGTGCCCCCTGCAGGCCGCCGAACCAGTAGAAGGGGCGGCGGATGAACGGGTCGGTCGCGCCGAGCAGGCGACTCACCGCGATCTCCTGACGCTGGGTCAGGATCTGCAGGCGGATGGTGTTGAAGGTGACGATGACCAGCGCAAAGCCGAGCAGGCCGGCCAGCATCAGCACCGCCGAGCGGCCGAGCCCGAGCAGCGCATGCAGGCGCTTGACCCAGGCCGAGTCGAGCTGCACCTGCGCCACCTTGGGCCAGGCCTGCATGTCCTCGGCCATGCGCTCGAACAACGCCGGATCCTCGGTGCGCGGCGCCAGCACGAAGGCGTCGGGCAAGGGATTGTCGGTCAGGCCGCCGAGCACGTCGCCGAGGCCGCTGGCCTCGAGCTGGCGCAAGGCCTCGTCGCGCGACACGAAGCGATAGCTCGCCAGCGCGGGGGTCGCCTTCAGGCGCTGCTCGATGGCCGCCCGCTCGGCGGCGCCCGCATCCATGTCGAGGAACAGGCTGATCTCGGGCGTGCCGGACACCCCGCGCGCCAGCGTCGCCACGTTGTCCAGCAGCAGGTAGCCGCCACCGGGCAGCGACAGCGCGATGCCCACCACCAGCGCCGACAGCAAGGTACCCAGCGGCTGCGCAAGAAGCCGGCGCAAGGCATGGACGATCGCCCGCCCGTGCAGATAGAGCCAGTTCATCATGCCGCCACCCCCATCACTGCCCGCCCGCCCGGACATGAATCCTCCACCAGCAAGCCCTTTGCCAGCACCAGCCGGCGCGGACGGCTGGCCGCGAAGAGACTCCCATCATGGGTGGACACCAGCACGGTGACGCCCGCCTCGTTGAACGAGCGGAACAGCCCGGCAATGTCGGACGCATAGGCCGGATCGAGATGCGCGGTCGGCTCGTCGGCGATCAGGATGGAGGGCCTGTTGACGACTGCACGCGCGATCGCCACCCGCTGCTGCTCGCCACCCGACAGCCCGGCGGGCATCTCCTTGCCGCGCCCGTCCAGCCCCACCCGCTCGAGTGCCGCCGCCACCCGTCGCGCCGCATCACGCGGCGGATGACCGGTGATGACGAGCGGCAGCATGACGTTGTCGAACACGCTGCGGTCGAACAGCAGCCGGCTCTCCTGCAGCACCAGGCCGAGGTTGCGGCGCAGGTAGGGAATGGCCGATTTCGGCAGGTGCGACACGTCCTGCCCGTTGATCAGCACGCGCCCGCCGGTGGGGCGCTCGACCACCGGGATCAGCTTGAGCAAGGTGCTCTTGCCCGCGCCCGAATGCCCCGACAGCACGACCAGCTCGCCATGGCGAATCTCGAAGCTGACCCCGGCCAGCGCCGTGTAGCCGCCCGCATAGCGTTTGGCCACGTCCTCGAAGACGATCATGCGCGCTTGCCCGCTCCGCTCTTGACCGCCGCGGCGCCCGGCTCGAACAGCGCATCGACGAACTCGCGCGCCTTGAAGGGCTGCAGATCGTCGATGCCTTCGCCGACGCCGATGAAGCGCAGCGGCTTCGGACACTGGCGCGCGATCGCCGCCAGCACGCCGCCCTTGGCCGTGCCGTCGAGCTTGGTGACGACCAGGCCGGTGACGTCGATGGCCTTGTCGAAGGCCTTGACCTGGGCCAGCGCGTTCTGGCCGATATTGGCATCGAGCACCAGCAGCACCTCATGCGGGCCGGAGGGGTCGGCCTTGGCAATCACCCGGCGCACCTTGGCGATCTCTTCCATCAGATGAAGCTGGGTCGGCAGGCGGCCGGCGGTGTCGGCGAGCACGACGTCGATCCTGCGTGCACGCGCGGCGTTGATCGCATCGAAGATCACCGCCGCGGCATCGCCGCTTTCCTGGGCGACCACGGTGACATTGTTGCGTTCGCCCCAGGTCATCAGCTGCTCGCGCGCGGCGGCGCGGAAGGTGTCGCCGGCGGCGAGCAGCACGCTCTTGCCCTGGGCCTGGAAATACTTGGCCAGCTTGCCGATCGAGGTCGTCTTGCCCGAGCCATTGACGCCCGCGATCATGATGATGTAAGGCTGGTGGCCGCCGAGCTCGAGCGGCTGCTCGAGCGGCGCGATGATGCCGTGCAGGCCGTCGGCGAGCGCCTTCTGCAGCTGGTCGGCGGTCTCCAGCCGGTCGCGCTTCCAGCGCAGGCGCAGGTCGGCGATCAGGTGCTGGGTGGCATCGACGCCACAGTCGGCCATCAACAGCGTGGATTCGAGCTCCTCGAGCAGGTCCTCGTCGATCTTGCGCAGACCGAACAGGCTCGCCAGGCCGCCACCGATCTGCTGCCGGGTGCGCGCCAGTCCCGCCTTCAGGCGCTCGGACCACGACAGCCTGGGGGCGGGCGCCTCGCCCGGCGCGGGAGTCGCCGGCTCGACAGGCTCCGCAGGCGCGGCCTCGACCCGCTCGGCGGGCGCCGCCTCGGCGGCCGTGGCGGCCTCGGCCACGGGCGGGACGGCAGGCTCGGTCACCGCCTGGGCGACAGGCTCGGCCGACGCCACCTCGGTCGATGCCACCTCGGGTGCAGCCTCTGCCGGCATTTGCTCGGCCGCGGCAGGCGCCGTGGCCTCAGCCTTGGCGGACTTCTTCTTCAGGAAACCAAACATGAAACGCTCGGGTCAGAGAGGACGTTTTGCGTCGGCGCGCCGCCCCGGGAGCCGTGGGCGCACGCAGCCGATCACGCTAAGATGCGGCTCCCCGGCGCCCGCCAGCGTCACGCGCAACGGCTCCGCGGAGTGCCGCGAATTCTAACAGATGCAGGACAACTCCATGTTTCGCCACACCCTCTCCCGTTCCCTGCTGCTGGGCGCTGCCAGCGCCCTGTTGATGGCGCCACCGGCGCTGGCCAACCCATTCGAGACCACACTTGCCAACGGCATGAAGCTGATCGTCAAGGAGGACCGCCGCGCGCCCTCGGCGGTGCACATGGTGTGGTATGACGCGGGCGCGATGGACGAGCCGGACGGCGTTTCGGGCGTCGCCCACGTACTCGAGCACATGATGTTCAAGGGCACGGCCAAAGTCGGCCCGGGCGAGTTCAACAAACGCGTGGCAGCCGTCGGCGGGCGCGACAACGCCTTCACCAGCAAGGACTACACCGCCTACTTCCAGCAGGTGCCGCCCGACCGTCTCGCCGAAATGATGGCGCTCGAAGCCGACCGCATGCACAACCTGGTGCTCAAGGACGAGGAGTTCGCGCGCGAGATCGAGGTCGTCAAGGAGGAGCGCCGGCTGCGTACCGACGACCAGCCGCGCGCCCTGGTCTATGAACAATTGATGGCCACCGCCTTCCAGGCCCACCCCTATCGCCGCCCGGTGATCGGCTGGATGCCCGACCTCGAGGCGATGCAGCCCGAGGACGCCCGCGAGTGGTACCGACGCTGGTATGCCCCCAACAACGCCTGGCTGGTGGTGGTGGGCGATGTGGACCACCAGCAGGTGTTCCGCGACGCCGAAAAGCACTATGGCGCGATCCCGGCGCGCACGCTGCCCGCACGCCGCATCTCGCCCGAGCCGGCGCAGCGCGGCCCGCGCAAGTCCGAGGTGCGGGCACCGGCCGAGCTGCCCTACCTCGCCATGGCCTGGCCGGTGCCCGCGCTGCGCGACCCGGCGAACGACCGCGAGGCCTACGCGCTGCAGGTGCTGGCCGCGGTGCTCGACGGCTATGACGGCGCCCGCCTCACCCGCCGTCTGGTGCGTGACCAGCAGCTCGCCGTCTCGGCCGGCGCCGGCTACGACGGCAGCGGGCGCGGGCCGTCGCTGTTCTACCTCGACGGCGTGCCCGCGCCGGGACGCACGATGGACGAGTTGCAGGCCGCGCTGCGCGCCGAACTGCAACGCATCCGCGACCAGGGCATCAGTGCGGAGGAGCTCGCGCGGGTCAAGACCCAGGCCGTCGCCAGCCGCGTCTTCAAGCGCGACTCGCTGATGGGGCAGGCGATGGAGATCGGCTACCTGGAATCCGCCGGCCTGTCGTGGCGCGACGAGGAGCGCCTGCTCGACGGACTGCGCGCAGTCACCGCCGAAGAGGTGCAGGCCGTCGCGCAGCGCTATTTCGACGACGACAGCCTCAGCATCGCCCGCCTCGAGCCACAGCCGCTGGGCGACAAGCGCCCGCGCTCGCCGTTCGCCGCGCCTCGCCACTGACGCTTCCAGACCGGGACACCCCTTCAGCCATGATCACTTCGATTCGCCCACCGATCCTCCCCGCCCTGACCCTCGCCGGCCTGCTCGGCCTTGCTTCGCCGGCGCTGGCCGGCCCGCAGATCCAGCACTGGATGGCGCCGACCGGCGCGCGGGTGCACTTCGTCGAGAGCCGCGCCCTGCCGCTGGTCGACATCCAGGTCAGCTTTGCCGCCGGCACCGCGCTCGACCCGGCCGACAAGGCCGGACTGGCGAGCATGACCCAGGCCCTGCTCGATGCCGGCGCCGGCGATCTGGACGAGCAGACCATCGCCGACCGCAAGGCCGATCTCGGTGCCCAGGTGCGTGGCGGTGCCGACAACGACCGTGCCAGCCTGTCGCTGCGCAGCCTGTCCTCCAGCGCCGAGCTCGACGCCGCGGTGGAGCTCGTGGCCACCCTGCTGGCGCGGCCGAGCTTTCCCGCCGACGTCCTCGAGCGCGAGCGCGCACGCGCGATCGCCGGTCTGCGCGAGGCCCTGACCAAGCCGGGCACGCTCGCCGCGCGCCACTTCAACGCCACGCTGTATGCGGGCCACCCCTACGGCAACAACACCAGCCCGGAGTCGCTCGCACTGATCAGCCGCGATGATCTCGCCGACTTTCATCGCCGCCATTACGGCGCCAATCGCGCCGCGGTCGCGATCGTCGGCGATGTCGACCGCGCCACCGCCGAGCGCATCGCCATCCGCCTCACCGAAGCTCTGCCGCAGACCGAGGCGGCCACCCCGCCGCCGCCGCCCGCGACCACGCGCGCCCAGACCTTCCACATCCCCCACCCCTCGGCCCAGGCCCACATCCTCGTCGGCCAGCCCGGCATGGCGCGCGAGGACGTCGACTACTTCCCGCTGCTGGTGGGCAACTACGTGCTCGGCGGCGGCGGCTTCGTGTCGCGCCTGACGCGCGAGGTGCGCGAGCAGCGCGGCTTCGCCTACAGCGTCTACAGCTTCCTGTCGCCGCAGCAGGTGGCCGGCCCCTTCCAGATCGGGCTGCAGACACGCGGCAGCCAGACCGAGGCGGCGCTCGCCGTGGTGCGCGACACACTGAACGCCTTTCTCGCCGAGGGCCCGAGCGCCGAGGAACTGCAGGCGGCCAAGGACAACCTCATCAACGGCTTCGGGCTGCGCCTGGACTCCAACGCCAAGCTGCTCGACCACGTCGCCATGATCGGTTTCTACGGCCTCGCCCTGGACTGGCTCGACACCTACCCCGCGCAGGTCGCGCAGGTCAGCCTCGAGGCGGTGCGCGAGGCCTGGCAGCGCCGCATCCGCCCCGATCAGCTCATCACCGTGATTGCGGGTGGCGACGGCGATCGCACCACCAACGGATCGAGCCCGGCGGCCGACGCCGCGGACGGCGGCAATTGAGCCGGGTGCGCATCGTCGGCGGGCAGTGGCGCTCGCGCCTGCTCGACGTCGCCCATGTCCAGGGCCTGCGCCCCACGCCCGACCGCGTGCGCGAGACGCTGTTCAACTGGCTGGGGCAGGACCTCGACGGCCAGCACTGCCTCGACCTCTTTGCCGGCACCGGCATCCTCGGCTTCGAGGCCGCCTCGCGCGGCGCCGCAGGGGTGGTGCTGGTCGAACGCGACCCGCGTGCCTTCGATGCACTGCACAAGACGGCAAAGACCCTACAGGCTTCGCAAGTAGAGATCGTGCGCGGCGATGCGGTAAGATTCGCGCAAACCACACCGCGGCAGTTCGACGGCGTGTTTCTCGACCCCCCTTACAAGCAGGGCTGGATCGAGCGCGTAGAACCCTGGCTGGACCGGATCCTGCAGCCCGATGGCTGGCTCTACGTCGAAGCCGAGGCGGCCGTGATGCGCCTGGGCCACTGGCACACCGTCAAACAGGGTCACGCCGGGCAGGTTCATTTCCATCTGATGCGTGGGAGCGAGGCATGAAGGAAACGATTGCGGTCTATCCGGGAACGTTCGACCCGTTCACCCGGGGTCACGAGGACCTCGTGCGGCGGGCGTCGATCCTGTTCGACCGCGTCGTGGTGGCGGTGGCCAAGAGCAACAGCAAGAACCCCATCTTCTCGCTCGAGGAGCGGGTCGACATCGCGCGCTCGGCGGTCGCGGCCTTTCCCGGCGTGACGGTGGTCGGCTTCGACTGCCTGCTGATGGATTTTCTGCTGCAGCAGAACGCGCGCGTGATCCTGCGCGGCCTGCGCGCGGTGTCCGACTTCGAATACGAATTCCAGATGGCGGGGATGAACCGCAAGCTCTATCCGGACGTCGAGACGGTGTTCCTGACCCCGGCCGAGGAGTACATGTTCATCTCGGCCACCATGGTGCGTGAGATCGCCCGCCTCGGCGGCGATGTGAGCAAGTTCGTGCAGCCCCAGGTGCTCGCACGGCTGCGGGAAAAATTGAACTCAAAGTGAAAGCAAGGAAGCAAAGACCATGGCTCTGATCATTACCGACGAGTGCATCAACTGCGACGTCTGCGAACCGGAATGCCCCAACGGCGCAATCTCGCAAGGTGACGAGATCTACGAGATCGACCCCAACAAGTGCACCGAGTGCGTCGGCCACTTCGACGAGCCGCAATGCCAGCAGGTGTGCCCGGTCGACTGTATCCCGCTCGACCCGAACCACAAGGAAAGCAAGGACCAGCTGATGGAGAAGTTCCTCAAGCTGACCGGCAAGGCGTGAGCTTTCGCGGCTAGCAGTCACAGGACGGGCGGGCCGCCAGGCTCGCCCGTCTGTCCTTCAGTGTGGCCTCGCGCGCCCACCCGCGGCGCTAGCGCATCGCAGCTCAGGCCACCGCGCGCCCGGCTTCGAGCGCGGCGCCCGCAGCGCCAGCCCCTTCGTCGCTGACGCCGAGGGCATCGGCGATGCCCCGCTCGAGGACCTCGAGCTCGGCGATCAGCGCCAGTACCGCCTCTTCGCCCTGTTTGAGCTCCTCGACCCGGTTCTCGAGCGTGTCGGTGGCCTCGTGGATGCGTTTCACGCTCTCGAGCCGGCGCTTGAGCTGGATCTGGTATTCGCGCACCTGGGTCTCGAGCGGCGACATCACCGCGCGCAGCCACTGCTCGACATCGCGGTTGGCGACCTCGAAGGTGCGGCGGGCCTGCACCGCCACGGTCTCGAAGAACTTCTGCGTGAGGGTGTGTTTTTCGGTCGTGACCAGGGTCAGCGCGGTGTTGATCTGGCGATTGAAGGCCGCCTCGAGGCGATCGATTTCCTTCTCGTAGCGCAGCGTCGAGAAACCCTCGGGCGGGGTCAGCTTGAGCCCGTGCTCGACGCTGAAGCGCTTGTACATGGTCTCGAGCATGCGCGTGATCTCGGTGATCTCGGTGGTCGAGCGCTCGAGGTTGGCGCGCAGGTTCTTGAAGAAGCCCTGCATCGCTTCGCGCAGGCCGCGGGTGAAGGTCGACTCGAGCATCGCCTCGCGCGTGCGCCGGGTCTCGTCGCGCAGCGCATCCAGCCCCATGTGGGCGAGCAGGCTGTTGGTGAGGTTGGAGAACACCGAGCGCACCGCGTAGTACTTCTGCAGTCCCTGCTCGAACTCCTCCTTCTCGCTGCGGATCTTGCGCATCATGTATTCGATGACGCTCTGGTTCTTGCCGCGCAGGTCGGTGAGTTCCTGCAGCTGCTCGCGAAGTCCGCCCAGCCGGGCCTCCAGCAGGCCGCGCGTCGCACCCACCACCTCGCGCGTCTCGGCGAGCAGGTCCTCGCGCACGATGTCCTGCTTGGTGGGCAGCAGGTCCTCGCTCAGGGCGCGCTCGAGCGCGGTGATGCGGCTGCGTTCGAGCAGTGCGGCGTCGCCCTGGATGCGCGCCACCAGCCCCTTCTGCGCCGACACCGGGAACACCGCCTCGCGCTCGACGCCCAACGTCTCGGCCACCGATTCGACCTGGCGGGCGATCTCGGTCTCGATGCGCGCTGCGTCGCGCAGGCCGTCCCACAGGCCGTCGATCTTGTTCAGCACCACCAGGCGCCCGCGCTGGCGCCCGCCGCCGCCCTGCACGTAGTTGCGCCAGACGGCAAGGTCGCTCTGCGTGACGCCGGTGTCCGCGGCCAGGATGAACAGCACCGCGTGGGCGTTGGGCAGCATCGACAGCGTCAGCTCGGGCTCGGCGCCGATCGCGTTGAGGCCGGGTGTGTCGAGCACGACCAGGCCCTGCTCGAGCAGCGGATGCGGGAATTGGATCAGCGCATGGCGCCAGGCGGGAATCTCGACCCGGCCGTCGGCGCCCGACTTGATGCCGTCCTCGCCGCTCGGATCGACCTCGAAGCCCAATGCCCGCGCCTCGGCCTCGTCGACCCGCAGGGTCTCGCCCACGCGCGCCAGCGCCGCCTGCAGGCTGGCGGCATCGACCGCCTCGAGCGCCACCACCTGCCATTCCTCGGGGTAGCGCTTGAACTCGCTGACCGGACTCTGCCGCGCCCGCGTGTGGATCGGCAGCAGCCGCAGCTCGGGCCGCGCGCCGCGCGACCACTGCAGCTCGGTCGGGCACATCGTGGTGCGCCCGGCGCTCGACGGCAGGATGCGGTCGCCATGGTCGGCGAAGAAGATCGCGTTGATCAGCTCGGACTTGCCGCGCGAGAACTCGGCGACGAAGGCGACCGTCAGCTTGTCGTCACGCAGGCGCTCGAGCAGGTAGTGGAGGCGCAGGTCGGACTGGGCATCGCCCACCTCGTTGCGTGACAGCCAGCTGCGTAGCCGCGTCACCGCCTCGCCGGCATTGCCGCGCCAGCGGCTGTAGGCAGAAAACTGTTCGGTCAGATTGCTCATCGGCTGGCTCATTGCAGACGCGTTGACGGGGCGACAAGCGGACGGCCCACGCGGAGCCCGCCGTCCGGTGGACAATAGCGGCGAAAGCAGCCCGTTTCCATGCCAAATTGCACGCCGCGAGCCGACCGCGGCGTGCGCCCGGTCGGCACTCAGCGTCGTCGCTGGCAGCGCGGACAATAGTAGGTGGCGCGCTGGCCGCTGACGATGCGCTGAATCGGCGTTGCGCACACGCGACAAGGCTCGCCCTCGCGCCCGTAGACGAAGTACTGCTGCTGGAAGTAGCCCGGCTGGCCGTCACCACCGACAAAGTCGCGCAGCGTGCTGCCGCCGGCGGCAATCGCCGCAGTCAGGGTGTCGCGCACCGCCGCCACCAGTCGGGTGCAACGCTGCGGCCCGAGCCGGCCGGCGGCCTCCAGCGGATGGATGCGGGCACGATAAAGACTCTCGGAGGCGTAGATATTGCCGACTCCGACCACGCGCCGGCTATCCATCAGCACATGCTTGATCGGTGCCCGCAGTCCGCGTGTGACGCGGTGCAGCCAGGCGGCATCGAAGGCCTCGTCGAGCGGCTCCGGCCCCAGCCGCGCGAGCAGGGGGTGAGCCGTCACCGCTCCAGCCTGCCACAGCACCATGCCGAAACGGCGCGGGTCGCGCAGCCGCAGCGCCTGCTCGCCGAACACGAAATCGACGTGATCGTGTGCCCCGGGCGGCTCCTCGGCGGCCACGACGCGCAGGCTGCCCGACATGCCCAGATGCACGATCACCGTGCCGGCATCGAAGTCGAGCAAGAGATACTTCGCCCGCCGCCCCACTGCCGCCAAACGCTGGCCGGCGATCGTCGCGGCCAAGTCCTCGGGCACCGGCTGGCGCAGCCTCGGGTTGCGCACGACCAGGGCCGACAGGCGCCGGCCCTCGACATGCGGCCGAATGCCCCGGCGGGTGGTTTCGACTTCGGGGAGTTCGGGCATCGCGCGGCGGACGGACAGGAGGACGAGAACGGAAACAGGAAAGGCCGAGCCGACTGCCGGCCCGCGCCGGGTGGCCGGCTTGCAGCCATGGCGCCGATCTGCATACCATGACGCGAACCGAATTCTAGATCAGCCCTCCAAGTTGCGACAGCGCGCCCGGCCGGCACACCGGGGGGCGTATTCCCAGCGCACCTCACCGAAGTCCGTCGGACCCTGCTCATGAAGAATCAGCTCACTCGTCTCGCCCGTTCCGTCTGCCTTGCCCTTGCGCTGGGCACGGGCGGGAGCGCCCTTGCCGCCAACGGCGACGTCGCCGCTGGCGCGTTCCCGGCGCAGGAGCTGACCCCGCGCACGCTCTACCAGTTCCTGCTCGCCGAGATCGCCGGCGCGCGCGGCCAGATCGGGCTCTCGGCCCAGCTCTACCTCGAGCTCGCGCGCGCCACGCGCGATCCGCGGATTGCGCGCCGCGCCACCGAGATCGCGATGTATTCGCGCAACCTGCAGATCGCCACCGAGGCGGCGCGAATCTGGACCGAGGTCGCGCCGAACTCTGAAGAGGCCCGCCGCGTGCTCGGCAGCATCGCTGGTGCCGGCGAGTCCGGCGATGTCGATCTCGACGCGATCCAGATCCAACTCGCCCGCGTGCTGGCCCAATCCAACGGCCGCCTGCCGCAGAACCTGCTCGGGCTCAACCGTGCGCTGGCCCGGGTGCCGGACAAGCAGGCGACCAAGAGCATCGTGCACCGCCTGACCGAGCCCTATCTCGACGTGCCCGAAGCGCACATCGCCCGCGCCCAGGCGGCGATGATCACCGAAGACCCGATGGAAGCGCTCGCCGCCGTCGATCGGGCGCTCGAGCTGCGTCCCGGCTGGGAACCGGGGGTGCTGCTGAAGGCACAGATCCTGCAGCACGCCGGCGCGGGCGCCGAAGCCTTGCGTCAGCTCGAAGCCGAGGTCACGCGCTCGCCCGACAACAGGACGCTGCGCCAGGCCTATGCCCGGGCCCTGGTCGGCGCACAACGCTTTGTCGACGCACGCACCGAGTTCCGTCATCTGCTCGTCGGCAGCCCGGACGACGCCGAACTGCTCTACGCCGTCGGCCTGCTGTCGCTGCAACTCGACGAGCTTGCCGAGGCCGAGACGCACTTCCTGCGTGCGCTGGGCGCCGGCCATCCGCAGGCCGACCTCATCCGCCTGCACCTCGGCCAGATCGCCGACAGTCGCGGCGAGGGCGAGGCGGCGCGCAAGTGGTTTGCCGAAGTCGGCGACGAGAACCACCGTCCCGAGGCCACCATCCGCAGCGCCCAGAGCCTGGCGCGCGAGGGCCGCATCGACGAGGCGCGCACGCTGCTGCAAGGCGAGGCCGACGAGCCCCAGGTGACCCGTCGCTACATCCTGGCCGAGGCCCAGATCCTGCGCGATGCCGATCGGTCCGGCGAAGCCCTGCTGGTGCTGGACGATGCATTGCGCGAAACCCCGGACGACACCGATCTGCTCTACGAGTCGGCCATGCTCGCCGAGCGCCTGGACCGCATCGACCTGATGGAGACCCGGCTGCGCCGCATCATCGCGCTCAAGCCCGACCACGCCCACGCCTACAACGCGCTCGGCTATTCGCTGGCCGATCGCAGCCTGCGTCTCGATGAGGCACAGCATCTGATCGAGCGCGCGCTCGAGCTGGCGCCCGATGACCCCTTCATCCTCGACAGCATGGGTTGGGTGCGCTTCCGCCGGGGCGACAGCAGCGCCGCACTCGAGCATCTGGAGCGCGCCTACGCCATCCGCAAGGATGCCGAGATCGCCGCCCACCTGGGCGAGGTGCTGTGGACGCTCGCGCGCGAGGACGATGCCCGCCGCATCCTCGACGAGGCCCTCAGCGCCCACCCGGACAATCGCCTGCTGAACGAAACCGCGCAGCGCCTGGGAGTCCGATGAGCCCGCTGCCCGCTTCGGCCGGCGCCCGCAGCCTGCGCCGGCGCAGCCTGCTTGTGGCTGCCGGCGCATGCTGCGTGCTGGCCGCCTGTGCGCCACGGCCGCCCAAGGGCGACATCGCCGCCGCAAGTCGCCGCGCGCTGCCCGCCTTCGTGCTCGAGGGCCGGCTGTCGGCCAGTGACGGCGAGCAGGCGGCGACCGGCCGCGTCGAGTGGCAGCACACGCCCGGCGCCGACAGCCTGACCCTGATCACCCCGCTCGGCCAGATCGCCGCGCAACTCGACAGCGACGCCGGCGGCGCCCGCCTCGTGAGCGCGGACGGCCGACGCCTCGAGGCGGCCAGCGCCGACCTGCTGCTGCCCCAGGTGCTCGGCATCGAGGTGCCGGTGGCCCGCCTCGCGCTGTGGGTCCAAGCCGCGCCCGACGCCAGCGCCGAGGTGAGGCTGCGCGACGCGCGCGGCCGCCCAGCGCTGTTGGTCGATCACGGCTGGCGCATCGACTACCAGCACTACGCGGACGACTCACCGCAAGCCCTCCCTGCGCGCCTCGACATCTCCCGCGGTGACGCCCGCCTTCGCCTCGTGATCGATTCATGGACGCCGCTGCCCTGAGCACCCTGCCGCCGCCGCTGGGCGACGATCCGACGCGCCTCTTCGCCTGTCCGGCACCGGCCAAGCTCAACCTCTTCCTGCACGTGGTCGGCCGTCGCGCGGATGGCTATCACCTGCTGCAGACGGCATTCCGGCTGCTCGACTGGGGCGACACGCTCGACTTCGCCCTTCGCACCGATGGCCGCATCAGACGCACGAACGCGGTGACCGGCGTCGCCGAGGACGAGGACCTCGTCGTGCGCGCCGCAAGGCTGCTGCAGGCACACACCGGCTGCCCGCTGGGCGCGGACATCAGCTTGTACAAGGTGCTGCCGATGGGTGGCGGCCTGGGCGGCGGCAGCTCGGATGCCGCAACCACGCTGATCGCCCTCAACCGCCTGTGGGGCACCGGCCTGTCGCGTGCCGAGCTGCAGGCGCTCGGCCTTCAGCTCGGCGCCGACGTGCCGGTCTTCGTGTTCGGCCAGGACGCCTTCGCCGAAGGCGTGGGCGAAGCCTTGCAGCCGCTGGCGCTGGCGCCGGCCTGGTACGTCGTGCTGTCGCCGGGCGTGTCGGTGCCGACCGGCGAAATTTTTTCGGCGAAGGACTTGACGCGAAATACCGCCCCGATCAAAATGGCGGACTTCGCAGCAAGCACTACGCGAAACGACCTGCAGCCTGTTGCGTGCGGCCGTTATCCCGAAGTGCAGCGCGCGATCGATTGGCTGAGCGCCTCGGCGCCAGCCATGATGACAGGCTCGGGTGCCTGCGTGTTTGCGGAAGCCCCCTCGGAAGTCGAGGCCGACCGCATCGCGAAAAATTGTCCGCCACGCTGGAAAGCCTGGAAAGTGCGCAGTCTGACTCGCCATCCGCTTTACGAGTGGTTACAATAGCGCCCGCTTCGTCGAACGATCCGCGTCGCCGGCGAAACAGGTTTCTTGGGGAGTCGCCAAGTCGGTTAAGGCACCGGATTTTGATTCCGGCATTCGAGGGTTCGAATCCTTCCTCCCCAGCCATACAACGACGGGCAGGCCACGAGCCTGCCCGAGTCGTTTTGCGCGACGACATTTATTCGCACGTCGTTTCTTACGGCTTCGGAGTAGCTGAAAATGCCCCACGGCAGCCTGATGGTCTTCACCGGCAACGCCAACCCCAAGCTTGGCGCCGACGTGACGCGACGTCTGGGTATCTCCCTCGGTTCGGCCACCGTCGGCCGCTTCTCGGACGGCGAAGTCAACGTCGAGCTGCTCGAGAACGTGCGCGGCAAGGACGTCTTCGTGCTGCAGCCGACCTGCTCGCCGACCAACGACAATCTCATGGAACTGCTGGTGCTGGTCGACGCCTTGAAGCGCGCCTCCGCCGGCCGCATCACCGCCGCCATCCCCTACTTCGGCTACGCCCGCCAGGACCGCCGCCCGCGTTCGGCGCGCGTGCCGATCACGGCCAAGGTCGTCGCCAACATGCTGCAGGCGGTCGGCGTCCAGCGCCTGCTGACGATGGACCTGCACGCCGACCAGATCCAGGGCTTCTTCGACATCGCGGTCGATAACGTCTATGCCGCACCGGTCCTGCTCGCCGACCTCGACAAGCAGAAGTACGACGACTTGCTGGTGGTCTCGCCCGACGTCGGCGGCGTGGTGCGGGCGCGCGCCTTCGCCAAGCGTATGGAATGCGACCTGGCGATCATCGACAAGCGCCGCCCCAAGGCCAACGTGTCCGAGGTGATGAACATCATTGGCGAGGTCGAGGGCCGCACCTGCGTGATCATGGACGACATCGTCGACACCGCTGGCACGCTGTGCAAGGCGGCCGCCGCGCTCAAGGAACACGGCGCCAAGCGCGTGCTGTCCTACTGCACACACGCCGTGCTGTCGGGCGCGGCGGTGTCGCGCATCAACGACTCGGCGCTCGACGAGCTGGTCGTCACCGACACCATCCCGCTGCGCGAGGACGCCAAGGCCAGCTCGCGCATCCGCCAGGTTTCGGTCGCCTCGCTGCTGGCCGACACCATCCTGCGCATCAGCAACGAGGAGTCGGTCTCCTCGCTGTTCATGGAATGAGGCTTTCGCCCCTGCGGCCACGTGCCGCGCGGGCTCTTACCGTCTTCGCCTGGTCGCGGGCGAGGACATTTCACTCAGGAGCAACACCATGCAAATCGAATTCAAGGCCACCAAGCGTGACGCGCAGGGTACGGGTGCGAGCCGCCGCCTGCGTCGCGCCGGCCACGTCCCGGGGATCATCTACGGCGGTGCGGGCGACGCCCTGCCGGTCACCATGGACCACAACGAGCTCTACCACCTGCTGCGCAAGGAGGCCTTCCACGCCTCCGTGCTGAGCATCGACGTCGACGGCAGCAAGGAATCCGTGGTGCTGCGCGACACCCAGTGGCACCCGTTCAAGCAGCAAGTGCTTCACATCGACTTCCAGCGTGTCGCCGCCGACCAGAAGATGCACCTGAAGGTGCCGCTGCACTTCGTCGGCGACGACGTCAGCCCGGCGGTCAAGCTCGGTGGCTGCATGATCTCGCACACCATCAACGAAATCGACGTCCAGTGCCTGCCGAAGGACCTGCCCGAGTTCATCACCGTCGACCTGTCGGCGCTGGAAGCCGGCCAGTCGGTGCACGTGTCGCAGATCACGCTGCCGGCCGGCGTCGAGCTGGTGGCCCACGGTGAAGGCGACCCGGTCGTCGCCACCGCGCTGCTGGTCAAGGGCGCTGCCGCCGAAGGCGAGGGCGAAGGCGAAGCGGCCTGAGCCCCTTCCGCCGCCCGGATGCCTGAGACCGACCCTCGATGAGCACTGCGCCCACGCGCCCGCCTCGTCTGATCGTCGGCCTCGGCAATCCGGGGGCCGAATACGCTGAAACCCGGCACAACGCCGGGTTTTGGTTTTGTGAGCGGCTCGCCGACGAGTTCGGCGCACGCTTCGCGCACGAATCCCGCTTTCACGGCCTGGTCGCCAACGCGCGCGAGGCCGGCATGTGGCTGCTGATGCCACAGACCTACATGAACCGCTCCGGCCAGGCGGTGGGTGCGCTGGCGCGCTTCTACCGCATCGAGCCGGCCGAGATCCTCGTCGTGCATGACGAGCTCGACATCCCGCCCGGCCAGCTGCGCCTCAAGTTCGGCGGCGGCCTCGGCGGCCACAACGGCCTCAAGGACACCTCCGCCCACCTCGGCAGCAACGACTACTGGCGCCTGCGGATCGGCATCGGCCATCCCGGCGACCGCAACGAGGTGGTCAATTTCGTGCTCAAGCCTGCACGCCGCGAGGAGCAGCAACTGATCGACGAGGCCATCGACAAGGCGCTCGCGGTCTGGCCGCAGATCCAGCGCGGCGAGCTCAACGCCGCCGCCACCCGGCTCAACGCCCGCCCCGCGCCACCCAAGCCCCCGAAGCCGCCGAAGCCCCGCGGGCCGGCTGCGCCGGTCGGCGACGGCGAGCCGCCCGCAGGGGACGGCTCGGGCGCCTGAGCCCGCTCAGTAGCCGACTGCAGCCAGCGCGCGCAGCGGGCCGACCGCGCGGATCGCGTCGATCTGCTCCGGATGGCGGGTGTACAGCGTGCCGCCGAAGCACACTGCGCTCATCGAGATGCCTTCGAAATGCTCCCGGCTGCGCGGAATCGCCAGCAACCAGCCCTCGCCCGCGAGCAGGTTGAAGGGCGGCAGCAGGCCATCCTCGCCCGGGCGCAGGCCAAGCTCGGCGCAGGCACGCTCGAAGCCCGCCAGCAGGCTGTCGGCCGCCGCGGCCACTGGCTCGCCCCGACCGCAGCGCACGCGCACGAAGCAGTGCCGCATTGGCAGCGCCGGATGCGTCGCCACGCCCTGCTCCGCCAGGCCGGCCGGCAGCCCGGGGGCGAACAGGCGCAGGCTGGCGTTGCCGGCGGCCTCGGGCATCCACTGCACGTGCTTGTGGCGCTGGCTGGCGCCCGCGGCGGTGCCGCCGTTGTAGAGTCCGATCCCGCCCGCCGCGCCCATCAGCACGGCGAGCGCGGCGAAGTCGCTGTGCGCCAGCGGCGTGAGCTGCTCGGCGAACGCCCGCCGCGCCAGCACCAGGTGCCGCTCGCACAGCGGAAACTTGTTCAGGATCGCGACGTGCTCGGCCCCCACCGGCCCGACGGTGAGCTCGGAGTCGGGATTGAGGAAGGGGTTGAAGTTCGGGTCGCGCGGACCGCCGGGGATGGCCACCGTCTTGTCGTCCCTGGCGCCCTCGCCTGCCTCGGCCTTGGCCGCCGCCTTGCTCGCATCCTTGGCCGCCAGCGAGGACACCCAGCGCACGATGAAGCGCATGCCCGCGTCCTCGATCTCGACCTCCTCGGCCTGCACCGGCACCAGCGCCCCCGACGCCAGCGCGGCCGCGCTGCGGGCATCGATCGCCTCGATCCAGCTCATGCTCATCCCCGTCTCCCCTTGTCTGTTTTTGGCCAAAAGCAGGACGGGCGATTGTAGGCCAGGCGCGCAGCAAGAGCCACGCTGCCCCCTCAACCCCCACACCCCGCCCGCGCCCCGCCGGCCTTTGGAGGACCACCCCGCGACACGGTACAATCCCGGGTTTTCCACACCGGATCAAGCCCGTAGCCGCGACGCGGCCGCGCTGCCGCCGGAACGATCAAGGATTCACATGAGCCTGAAATGCGGAATCGTCGGACTGCCCAACGTCGGCAAGTCGACCCTGTTCAACGCCCTCACCAAGGCCGGCATCCAGGCCGAGAACTACCCCTTCTGCACCATCGAGCCCAACGTCGGCATCGTCGAGGTGCCGGACCTGCGCCTCGCCCAGCTCGCCGAGATCGTCAAGCCGCAGAAGATCCAGCCTGCCATCGTCGAGTTCGTCGACATCGCCGGCCTGGTCGCCGGCGCCTCCAAGGGCGAAGGCCTGGGCAACCAGTTCCTCGCCAACATCCGCGAGACCGACGCCATCGTGCACGTCGTGCGCTGCTTCGCCGACGACAACGTGATCCACGTCTCCGGCAGCGTCGATCCGATCCGCGACATCGAGGTCATCGACACCGAACTGGCGCTCGCCGACATGGCCACCGTCGAGAAGGCGATCAACCGCTACAAGCGCCCCGCCGCCTCGGGTGACAAGGAGGCCAAGATCCTGGTCGCCGTGCTCGAGAAGTGCTTCGCCCAGCTCGACCAGGGCAAGCCGGTGCGCGCGCTCGAGCTCGCCAAGGAAGAATGGGCCGCGCTGAAGCCCTTCTGCCTGATCACCGCCAAGCCGGTGCTCTACGCGGCCAACGTCGCCGAGGACGGCTTCGACAACAACCCGCAGCTGGACGCGGTGCGCGCACACGCCGCTGCCGAAGGGGCCGAGGTGGTCGCACTGTGCGCCGCAATCGAGGCCGAGATCGCCGACCTCGAGGACGCCGACAAGAAGGAATTCCTCGAGACCATGGGCCTCGAGGAACCCGGCCTCGACCGCCTGATCCGCGCCGGCTACAAGCTGCTCGGCCTGCAGACCTACTTCACCGCCGGCGTCAAGGAAGTGCGCGCATGGACCATCCACGTCGGCGACACCGCCCCGCAGGCGGCCGGCGTGATCCACACCGACTTCGAGCGCGGCTTCATCCGCGCCCAGACCATCGCCTTCGACGACTTCATCCAGTTCAAGGGCGAGGCCGGCGCCAAGGAAGCGGGCAAGATGCGCGCCGAGGGCAAGGAGTACGTGGTCAAGGACGGCGACGTGCTGAACTTCCTGTTCAACGTCTGACGCACGTCGCATCAAGCCAGGCCGTGGTGTCGGTCATGCGGCCGCCCACGCGGCACGGGACACGCCGCGTGTCCTGGCCTACAATACGCGCTCACACACCGATTGCCTGCCCGATGACCATGCCTGCCCATCACCGCTTCGCCCGCTGCCGCGCTCCACTGCGCGCAGGTGGCCGCGTGCGCGCGCGCAGCATGATGTCGCCGCTGCGCGATCTCGCGACCCAGCTCGCGTTCAAGGTCACAGGGTCTCCCGCCGTGCTTTCCCAGGCCGTGCGGGGCCAGTACCGGGGCTAAGCCCCACCCCCGCACGGCACCTTGCCCGGGATGCGCATGACGCGCCTCCCGATCAACGTGCAGCCGCTGCGGGTCCCTGTCCAGTCCCCCGCTCCCAGACCGCCCAGGCGGTCAGGCCCCGGTCCATCCGGGCCACCCCGGTCATCGACATCTCCCGTCGGCTGCCTCCCAGGATGCCGCGCCATGGCGCGGCCATGCGATGCACGAGGGTGATGCAATGGTTCTCACACGTAGTTTCGTCAGGGCGAAGCGGCCCTGCACCGACGGATTCCGCTGGTTCGTCCGCCAGTTCGGCGACGGTGGCAATTATCAGGCCATGCTCGACGAGATGGTCGCGGCCGGCCGCGTCGGCGACGCCTGCTGGCTGCTGGAGCAGTTCGGTCCCACCGACGAGGTACGGGTGCTCGACGCGATCGAGGCCGAGGCGATCGTGTTCGCCGGCACGCTGGAGGTGCGCGGCAGCGTCGATGTGGAAGGCGTCGTGCGCGTCGGGCGCTCGCTGCATGCCGGCGCCGGCGTGTGCGCCGGCGGCGAGCTGCGCATCGGCGCCGACCTGCGGGTCGAGGGCAGCATCCGCGCCGAGGCCGGGCTGCGCGTCGGGGGCGACCTGCGCGCAGGCTGGGGCGTGGAGTGCGCCGGCGAGCTGCGCTGCGACGGTGAGGTGCGCACCGGCTGGGACCTGCGCTGCGCCGGCCGCGTGCGCATCGCCGGCAATGCCTGCGTCGGGCTCGATCTCGAGGGCGAGGAAGGCGTGCGCTGCGCCAAGGGCCTGCAGGTGGGTGGCGACATCCGCGTGGCGCACAGCCTGCGCGCCGGCCAGGGCATCGCCGCGGGCGGCTCGATCGAGGTCGGCATGCACCTGGAAGCCGGCTGGGGCATCAAGGCCGGCAAGGTGATCGGTGCCGCCGGGGCGATCCGTGCCGGCGAGAGTCTGAATGCGGGCGAGGCCATCCGCGCCGGTGCCGGCTATGGCGTGTTCGCCGGTCTCGACGTGCAGATGGAGGCCTGGGAGAGCAGCGCGCGGGTGAGCGCCCCGCAGCGCCCCGAGGGCCTGATGAGCGGCTGGTGGGCCGGTCCGGCGGTGTGCTGAGGAAGGACGACCGACATGAACGCAATCGCCCTTAGCCGCCGCTCGCTCGGCTACCTGCACACCCCGCTCTCGCACCGCAGCACTTTCTCGCCGCGCTCGGCGCTGGCCTTTCCGCAGCCGCCGCCCGCGCGCGAGGCGTTTGACGCCGTGTTGTCCCTGGCGCGGCGCGCGCCCCTGCGCACGCGTCCTTGCGCGCACCTGCACCAGGCCCTGCGCAATGCGCTGCACCACGCCCTGCACGAAGCCGCCCAGGCCGTCGTCCGCCTGCTCCCGCTCCGCCGCCTGCTTCAGGCGCACACCCACCCGCCGCGCCTCGAGCTGCGCATCGACGTCAACCAGCCCGACGAAGACATCGAAGCCGAACTCGCCGCCCTGCACCGCCGCCTGCACACGCCGGGCGACGCCATGAACGCCTGCGCGCGCCTGCCCGCGCTGCAGCCGGGCCTGATCTTCCATCACCGCGAGGCCGACGGCGAACACTATGTGTATGTCGAGGACCCGAGCCGCGGCTGCCTGGCGGGCTACACCGTGTTCAACCGCCTGATCGAGGTCGACCGGCGCACCGATCGCCACGTGCGCTCGCCGCATTCCAAGTACGCGCCCGCCTACCAGGGCCGCGGCATCGCCAGCACGGTCTACGCCTGGGCGCTCGGCCGCGGCCTGTGCCTGGTCAGCGGCGCGCGCCAGTCCGAGGGCGCGCATGCCCTGTGGCGCGCGCTGGCGCGCCGCCATCCGCTGCGCTGGGTCAGCCTGCAGGCCAAGCGCATGCACGACCTCGGCCGCGAGGCGCCGGTCGCCCGCGCCGCCGCGCTCGACACCCGCATGCTGCTGCTGGGCGAGGGCTGGAGCCTGTCCCAGCTGCACGCGCGCCAACTGCTGCACCCGGCCGCCGCTGGGGCCGCCCCGGGGAGCCGCTGAGATGAAGACCCCCGAGGCACCGAGCCCCGTTCCCTCCTGGCTGCGCGCCGCGGCCGCGCTTGCCCTGCTGCTGCTGGTCGCAGCCCTGGCCGAGCCCCTGCTCCAGCGCCTGCCCGCCGCCCATCCGCTGCAGGACTGGCGCGAGCCCGTGCGCAACGCGGCCCTCGCCCTCGCCCTGCTGGTCGGCGCCCACCTGCTGCATGCGCTGGCGAGCAGCCGGCTGTCGCAGCGCCGCAAGGGGCAACGGCCGGTGCCCAAGGTCCTGCTCGATCTGTTCCGGGTCGTCCTCTTCGCCGTGGCCACCCTGCTCGCCCTGTCTCTGCTGCTGCGCCAGGGCCTGTCGGGTCTGCTCACCGGCTCGGGCCTGGTGCTGGCGGTGCTGGGCTTCGCCATCCGCAACGTGGTCGCGGACACCTTGTCGGGCATCGCGCTCGGCATCGAGGCGCCGTTTCGCATGGGCGACTGGGTGCGGATCGAGACCCTGGCGCAGGGGCGGGTGCAGGAGATCGGCTGGCGCACCACCCGCCTGGTCACGCGCGACAGCACCTACGTGATCCTGCCCAACAGCCAGATCTCGCGCCAGCGCATCACCAACTTCAGCGCGCCGCGCAAGGAGTACCGCGACCATGTCGAGCTCACCCTGCCGGGGAACCTGCCGGTGGCCGAGGCCAGGGAGCTGATCCGCGAAGCGCTGGACGGCGCCCACAGCCTGGTGGACGGCAGGCCGCCCGAGGTGCAGGTAGTGCAGTACGGCCCCCAGGGCATCAGCTACCGGGTGAAGTACTGGGTACCCCAGCACGACCGCGAGCCCATGTGTCGCGACGAGGTGTTCAGCCTGATCGATCTCGCCCTGCGGGAGCGGGGCGTGCAGTTCGAGCGTGCGCCGGCGGCGGCGCCGTGCGCACTGCGCGGCACGATGCGGGACGAGACGCTGTGAGGCGCGGCCCGGTCGCGGGCGCGTGCCGCCCCTTCAGCCCAGGCTGCGCAGCAAGTCCCTGACCCAGCGCCAGCGGCTCAGCACCAGCGCCGAGAAGATCAGCCCGCAGCCGACGAACTGCTGCGCGCTCATCGTCTCGCCGAACCACCACGCCGCCACCAGCGCGGTCCACATCGGCTCGAGCATCAGGATCACCGCCGCGTGGCTGGCGCTGGTCAGGCTCTGGCCGTGCAGCTGGACGAAGAAGCGCAGCGTGGTGGCGAGGATGGCGCTGGCGAGCAGCCAGCCCACGACCGGTGCGGCGACCGTTTCCGGCCAGCGCTCCAGCAGCAGCGACAGCGGCAGCATCAGCACCGCGACCATCAGCACCTGCACCGCGCTCAGCGCCAGCGGCGGCACGTTGCGCACGATGCGGCTGTTGAGCGTGAACAGCAGGGCGAACACCAGCGCGGCACCAAGGAAGAACCACTGCCCGGGCTCGAAGCGGAAGCCCTGCTCGAGCGAAAGGCAGGCAAAGCCCAGCAGCGCGAGCGGCATCGCCACCCAGGTGATGCGCGGCGGGCGCTCGTCGAACAGCAGCCAGCCGATCACCGGCACCATGACGATGCCGAGGCTGGAGATGAAGGCGCCTTCGCCAATGTGGTTGGCGTGCTCCAGGCCGGTGATCCACAGCGCCATCGCCGCGGCGAACAGCGCGCCGACGATCAGGGCGCCCCTCAGGCCCGCGGCCGTGAGCCGGCGCAGTTGCGGCCAGGCGAAGGCGAGCAGCACGACGCCGGCAAGCAGGAAACGCAGGCTGACGAACTGCAGCGGCGCCAGCCCGGCGAGCGCTTCCTTGGAGAAGATCCAGCCGGCGGCAGCCAGCAGCGTGGTCGCCAGCAGCCACAGGTCGGCCTTCAGGGTGTGGGCGGGGGGCGTCACCGCGCTCACGCGCCGCTCGGCGGACGGGCGAGCTTGCGCTGCAGCGTGCGGCGGTGCATCTGCAGCGCACGCGCGGTGGCGGAGATGTTGCCGTCGTGTTCGGCGAGCACGCGCTGGATGTGTTCCCACTCCAGGCGGTCGACCGACATCGGCGCGTCGGGCACATGGGCATCGATGACCACGTCCTCGGCGCGCAGCGCCTTGATGATGGCGTCGAGCTCGGCGGGCTTGGCCAGGTACTGGATGGCGCCCAGCTTCACCGCATCGACCGCGGTGGCGATGCTGGCGTAGCCGGTGAGCACCAGGATGCGGGCGCCGGGGCTGGCCTCGAGCAGCGGGCGGATCAGCTTGAGGCCGGATTCGCCGCCGATGTTGAGGTCGAGCACGATGAACTCGGGCGCATGGTCCTGGGCCAGCTCCAGCGCCCCCTCGCTGTCGGTGGCGCCATAGGTGTCGAAGCCGCGCTGGGCGAGCGCGCGCACCAGCACGCGGTTGAACGCAGGGTCGTCGTCGACGACGAGCAGCGTGGGGGCGTTGTCGGCAATCATTCGGGTGCAGCCTGGGACGGGATCATCAAGCACGCAATGGTGCCACCGCCGGGGCGCGGACGGAACGCCAGCCGCCCGCCATGATGCTCGACCGCCGCATGCGCCAGCATCAGCCCCACGCCCATGCCCTGCGCATGAGCGCCGAGCGGCGCCCGGCGCGCCGCGTCGATGCGTGCCGCGGGCAGTCCAGGGCCGCGATCGGCGACCTCGACCGTCACCATGCCGGCCGCGGCGCGCAGCCTCAGTTCCACCGCGGCCACGGGCGGTGTAGCGGCCGCTGCCGCGCGGCCATCGGCATCGGTACTGGCACGCGCACTGGCATTGGCGGCATTGTCGATGAGGTTGTGCAAGGCCTCGCCGAGCGAGGCGTCGGCCACGATCGCCCCGCCTTCGCCGTCGATCCGCAGCGCCACACCGGGGCGCAACTGCTGCCAGCGCGCCGCCACCTGCTCGACCCAGCGGCGGGCGTCGATGACACCGCCGCCTTCCGCGCGTTGCTGCCCCGCCTCGCGCGTGAGGCTGTTGAGGATGTCGCGGCAATGGTCGATCTGCGCGCGCATCAGCTCGACGTCCTCGCGCGCCTCGGCGGCCACGTCGCCCCGGCGCGCGAGCTCGTCGGCCAGGATGCGCAGCGTGCCCAGCGGCGTGCCCAGCCGATGTGCGGCGCCGGCCGCGAGCTTGCCGAGGCCGACGACGTAGGCATCGCGCGCCCGTGCGGCCTTGGCCTCGGCGAGTTCGTCCTCGCGCCGGGCCAATGCGGCATTGAGGCGGGCGATGAACCACACCACGGTCGCCGCCGACAGCGCGAAGCTGAGCCACATGCCAGCCAGATGCCAATGCATGGCCTGCTCCGCATTGGCCAGGCGGATGGGCTCGTGGTACTGCCACAACAGCGAGTACAGGCCGATCGCCAGCCCTGCCAGCAGCCAGGCCTGCAGCGCCGGCAGGATCGAGGCCCCGATCGCCACCACCGGCAGCAGCAGCGAGATGGCGGGGTTGGTCACGCCACCGGCGTAGTACAGGAAGGCGCCCCAGGCGATCAGGTCGATCGCCAGCTGCAACATCGCCCCCGTGGGCCCGACCAGCCAGCGCGCCGCCCCGGCGGCAAGCCCCAGGTTGACCGCCAGCAGGCCCAGCGTCACCGCCGCCAGCGGCGCCATCGCCTGTGCCGGTGCCAGCCACGGAAACACCACGAAGGCGAGCACGGCCATCGCCCCCAGCGACAGCCAGCGCAGCTTGAGCAAGCGGCCGCGCTCGGTGCGCACCGCGCTCAGCGTGTGCGACGCCGACTCGAGCCCGGTGTCGTCCCTGTCCATACGCCACCTCCCGATCATCAAGAGGGCCTTTTTTGTGCATGCGATGTATCGCCGTCTTTGCGATACATCAAGGTTCGCTGAATTTCAGCTTCATAGAATGCAGCTGCGACAAAACGTCACAGGACAACTTGTCACAGGCAGGCGGTACAGCCAAACCCGGCGCGAGGGGCGCGCGGGGCCGACTGACTGATGGACGCCGGCGATCACACCTGAACACGGGAGCGAGAAATCATGGACGAAAGCAAGATGAACGCGGTCGAGGCGATGCCCGACCCCAGCCGCCGCAAATTCCTCAACACCGCAGCGTTCGCCGGCCTTGCCGGTGCCGGCCTGTCGGTGGGGCTGTCTGCCTGCAACAAGGAATCTGCCCCCACCGCGGCCGCACCCGCTGCAGCCCCGGCGGCGCCGGCGGCCGCCGCCAAGGCCGCCTACAACGACCCGCACCTGAAGCCGGGCGAGCTCGACACCTACTACGGCCTGTGGTCGGGCGGCCACACCGGCGACTTCCGCGTGCTCGGCCTGCCGTCCGGGCGCGAACTGCACCGCGTGCCCTGCTTCGCGCCCGATGCGCTGGTCGGCTGGGGCATCACCAACGAATCCAAGAAGGTCATGGGCACCAAGCCCGACGGCAGCCTCAAGTACACCGTCGGCGACACCCACCACACCCATGCCTCCTACAAGGATGGCAACTACGACGGCCGCTACGCCTGGATCAACGACAAGATCAACAGCCGCATCGCGCGTATCCGCCTCGACTACTTCATCTGCGACAAGATCACCGAGCTGCCCAACGTGCAGGGCTTCCACGGCATCTTCCCGGACAAGCGCGACCCGGTCGATCCGGCGATCAACTACACCACCCGCGTGTTCTGCGGCGCCGAGTTCCACATCCCGCTGCCCAACGACGGCCGCGACCTCGAGAGCCCGGAAAACTACCGCACGCTGTTCTCCTGCGTCGACGCCGAAACCATGGAAGTGCGCTGGCAGGTCATCATCGACGGCAACTGCGACCTGTGCGCGACCTCCTTCGACGGCAAGCTCGCCGCGGTCAACCAGTACAACACCGAGGGCGGTGCGCGCTACGAGGACATGATGTCCGCCGAACGCGACGCCTGCCTGTTCTTCAACATCGCCCGCATCGAGCAGGCGGTCAAGGACGGCAAGTACACCACCTACGGCGACTCCCGCGTGCCGGTGGTCGATGGCACCAAGGCCGCCAATACCGACCCGACGACCTCGCTGGTGTGCTACGTGACCGTGCCGAAGAACCCGCACGGCGTGAACGCCAGCCCGGACGGCAAGTACTTCATCTGCGCCGGCAAGCTGTCGCCGACCGCCACCGTGATCGAGCTGAGCAAGGTGCTCGAGTGGTTCGACGGCAAGCTCGACGATGCCGACAAGTCCATCGTCGCCGAAGTCGAACTCGGCCTCGGCCCCCTGCACACCGCCTTCGACGGCCGCGGCAACGCCTATACCACCCTCTTCCTCGACAGCCAGATCGTGAAGTGGAACGTGGATGCGGCGATCAAGTTCCACGGCGGCGATCAGAGCGCGCAGTACGTGGTCGACCGTCTGGACGTGCATTACCAGCCCGGCCACATCAACGCCTCGCAGTCCGAGACCATGTTCGCCGACGGCAAGTGGCTGTGCGTGGGCTGCAAGTTCTCGAAGGACCGCTTCCTGCCGGTCGGCCCGCTGCACGCCGAGACCGAACAGCTGGTCGACATCTCGGGTGAGAAGATGGTGCTGGTCGCCGACCACCCGGTGCGTCCCGAGCCGCACGACTTCATCATCTTCAAGCGCGAGCTGCTGCAGCCCAAGCAGGTCTACGACATCAACGAGTTCCCGCTCGCGGTCAAGGATCCGAAGGAAGCGGGCGTGTTCCGCGACGGCAACAAGGTCACGGTCAAGATCACCTCGCTGGCGCCGGCCTTCGAGCCGCGCGAGTTCAGGCTGCGCGTGGGTGACGAGGTCACGATCATCCTCACCAACCTCGACAAGATCGAGGACCTGACGCACGGCTTCGCGATTCCGAAGTACAACGTCAACTTCATCGTCAACCCGCAGGAAACCGCCTCGGTGACCTTCACCGCCGACAAGCCGGGCGTGTTCTGGTGCTACTGCACCCACTTCTGCCACGCGCTGCACCTCGAGATGCGCTCGCGCATGATCGTCGAAGCCTAAGCAGGCAGCGTTGCCAGGCTGGACCGGACAAGGGGCGAAAGCCCCTTGTCGTCTTTTGGTCGAGCGCTATCAGGCCCGGCTGAATCAGAAATTGATGATAAACAAGGCGGCACGCCGAAGCCCGGACTAGACTGCCCGCCAGCATTCAACCGGAGCGCACCATGAAGCCGTTCTCCGCCCTGCGCAGCGTCGCGATCAGCGCCCTGCTCGCAGCCTTCACCGTGCTGGGCGCCGTGCCAGCGGTCGCACAGACCGCGTACGAAGCCCCGCTGCCCGCCCAGATCAACACCGACCCGGACCTGTGCGCCCACGTCGCCTGTACCGAGGTGCTGCCGGGCGCGACCCGTTTCTCGCACCGGATGGGAAAACCGACCTACGTCGAGGGCTACCGCGACGAGGGCGGCGAACGCAAGCTGGTGGGCTACGTCTTCCTGTCCACCGACATCGTCGACATCCCGGCCTACTCCGGCAAGCCGGTGATCACGCTGATCGGCATGGACACCGCCGGCATCATCACCGGCACCAAGATCCTGCGCCATAGCGAGCCGATCCTGCTGCTCGGCATCCCCGAGAGCGTGCTGACGAAGTTCGTCAACCAGTACCTGGGCAAGTTCGTCGGCGACAAGATCGAGATCGGCAAGGCGCGCAACGAGGAGGGCTACATCGGCCTCGATGCGATCACCGGTGCCACCGTCACGGTGATCGCACAGAACCAGGTGGTGATGCGCTCGGGCGTGGCGATCGCGCGCCAGGTCGGCATCCTGAAGGTCGAGCCGCGGCCGGCAATCCGGTTCGCCGCGGTCGATGAGCGCCCGAGCTGGGACCAGCTCGTCAAGGACGGCAGCGTGCGCCGGCTCACCGTCAAGCCCGAGCAGCTGGGCATGCCGCGTGCCGCCGAAGCCTATGTCGACATGTTCTTCGGCTACCTGAACACCCCCTCGGTGGGCAAAAGCGTTCTCGGCGACGGCGGCTACAACAGCCTGATGTCGCGCCTGAAGGACAACGAGCACGCGATCTTCATCATTTCCAACGGCAGCGACTCGTTCAAGGGCTCGGGCTTCGTGCGCGGCGGCATCTACGACCGCGTGCAGGTCGCGCAGGACATGGACGCCTACACCTTCCGCGACCTCGACTACCTGAACCTGTGGGGCGTCCAGGCCGAGGGCGCGCCGGCCTACAAGGAATCGGCGATCTTCATCATCCGCGATCCGGGCTTTGCCGCGGCCTATCCATGGAACCTGGTCTTCCTCGGCAACAAGCTCGACCGCAACACCGGCCACCGCGACTTCGTCAGCTTCGACAGCGAGTACTGGGTGCCGGCCAAGTACATGGAAGGCGGCCGCCCCAAGGTGGTCAAGCCGGACGCGCCGTGGGTGCGGGTGTGGAAGATGCGCGCGGTCGAGATCGTGCTGTTCTCGGTGCTGCTGGTGGGCGTCGCCACCGTGTATGCGATGCGCGACCGCCTGACACGCATGGCCTCGCGCAAGAACAAGTGGCCGATCGACGCCTTCAAGTACGCCGCCTGGCTCGTCAGCATCTTCTTCGTCGGCTTCTACCTGCTCGCCCAGCCCTCGATCACCCAGGTGCTGACCTGGTTCCATGCGTTGCTGTTCCAGTGGAAGTGGGAGCTGTTCCTGACCGACCCCTTCATCTTCCTGTTCTGGATCTTCATCATCGTCACCGTGTTCCTGTGGGGACGCGGCCTGTTCTGCGGCTGGCTGTGCCCGTTCGGCTCGCTGTCCGAACTGCTGTACAAGATCGGCGGCAAGCTGGGTCTCAAGCGCTTCCAGTTCATGTTGCCGATGAAGTGGCACAACCGGCTGAAGTGGGTGAAGTACTGGGTCTTCTTCGGCCTGCTGGCGGTGTCGGTGCTGTCGATGGGACTGGCCGAGAAGCTGGCCGAGGTCGAGCCCTTCAAGACCACCTTCCTGGTCGGCCTGTTCAACCGCAGCTGGCCCTACACCCTGTTCGCCGCCGGCCTGCTCGGCCTGTCGATCTTCACCGAGCGCCCGTTCTGCAAGTACCTGTGTCCGCTCGGCGCCTCGCTGGCGATGCCGACGACCTTCCGCTGGTTCGGCCTCAAGCGCAAGCAGGAGTGCGACTCGTGCAAGGCCTGCGCAGTGGGCTGCGGCTCGCTGGCGATCGACGACAAGGGTCGCATCGACCATCGTGAATGCATGCTGTGCCTGGACTGCATGGTCATGTACACGGACGACCACGCCTGCCCGCCGCTGGCGCAGGAGCGCAAGCGGCGCACCAAGGCCGGCCTGACGCTGACGCCGATCGGCGCCGACGGCTACTTCATCCCGATCAAACCGGTGGCCGGCGCCGCCCGCAAGGCCTGAGAGCAGGAGGACAAGATCATGGTCGATCCGCGCATCCTGACCGAAGCGGTCCATCCCCCCTACGAGGACAAGGGCGCCGTGCGCCTGGTGGCCGAGCTGTGGGACCATCTATGGCCGTGGAGCCGCAGCGGCTTCGCGCGCCAGCGCCTGATCCAGGCCGCCGGCCTGGCGCTGGCGCTCGCCGCCAGCCTGGCCTGGGTGCTGGCCGCGATGGGCAGCCTGACACCGGGCGCCATCATCGGCTGGTGGTTCGGCTGGAGCGTGTTCGAGGTCATCGTGCGCCTGGGCTCCAAGCCCTACGTGAAGGACGGGCCGTGGTGGGGGCGCTGCTACCGCAAGGCGAGCCTGATGGACATGGTGTGCTATGTCGGCTTCAAGAACCTGCTGATCGGCGCGACGCTGTTCCTCGCCCTGAAGAGCCTGGGCCTGCTCGTCATCTGATCCGGACGTCATCGACCGCGGCGGGCGCGGCTTCACCCAGATCAAGGCATCATGCGACACTTCGCCGCACACTGCTTCCCGTACCGCACCCGAACCGATCGATGCTCCTGCCTGCACTCCGCCGCCGTCTGCCCCGTCTTGCTGCCGCCCTCGCCGTGCTGGCCGCCTGCACGTTGCCGGCGAGCGCGGCGACCTGGCGGGTCCAGGCCGGTGAATCGATCCAGGCCGCGATCGAGCGCGCCGCCCCCGGCGATGTCATCGAGGTCGAGCACGCGCGCTACGTCGAGAACCTGCGCATCGACAAGCCGCTGACGCTGCGCGGCATCGAGCGCCCCACCATTTCGGGCGCACTGCGCGGCGACACCATCCGCGTCACCGCCACCGACGTCACGATCGAGGGCCTGATCGTGTCCGACTCGGGCGACAGCCTGCGCGAGCAGAACGCCGGCATCTACCTCTTTCCCGGCTCGGACCGCGCGGTGGTGCGCAACTGCGACATCACCTACAGCCTGTTCGGGCTGTGGATCGAGAAGGCCAACGACGTCCTCATCGAGGGCAACCTGATCACCGGCAAGCGCGAATACGCCTCGTCGCAGCGCGGCAACGGCATCCAGCTCTACAACACCCATCGCGCGCAGATCATCGGCAACAACATCAGCTTCGTGCGTGACGCACTTTATGTCGATGTCTCGCACGACGCCGTGTTTCGCGACAACAAGCTGCACCACAGCCGCTACGGCACGCACTACATGAATGCCTACGACAACCTGTGGGAGAACAACGACACCTGGATGAACCGCGGCGGCCTGGCGCTGATGGAAGTGCGGCGGCTCACCGTGCGCAACAACCGCGCCTGGGCCAACTCCGACCACGGCATCATGCTGCGCACCATCCAGGACTCGCTGATCGAGAACAACGTCGTCGCCGGCAACCAGCGCGGCTTCTTCATCTACGACGCCGAATACAACACCCTGCGCGGCAACACCGTGGTCGACAACGTGGTCGGCGTGCACCTGTGGGCGGGCTCGAAGAACAACGTCGTCGAGCGCAACGACTTCATCTTCAACCGCGAGCAGGTGCGCTACGTCGGCGCCCGCGACATGGTCTGGGGCGAGAAGGAAGGCAACCACTGGGGCAACTACCTGGGCTGGGACCGTGACGGTGACGGCATCGGCGACGTGCCCTACGAGGCCAACGACCTCGTCGACCGCCTGACCTGGCGCCACCCGATGATGAAGCTGCTGCTCGGCAGCCCGGCGATCCAGACCCTGCGCGTGGTCGCCCAGCAGTTCCCGCTGCTGCGGGCGCAGAGCATCGTCGATCCGAATCCGCGGATGGCGCCGAACAACCCTGACTGGAGCCAATGGCGTGGCAGACACTTCCCGCGCACACAATGAGCCCGGCGCCGCGGTGATCGTTGCCCGCGGCGTGCGCAAGCACTTCGGCGCGATCCATGCGGTCGACGGCGTCGACCTCGACATCCGGGGCGGCGAGCTGTTCGGCCTGATCGGCCACAACGGCGCCGGCAAGAGCACGATGTTCAAGATGATGCTCGGCCTGATCCCGCTCAGCGCGGGCGAGATCCGCATCGATGGCGCGCCGGTCGGCGCGGGCGGCGGCAGCTTTCGCGCCGTGCGGCGCAAGATCGGCTACCTGCCGGAAAACGTCGTGCTCTACGACAACCTCACCGGGCTCGAGACGCTGGACTTCTTCGCCCGCCTGAAGGGCGTGTCGCCGGCCGACAACCCGCGCGTGCTCGAGCGCGTCGGCCTCACCCAGGCTGCCCGCCGGCGTGTCCGCGAATACTCCAAGGGCATGCGCCAGCGCCTGGGCTTCGCACAGGCGCTGCTGGGCAAGCCGCGCATCCTGTTCCTCGACGAACCGACCAACGGCCTCGACCCCGAGGCGATCCGCGGCTTCTACGCCATTCTGCGCCAGCTGCGCAGCGAAGGCGTGACCACCGTCATCACCTCGCACATCCTGGCCGAGATCCAGGAGCGCGTGGACCGGCTGGCGATCATGACCGCCGGCAAGGTGCAGGCGCTCGGCACGGTCGCCGGCCTGCGCGAGCAGATGAACCTGCCGCTGTGGTTCGACGTGCGCGTGGCCGCGGCCGACTTCGAGGCCGTGCGCAACGTGCTCGGCCACCTGCCGGTGGGCGCGGTCGAGGCACACGACGACCATGTCGCCGTGCAGTGCGCACGCGAATCCAAGATGGCCGTGATTGCCGCGCTCGCCAGCCTGAATGGCAAGGTGCTCGACCTGACGGTGCGCGAACCCTCGCTCGAAGACGTGTTCTTCGGCTTTTCCGACTGAGAGGCAGGCCATGGAGTTCTCGCAGATCGCCGCCATCGCCGGCAAGGAGTTCTGGGACCGCATCCGCAACCGCTGGGTGCTGGCGGTGGCGCTGGTATTTACCGTGTTCGCGCTGTCGATCGCCTACTTCGGCTCGGCCCAGCAGGGCGCAGTGGGCTTTCGCTCGATCGAGGTCACCATCGCCAGCCTGGTGAGCCTGGTCATCTACCTCATCCCGCTGATCGCGCTGGTGCTCGGTTTCGATGCCATCGTCGGCGAGCGCGAGCGCGGTTCGCTCGACCTGCTGCTGTCGATGCCGATCACCCGCCTCGAGCTGCTGCTCGGCAAGTACCTCGGCCTGGCGGGGGCGCTCACCTTTTCCACCATCGCCGGTTTCGGCCTGGTCGGCGTCGTGCTGTCGGCCCAGCTCGACGTCAACGCGCTGTTCCATTACTTCGGCTTCATGCTCAGCTCGGTGCTGCTGGGCTGCGCCTTCCTCAGCCTGGCGGTGATGCTGTCGGTGTTCGCCGGCGACCGCACCCGCGCCTCCGGGCTGGCGATCGCACTGTGGTTCTTCTTCGTGCTGATCTTCGACCTGCTGGTGCTGGGCGTGCTGGTGGTGACCGGCGGCCAGTGGGGGGGCGAGGCGCTGCCCTACGTGATGCTGCTCAACCCGGCCGACGTGTTCCGCATCCTCAACATCTTCACGCTGGAGGAGGTCCGCACGCTGTACGGCCTGGCCACCGTGTTCCCGCCCGTGCTCGCCCAGCCGTGGCTGCTGGGCCTGGTGATGGCGGCATGGATTGCGGTCCCGCTGGCGATCGCGGCGTGGCGCTTCCGGCGCTGAAGCCCATCCTGCAATGAACGAATGGAGCGATTTCCCATGTGCACACACCCTGCCTGCCACAGCCGGCGCCGCTTCCTGATCGGCGCCGCGGCCGCCGGCCTGCTCGCCGCCTGCGGCAGCGGCAGCGAGGGCGGCGGCGCCCTCGTCCCGCTCGAGATCGACCGCAGCACGAGCTGCGCGCTCGACGGCATGATCCTCGCCGACTATCCCGGCCCCAAGGTGCAGATGCATTACGCCGGACGCGCCGAGCCGGACTGGTTCTGCGACACCATCGAGATGTTCAGTATCCACCTGAACCCCGAGCAGGCGCGCGCGGTGCGCGCGATCTATGTGCAGGACATGGGCAAGGCCGACTGGGACAACCCGCAAGGCCACTGGATCGACGCCAGGACCGCCTTCTACGTCTTCGGCTCGAGCCGGCTGGGGGGCATGGGCCCGACGGCCGCCTCCTTCTCCAGCGAAGCCGACGCGCGCGCCTTTGCCGAGCAATACGGCGGCCGGGTGCTGCGCTTCAACGAGGTCACCGCCGACATGGTGGTGCTCGACGGTGGCGCCCTCCACGACCAACGCATGTAATCGAGACGACGACATGGACCCGCTCTACGACGCCCTGCCCCCCGACGACGCCGAACAGGTGCAACGATTCAGCCGGCTGATGTACGAAAGCCGCGAGCATCGTCGCACCGTGCTCGAGGCCTTCGGCGCCAGCAGCCCTGAAGCGCTGCTGGCCCGCATCGAGGCCGCCGAAGTGGCCGAGCACCCGGCCTACGAGCACTACCTGGCCGCGCGCATCCTGGGTGACACGCACGAGATCGCCCGCAGCGAGGTCGCCCGCATCCTGCAGGAGGTCAATGCGCGATGAGCCTGCACCCGCAACTGGCCGCCACCCTGGCCGCCGAACGTGCCGCCAGCCTCGCCGCCACGCCGTGCCTGACGCAGGACGCGCTGACGCTCACGCTCGCCAACGGCACCGAACTGACCGTCCGCTACGCGGCCGAAGACGCCTATTCCCTGCGCTGGCGCTGCGCCGACGGGGCGGAACTGGGCATCGACACCGCCCCGCTCCACGCCGGGCTGGCGAGCGCCCCGAATCACCTGCATCGGGCCGACGGCACGGTCGTGGCCGACCCGCTCACCCGTATCGACGACACCCCGGAGAACAACCTGCTGCGTCTGGTCGATGCGCTGATGCGGGACCCCCTGCTGTCGGGCCGCGCCGCATGATCATGGTCGACCGTCGGCGACGCGCCCTGCTGGCCGGCGGTGCCGTGCTGGCCGCCGGCCTCGCCGGTGTGCTGTTGTGGCAGCATGGCGCGCGCCCGACGGTCGCCTTCGAGCCCCCCGCCGAGGACATCTGCATCGTCCCGCCGGCGCGCGTGGCTGCGCCCCACCCCTACGACCCGGCCTCCGGGCTGGCAATCCACGACGCCCGTCCTATTCCCGTCGATGCGCGCTGTGCGGTGTGCGGCATGTACCCGGCGCGCTTCCCGCGCTGGGCGGCGCAGATCATCTTCGAGGACGGCGCGGCGCACTTCTTCGATTCGCCGGTCGACCTCTTCCTGTTCCTTGCCGAGCCCGCGCGCTTCGACGCCACCCACCGCGCCGACGACGCCGCCGCGCTGTATGTCGCCGACTTCCGCAGCGGGCGCTGGCTCGACGCCCACGAGGCGGTGTTCGTCATCGACAGCCGCATCCTTGGCCCGATGCGCGGCCCCGACCTGCCCGCCTTCGCCGACGTCGCCGCAGCCGAGTCCTTCATCGCCGAACAGGGTGGCCGCAGCCTGCGCTTCGGCGACATCGAGCCTGCCACCGTTGCCGGCCTGCGCGACGCGAACCACCGCCACCACACCCACTGAGCCTGCGGGCGTGCCCCTGTGCTTGCCCCATGGGCTCGCCCTGGTCACGTGAACGCAGATGGGGCCCGCGCGGGCCCCATCTGCCAGGCAGGCGGTGTCCCGCCCGCCGCGCTCGCAACCAGTCTTACTTCGACAGCGCGACCATGTGATCGACCGCGGCCTTCACCTCGTCATCGGTCAGCGAAGCGCCGCCGCCGCGCGCCGGCATCATGCCCTTGGAGCCGGTGTAGCCCTCGATGGCGTGCTTGTACAGGATCTCCTCGCCCTGGGCGATGCGCGGGGCCCAGTCCTCCTTGTCGCCCGGCTTCGGGGCACCGGCCACACCGGCCGCGTGGCACAGCGCGCAGGTCTTCTTGTAGACGCCCTCGCCGACGGCATTGGCCGGGGCCGCGGGCGCGGCCGGGGCCGCCGGCGCAGGAGCCGGAGCGGCGGCGACCGGGGCCGGCGCGGGTGCGGCGGCCGGCGCCGCCGGGGTTCCCGAGTCGGAACCGCCACAGGCGGCGAGCAGGACGGATGCGGCGGCTGCAAGGATGAAGGGGAACTTGCTCATAGGTTTTCTCCGTTTCGTCGTGATCAGTCGCAGCAGGCGGGCTGCGAATGATGGGCACACTAGCGACAAAGGCGGCGCATTGGATTGATGGCCATCAAATTGCGCAAGACGGACCCCCTGCCTGTCCTCGTCCGGCGCCCGCCGTGCCCGGCAACCCGTGCGCGCTGCCGCCTGCGATGCGGTGCTATGATCGCGCGCAGCCTCGATTCCACGTCGTCCGTGACGCGCTCCTTGCGCACGCGCCGTTCAGGTGCATGAGCCTCCACACCTCACCCTACATCGGCCGTTTCGCCCCCTCCCCCACCGGTGCGCTGCACTTCGGCTCGCTGGTGGCCGCGGTCGGCAGCTACCTCGACGCAGGCGCCCGCTGCGGGCGCTGGCTGTTGCGCATCGAGGACGTCGATGCGCCGCGCAGCGTGCCCGGCGCAGCCGACAGCATCATCGCCACCCTGGCGCGTTTCGGCTTCGAATGGGATGGCGACATTGTGTGGCAGTCGCGCCGCACCGAGGCCTACCAGCACGCGCTCGATCGCCTGGTCGCCGACGGCCTGGCCTATCCCTGCGCCTGCAGCCGGCGCGAACTGGCCGACGCGCCACTGGCGCGCGACGGCTCACGGCGCTATCCGGGCACCTGCCGCAGGGGTCTTCCGCCCGGGCGTCACGCACGGGCCTGGCGGGTGCGAGCCGAGGGCGTGATCCGTTTCGACGACGTCATCCAGGGCCCGCAACGGGTCGAGCTGGCGAGCGACAGCGGCGACTACGTGGTGCGGCGCGCCGACGGCCTGTTCGCCTATCAGCTCGCGGTGGTGGTCGACGATGCCGAGGCGGGCGTGACCCACGTCGTGCGGGGCGCCGACCTGCTCGACTCGACCGCGCGCCAGATCCACCTGCAGCGCCTGCTCGGCGCCCCCACGCCGATCTACGCCCACCTGCCGCTGGCAACCAATGCGGCCGGCGAGAAGCTGTCCAAGCAGACGCTGGCGCGCGCCGTGGATGCGCAGGCGCCGATCCCCGCGCTGCTGGCCGCGCTGCACTTTCTCGGCCAGCAGCCGCCGGACGCCCTGTCCCGCGCCACGCTCGCCGAGTTGTGGCAGTGGGCACGCGCCCACTGGTCGATCGACACCGTGCCGCACTGCCGCCAGGCGGTTGCGCACGGCTTTTACTGACAATCCGGGATGCGCGCCTGCGACATCAGCACTCACGGCGAGACCGTTCGCCCTGTGCCGGCGGGTCGGACAGTGGTGAGCGGGCGCTGCATCAAGACCGAACACCCTCGCTGGATCGGGCGCTGAGCCCCTGTCGGCCGCGCCCGCTCAGTGGTGACGGCCGAGGCCGGCGAAGCCGATCGCCAGGCGCACCAGCTGATAGGCGACCCAGCTCAGCGCGCGCCGCATCGCCGGCAGCCGCTGCCAGTCCGAAGTCCGGAGTTCGCGCGCGCCGGCCTCGATGGCGCGTGCCAGGCTGGCGCGCAATTGCGTGGCAAAGGCCCTGTCGTCGATCACCACATTGGCCTCACGCGCCAGCATCAGGCTGAAGACGTCGATGTTGCTCGAGCCCACCGTCGCCCAGCAGTCGTCGATCACGGCCACCTTGGCATGCAGATGGCTGCGGTGGTACTCGTACAGCCGCATGCCGCAGCCAAGGAAGTAGGGATACAAGGCGCGCGTGGCGTAGGCCTGCATCGGGTGGTCGGCGAGCCCCTGCAGCAGCAGGGTGACACGCACGCCGCGCGCTGCCGCCTCGGCCAGCGCCTGGCGGAAGCGGCGGCCGGGGAAGAAGTAGGCGTTGGCGATGAGGATCTCGCGCTCGGCGCGCTCGATGGCGAGCAGGTAGGCCTCCTCGATCGCCCGCCGGTAGCGCAGGTTGTCGCGCAGCACGAAGGCGGCGCGGATCCTGCCGGCCGGTGCGACGCGGGCTTCGACACGCAGCGGGTGGTACTCGCGCCGCCGAAAGCTCGCCCACGCCACCAGCCACCACAGGCGGTGGGCGGAGGCGAGAATGGGTGCCAGCAACGGTCCCTCGATGCGTACCGCATAGTCGTAGCGCGGATGCGGCATGCCATGTGGGGCAAAGTCGTCGATGATGTTGATGCCACCGACGAAGGCCTGGCGTCCATCGATCACCACCAGCTTGCGATGCAGCCGACGCAGGCGGTGGCGCTGCAGGGACAGCAGGCGCACCTCGCGTCGGTAGATGAGCACCTGGACGCCGGCGTCGACGAGTTCGGGCATCAGGCTCGAGACGAAGCTGCGCCCGCCGAAGCCGTCGACCATCACCCGCACCGCCACCCCGCGCGCCGCCGCCCGCACCAGCGCCGCCGCAATGCGCCGCCCGGTGCGATCGCTCTCGAAGATGTAGCTCTGCAGGAAGATCTCCGAGCCGGCGCCATCGATCGCGGCTTCGAGCGCGGGAAAGTATTGCTGCCCGTTCTCGAGCAGCGCCACCGCATTGCCGCCGACGAACTGCATCAGGGCGCCGGCTCGAGATCGGCGGTGAGTGCCGCATGATCGGAAATCTGCGCCCAGGGCGCGCCGTAGTGCACCTTCGCCTGGCGGACCCGGAAGCCGCGCACGTAGATGCGGTCAAGCCGAAAGAAGGGCAAGGCGCTGGGGAAGCTGCGTGCGGGCCGCCCACGCCCGCTGCCGAAAGCCTCGGTGAGGCCGAGCCGGGCACCGAGCAGGTCATCCGCGTGGTTGCGCCAGTCGTTGAAGTCGCCGGCGATGATGAGCGGCGTGTCGCCCGGCGCGAGTTGCTCCATGCGCTCGGCCAGCGCGGTCATCTGGCGCCGCCGGCTGCCGGCCATCAGTCCCAGGTGCACGCACACGCAGTGCACCGGCGTGTCGAAGGCGGGCATCTGCACCTCGCAGTGCAGCAGGCCGCGGCGCTCGAAGCGGTGGTCCGAGACGTCCTGGTTGGCGGTGCTGAGGATGAGATGGCGGCTGAGGATGGCGTTGCCATGATGGCCATGGTCGTACACCGCGTTACCGCCGTACGCCGCCTGCTGCCAGGCGTCCTCGGCCAGGAACTCGTGCTGCGGCTGCTGCGGCCAGTCCGGATGGCGCGCCGGGTGGCCCAGATGCAGGCCCTGCACTTCCTGCAGGAAGACCAGATCGACGTCCAGGCTGCGCAGGCGCTCGCGCAGTTCATGCACCACCATGCGGCGGTTGAACTGCGAAAAGCCCTTGTGGATGTTGTAGGTGCAAATGCGCAGCACGCGTGAGCCTCCTCCCCTTCAGGACGGGATCGTCGATACCGGCCAGCAGGGCTGGCTTGCGCCTGCGAGTTTACCGCGCCCGGCGGCACGCGTGAGCAATCCTCATGCGTGCCGCCGGGCAAGGACTCACATGTTGCAGCCGCGGGCCGGGTCGGCAAGGGCCTCGATCGGGGTGGCGATGACTTTGTTGTCGACCCCGCGCGCCTCGCGCAGATAGATGTTCTGCACCGGGTTGTGCGCTTTCGACAGGGTGAAGCGGCCGCGCGGGCTGTCGACCGTGGCGTTCTCCATCGCCTTGATGATCACGTCCTGCTTGCGCACGTCGCCACCCGCAGCACTCAGGCCGGCGTGATAGAGCTGGGCGGCGTCATAGCCCTGCACTGCATAGACGTCGGGCTTGAGCTTGTAGGTCTGCGCATAGGTGCGCCGGAAAGCGACATCCTTGTCGTTGTCGAGTCCGTCGGCGTAATGCAGGGTGGTGAGCAAGCCCTCGCCCGCCTCGCCCATCGCCTCCAAGGTACCGTCGGTGAGGAAGCCGGGCGCGTACAAGGGGATCGACTTGTTCAGGCCGGCCGCCGCATAGTCCTTGACGAACTTGGCCGCGCCGCCGCCGGCGAAGAACACGAACACCGCATCGGGCTTGAGGGCGGCGATCTCGGTCAGGAAGGGCTGGAACTCGACGTTCGGGAACGGCAGCGTCATCTCCTTGGCCACCTTGCCACCGGCCTGCTCGAACGCCTCCTTGAAGCCGTCGATGGCCTGCTGGCCCGCGGCGTACTTCCAGGTGAGGGTGACCACGGTCTTGTGCCCGCGCTCGGCGGCGACCTTGCCCATCGCATAGGCAGGCTGCCAGTTGGAGAACGAGGTGCGGAACAGGGTCGGGGCGCACAGCGGCCCGGTAAGCTCGTCGGCGCCGGCATTGGGCACGATCATCAGGGTCTTGGTGTTCTGCGCCACCCTGGCCATCGCCAGCGCGACACCCGAATGGACCGTGCCCACCAGCAGGTCGACGCGCTCGCGCTTGATCAGCCGCGTCGCCTTCTCGGTGGCCTTGGCCGGGTCGGATTCGTCATCGACCGCAAAGTACTCGACCTTGCGCCCGGCGAGCATCCCGCCCTGCTCATCGACGTACTGCTTGAAGCCGTTCGTGATGGCCGCGCCAAGCGCGGCATAGGTGCCGGTCGAGGGCAGCATCAGGCCGATCCGCACCGGCGCATCCTGAGCGAGCGCGATCGGCGCTCCCAGGCTGAGCATCGACAGCAGGCCGGTGACGCACAGCGCACGCGGCAGACCCGTGGTGGTGAAGGCGTTCATTGTCTTGTCTCCTCGTGTCGGGCCCGCCCGCCGCCCAAGGGTCGGACGGGTCCATGGTGGTTGACTCTGCGCGAATCTGCGTCCGGATCAGAGATGGTAGAAATCGAGCACGGCGTTGATCGTGTCGTTGAGCAGGACCACGTGCTTGCGCGTGATCTTCCAGCTGTCGCCGGCGGGCTTCAGGTGATAGGTGACGTAGCCGTAGAAGTGCTCCGAGACGCCGAAGCGATAGTGGAAGGTCGTCCAGTTCGCCTTGACCTCGAGCTCGCCGGCCTCACGCTCGGCAATGCGCACATTGCTGATCTGGTGCTGGGTGCGCGGCATCGGCGTCGACGCGGCGGACTTGCCGGTGCGGATGCGATAGACGCGATCCTCGAGGCCCGAGCGGTTGGCGTAGTAGATGAGCGACATGCCGCGCTTGGGGTCGGTGGTGTACTCGTGCTCGGAATCCCACTGCGGCACATGGAACTCGCTGTGCTCGTCGAACAGCTCGAGGTACTCGTCCCAGGCGCGCTGGTCGCACAACTCGGCCTTGCGATACAGGAACTGCTCGACGGCATATTGCTGGTTGGGGTTCATCTGCTCACTCCTCGTTCGACTGCTGCAGCTTCTTGTCCAGGCCCTTGAGCAGGAACTGCTGCCAGGCGCCATGCTGATTCACGTATAAGCCCTCCTGTGTGAACTCGGTGCCCGTCAGCACCGGGGCAATGCCGATCGTGCGGCTGTTGGCGGTCTCTCCCTCCACCCAGTTGTCCTTGCCGCGCGAGATGTCGCTCCAGCGCTCGAGCCGCGCCTGAAAGCCGCGCTGCGCCTCGCGGAACTCGACCAGATCATCCGGCGTGCCCATGCCGGAGACGTTGAAGAAGTCCTCGAACTGGCGGATCCGGCTCTCCCTGTCCTTGTCCGACTCGCCCTTGACGCCGATGCACTGACTGATGATCTCGGTCTTGTTCCACGCCAGCGGCCGGATGATGCGCAGCTGCGAACTGATCTGGTCCATGAAGAAGAGGCTCGGATAGATGTTGAGGTTGCGCAGCCGGTGCATCATCCATTCGGCGCGCGGCTGGCCATGCTGCTCGACCAGACGCGGCATCGCAGTGGCGTAGCCGGGGCGCACGCTCGGGTTGGGCATGTCGCTGTACAGCAGGCTGTGGCCGTTGCGGAACGAGAACCAGCCGTCGTCGGTCTCGGCATCCCCGGCGCCCAGCTTGCTGTAGTCCAGCGTGCCCGCCGCGGCGCTGCCCTTCTCGGCATTGACCTCCTGGCGCCGCTTGACCGTGGCGACGTAGTTGTAATGCACGGTGCTGACGTGATAACCGTCGAGGCCGTTCTCGCACTGCAGCTTCCAGTTGCCATCGAAGGTGTATTGCGAGCGCCCGGGCAGGACCTCGAGCTCGCCGGTGGGCGACTGCGCCACCATCATGTCGAAGAACACCTTCGCGTCACCCAGAAAGTCCTCCAGGCTGTCGGTGCCGTCCACATCCAGGCTGATGAACACGAAACCCTTGTAGCTTTCGATGCGCGCCTTCTTCAGGTTGTGCGCGGCCAGGTCGAAGTCCTGCGGATACTCGGACGGCGCCTTGACCTTCAGCAGGCGGCCATCGCTCTTGTAGGTCCAGGCATGAAACGGGCAGGTGAAGGCCGCCTGCTTGCCCTTGCACACACGGGTGAGGGTTGCGCCGCGATGCTGGCAGGCATTGACCAGCGCATTGAGGCCGCCGTTGCTGTCGCGGGTGATGATCATCGGCTGGCGGCCGGTACGCATCGTCACGAAATCGTTCGGGTTGGCGATCTCGCTCTCGTGACAGGCGTAGATCCAGTTCTTCTCGAAGATCATCTCCATCTCGAGATCGAACAGCTCGGGCTCGGTGAACATGTCGCGTGCAATCCGGTACACGCCATCGCTGGGACGGAAATCCAGGCAGTTCGTGACGAATTCACGCCATTCGGTGTGGGTTCGGGTGGTGTTCATGGGGTCTCCTCGCGGTGGGCTTGCTACGGGAGCCATTAGACGTTCGCCGCGCTGTGCCAGCTATCCGGGAAGTGGGGGATCTCTGTCCACAAAATCCGGCCTCTGCCTGAGGCCCCGCCGGACACCCGCCAGGCGGCCGCCGCAGTTGCACAAGTACCTGAAACGACTATGATTTACAGGCGACTGAGCGACAGACTCAGCGGGCGAGAGCCCCACCCCCGGACCCAGCATGGACACCCCCGATGCAGAGACACATCGCCGCCGGTTCGCCGGATCTCCTTACCGTCCGCCGCGACCCTGAAGGCGCGCGCTCGTGGATGGCCGCGATCTGCGGCCCCCACCTGCTCAAGGTCGGGGCACCGAACCGGCTTCAGTTCCAGCATTCGGGCAACGTGCTGAAGTCGATGTCGACCACGATGGGGATCATCGAGTACGGCACCGACGTCACGATCGGGATCCGCAACGAGACGCCGCTGAACTGCTACAGCCTGAGCCTGCCGGTCACCGGCGAGCAGGAACTTGTCACCCCCAGCGGACGGCTGGTCTCTGATCCCGATACCGGCGTGATCGTCTCGCCCGAGGACACGCAGGAACTCACCATCGCCGGCAACTGCCGCAAGCTTCAGGTTGCGATCACGCGCGCGGCAATGCGCCAGGTGCTGCAGGAACTGCTTCAGCGCCCCGTGGAACAGGCCTTGATCTTCGATCCCGGCATGGATGCGGCCAGCGGCCGCCAGGCCGCATGGTCAGGCACCTGCTGAGCGAGATGGAGGGCGCGGCCGAACTGTATGGCGACAGCCACTTTTCGGCCGATCTCGAGAAGGCCCTGATCAAGGGCCTGATCCTGTCACAACCGAACAATTATTCGGCTGCGCTGGCGCAGGCGGCGGGCACCAAGCATCCCCACTACCTGCTGCGGGCGAAGGCGTTCATGCACGCGTGGGCGCACGAGAGCCTGGCGCTCGAAGACGTCGAGGCCGCAGCCGGCGTGTCGCGGCACAAGCTGTTCGAGGGCTTCAGGCAATACTTCGGGCTGTCGCCGATGGCCTACCTGAAGCAATACCGCCTGGAACAGGTGCGCCGGAACCTGCTCGACGACCGCAACCATGGCAACGTGTCCTCCATCGCCATGGACTGGGGCTTCACCCACCTCGGCCGCTTCGCCGCCGACTATCGGAAGCTGTTCGGCGAAACCCCTTCCCAGACGGTCACGCGGCAGCAGGCCAGGCACGCGCGCTGATTGCCCCGCGTGCTGCCGGGCGCGGGTTCAGGACACGGCGAGCATGCGATCGAGGGCGATGCGGGCGAGTTCAGCCTCGTGCTCGGGCACCTTGATCTGGTTCACCACCTTACCCTCGGCGAGGTTCTCCAGCGTCCACGCGAGGTGCTGCGGGTCGATGCGCTGCATGGTCGAGCACATGCACACCGTCGGCGCCATGAACTGCACGACCTTGCCCTGCGGCTTCATCTCCTCGGCCAGCCGGCTCACCAGGTTGAGCTCGGTACCCACCAGCCAGTGGGTGTTGGGCGGCGCCTGGGTGATGGTGTTGAGGATGAATTCGGTCGAGCCGACGTAATCGGACTTCTGGCACACCTCGAGCATGCTCTCGGGGTGGGAGATGACGAAGCCATCGGGATGCTTCTCGCGCCAGCGGTCGATGTGCACCGGCTGGAACATCTGGTGCACCGAGCAGTGGCCCTTCCACAGCAGGATCTTCGCCTTGCGGATCTGCTCCGGGGTGAGGCCGCCGTACTCGAGGTCGGGGTCCCACACCACCATCTCGTCGAGCGGGATGCCCTTCTTGTAGCCGGTCCAGCGGCCCAGGTGCTGGTCGGGGAAGAACAGCACCTTCTCGCGCCTGGCGAAGGCCCAGTCGAGAATGGTCGGTGCATTGGTGGAGGTGCACACGATGCCGCCATGCTCGCCGCAGAAGGCCTTGAGGTCGGCGGCCGAGTTGATGTAGGTGACCGGCGTGATCACCTCGTCGGGCTTGTCGAGCACCTCGGCCAGCTCGCGCCAGCAGCGCTCGACCTTGGCCAGGCTGGCCATGTCGGCCATCGAACAGCCGGCAGCGAGGTCGGGCAGGATGGCGACCTGGCTCGGCTTGGACAGGATGTCGGCGACCTCGGCCATGAAATGCACGCCGCAGAACACGATGTATTCGGCGTCGGTCTGCGAGGCCAGGCGGGCGAGCTTGAGCGAATCGCCCGTCAGGTCGGCGTGCTGGTAGACATCGGCGCGCTGGTAGTGGTGGCACAGCAGCACCGCACGCTCGCCGAGGCGGGCGCGGGCAGCACGGATGCGCTCCTGCGCCTCGTTGTCGGCGAGCACGTTGAAGCGGTCGAAGCTGATGGTGGCGACTTGCATGGTGCGAATCCCGGTCCTTGCAATGGGTTCAAAAACAGCGCCTGGGCGCAGCGTCCTCAGCCCTGCTGCCAGGGCAGACCGGCATGACGCCAGCCGCCGATGCGGTTGCGCTGGCCGTTGGCGTCGCGGTCACCCTCGAAGCCCTCGAGAACGTTGTAGCAGTTGGCGTAGCCGGCGGCCGAGGCGGCCTTTGCCGCGGAGTCGGAGCGCGCGCCGGAACGGCACAGGAACATGACCAGCGCCTCGGGATCGACCTGATGCGTCAGCTGGGTCATGAAGTGCGGGTTGTCCTGCATCGAAGGGTAGGACTTCCATTCGATCTCGACCGTTCCGGGGATGCGGCCCACCCAGTCGAGTTCGGCACGCGTACGCACATCGACCAGTTTCGCGCCCGGTGCCAGCTGCATCACCTGCCAGGCTTCGGCCGGGGTGAGCGCGCCCTGGTAGGGCAGGCCGAGGTTTTCTGCGCGCTCACGCGCCAGCGTCAACAAGTCCGACAGGGTTCCCATGCGCACATCCGTCTAGAATCAGAATTTGCCGAAGTATAACGCGTCCGCCGCGCTCTCCATGCAGATCCAGAACGCCCCCTCCCGTCATGCAGCCAGCCCCCAGCAGGCACGCAGTCGCGGCATCCGCCGTACCACGCTGGTCGCCATCTGCACCAACGCCACCCTCACCGTGTGCCAGGTCGTCATCGGCCTGTTCGCCAATGCCTTCAGCCTCGTCGCCGACGCCGCGCACACGCTCTCTGACCTCGTCACCGACCTCATGGTGCTGATCGCCGGCCAGCGCAGCGCGCACCCGGCCGATCTCAATCATCCGTATGGCCATGGCCGCATCGAGACGGTGACGACGATGGTGCTGGGGGTGGTGCTCGCCGCAGTCGGCATCGGATTCCTGTGGAATTCGGGCCTGCGCCTGCAGACGATCGACGAACTGCCCGAACTGCACCCGGCGGCGCTGGTGATGGCGCTGCTGACCATCGTCGCCAAGGAGGGCCTGTTCCGCTACACGCTTGCGGCCGGGCGCCGGCTGAAGGCGCCGATGCTGGAGGCCAATGCCTGGCATGCGCGCTCGGACGCGGCCTCGTCGCTGGTCGTCGCGGCCGGCATCGGCGGCAGCCTGGCGGGCTACCCCTTTCTCGAGCCGCTGGCCGCGGCGGTGGTGGGTTTCCTGATCCTGCACATGGGCGTCAAGCTGGCGCTGAAGTCGGTACGCGAGCTGATCGACACCGGCCTGCCCGCCGAGGAACTCCAGCGCCTGCGGCGCACGATCGAGGACACGCCGGGCGTGCTCGGCCTGCACGACATGCGCACCCGCCGCATGGCCGACCGCGTGCTGTGCGACGCTCATGTGCAGGTCGACCCGCGGCTCACGGTGTCGGAAGGTCATCGCATCTCGGACGCGGTCTATCTGCGCGTGCGCGACGCACACCCCGAGGTGCAGGACGTCCTGGTGCACATCGACCCGGAAGACGATGCCGACCTGCAGGTCGTACCTCCCGGCCCGATTCCCGAACGCAGCGAAGTCCTCGAGGTCGTGCGCGCGCTGCTGGGGCCGGCTGCGCCACGGCCGCAGCGGGTTCAGATCCACTATCTCGGCGAGCGGCTCGAGGTCGAGATCATGATCCCCTCCAGCCTCGACACCGAGCAGCTGGATGCCTTCGGGCAGCGCCGCCAGGCCTGGCTCAAGGCTCATCCGCACTACCGCGCAATCCGCCTTTTTTACAATGGAGCACCATAATGGTGCGCTATCACCAACCGTTGCACCAATTCTGTGCATACCGCCTCGCATACAGGCACCGCTTTCGGGCATCTGCCCTTGTGGCACAATGAGTCACGGATTTTTTATTACCTGGCACGCTTAGTGCTTCTTGGCTCTTCAGAAATCCGGCGCACCGACCAACAACCGCTGCTCCACCCGCTCAACGCAAACACCGCCATCTCACCAGGAGTGAAAATGAACGCACAAGACGTCATGAAGCTGATCCAGGAAAACGAAGTGCGCTTCGTGGACCTGCGCTTTACCGATACCCGCGGCAAGGAGCAGCACGTCGGCCTGCCCGTGTCCGCCTTCGAGGAAGAGCACTTCGAGCACGGCCACCCCTTCGACGGCTCATCGATCGCCGGCTGGAAGGGCATCCAGGCTTCGGACATGATCCTGATGCCCGAGCCTTCCTCGGCCTATATCGACCCCTTCTTCGATGAAACCACGCTGGTGCTGACCTGCGACGTCATCGAGCCGTCCGACGGCAAGGGCTACGACCGCGACCCGCGTTCGATCGCCAAGCGCGCCGAGGCTTACCTGAAGAGCACTGGCATCGGCGACACCGCCTTCTTTGGCCCGGAGCCCGAGTTCTTCATCTTCGACGCCGTCGAATGGTCGGTCGACATGTCGGGCGTGTACAGCAAGATCATCTCGGAAGAGGCCGCCTGGTCCACCGCCGACAAGTTCGAAGGTGGCAACACCGGCCACCGTCCGCGCGTCAAGGGCGGCTACTTCCCGGTGCCGCCGGTCGACAGCCTGAACGACATCCGCGCCGCCATGTGCCTGGCGCTGGAAGCGGCGGGCGTGCCGGTCGAGGTGCACCACCACGAAGTGGCCAACGCCGGCCAGTGCGAGATCGGCACCAAGTTCAGCACGCTGACCAAGCGCGCCGACTGGACCCAGGTGCTCAAGTACATCGTGCACAACGTGTCGCACCAGTACGGCAAGACCGCCACCTTCATGCCCAAGCCCATCGTCGGCGATAACGGTTCCGGCATGCACGTCCACCAGTCGATCTGGAAGGACGGCCAGAACCTGTTCGCGGGCAACGGCTACGCCGGCCTGTCGGAGATGGCGCTGTACTACATCGGCGGCATCATCAAGCATGCCCGCGCACTCAATGCGATCACCAACCCGGGCACCAATTCCTACAAGCGCCTGGTGCCGCACTACGAAGCCCCGACCAAGCTGGCCTACTCGGCCCGCAACCGTTCGGCCTCGATCCGCATCCCCTATGTCGCCAACCCCAAGGGTCGCCGCATCGAGGCGCGCTTCCCGGACCCCCTGGCCAACCCCTACCTGTGCTTCGCCGCGCTGATGATGGCGGGCCTGGACGGCATCCAGAACAAGATCCACCCCGGCGACCCGGCCGACAAGAACCTGTACGACCTGCCGCCGGAAGAGGACGCGCTGATCCCGACCGTGTGCACCAGCCTCGAGCAGGCGCTGGAGTACCTGGACAAGGATCGTGACTTCCTGACCCGCGGCGGCGTGTTCTCCAATGACTTCATCGATGCCTACATCGAGCTGAAGATGGAGGAAGTCGATCGCATGCGCATCACCACCCACCCGGTGGAATTCGACATGTACTACAGCCTGTAATCGGCGAAGCACCGCGCACAGCGAGGGGGACGGGCATTGCCCGTCCCTTTTTTCTGCGGTCTAATCAGGCTTCATTCCGCCAGGATAAGGGCCACAGCGCCGGGATCGCCCCGGAGGCGCCGGCCCGCACAAGCGCATGCGTTCGCCCCGACTCTTCCTGCTGCTTCTGCTCGCGACCCTGAGCGCCCCTGCCCGGGCCGACATCTACAAATGCACCGACGCCGATGGCCGGGTGACCTATACCAACGATCGCTCGCTCGGCCGCGGCTGCGTGCGCCTGGAGTCGGATCTGCCGGTGTCGTCGGTGCCAGCGCCGGTGCGTCGGCCCGCGGCGGCGCCCGCCGCACCGGCTGCGACAAGCCCGGGCGCCTTCCCGCGCGTGAGCCCGAACGACCAACGCAGCCGCGACGACGCACGCCGGCAGGTGCTGCAGTCCGAGCTTGCGAACGAAGAAACGGCGCTCGCCGAGGCGGAGAAGGCGCTCGCTGAGCAGGAGTCGATCCGCCTCGGCGACGAGCGCAACTACCAGAGGGTGCTCGACCGCCTGCAACCGTTCAAGGACAAGGTCGAACTGCACCAGCGCAATATCGAGGCCTTGCGGCGGGAGATCTCCGGCCTGAGGTAGCCCACAACGCCTGGCGCGCATCTTGCTTTTCAACGATGGACCTTCAGGACGCGCCCATGCCATCGCCCCCCCTCCACTCCGCCACCGGCCCCTTCGCCGGACTCGAGCTGCTGTCGTCGGCGGTCGTTCTCGTAGACGGCAGGCTGGTGATCCGCTACCTCAATCCGGGGGCGGAAAACCTGTTCGCGATCAGTCAGCGCAAGCTGCTCGGCCAACCCCTGGCGCGCCTGCTCGGTAGCCCCCCCGGGCTGGCAGCAGCGCTGGACAATGCGCTGCGCACGAACTGGAGCTATACCGGCCAGGACCTCACCATCAGTCGCAACAGTTCTGAGCCGGTGCGGCTCGACTGCACGGTGACCCCGGTGGAAACCTCGGGCGTGCGCCTGCTGCTGGAGTTCCGCCCGATCGATGCGCAACTGCGGGTCGCCCGCGAGGAACAGCTGCTGCACCAGCAGCAGGCCAATCGCGAGCTGATCCGCAACCTCGCGCACGAGATCAAGAACCCGCTCGGCGGCATCCGCGGCTCGGCGCAACTGCTGCAGCACGAACTGGACGACCCGCAGCTGCGCGAATTCACCGACGTCATCATTGCCGAGGCCGATCGCCTGCAGGATCTGATGAACCGCCTGCTGAGCTCGCACTGCATGATGCGACCGACCCAGCTCAACATCCACGACGTGCTCGAGCGCGTGCGGCGGCTGATCCTGGCGGAGTTCCCGCAGCTCACGATCCGCCGCGACTACGACCTCAGCCTGCCCGAGATCACCGCCGACCGCGAGCAGCTCATCCAGGCCGTGCTCAACATCGTGCGCAACGCGGCGCAAGCCCTCGAGGGCGCAGGCGAGATCCTGCTGCGCACCCGCATCGCGCGCCAGGTCACGCTCGCCAAGCGTCGCTTCAAGCTGGCACTGGAATTGCAAGTGATCGACAACGGCCCCGGCATCCCGGCGGAGATCCGCGACAAGATCTTCTATCCGCTGGTGTCGGGGCGGGATGGTGGCAGCGGGCTGGGCCTGTCCCTCGCGCAGAGCTTCATCGAACAACATCAGGGCATGATCGACGTGGACAGCCGCCCCGGGCGGACCTGTTTCACGATCCTGCTGCCGATCTCCGACCGCGTCTGAACACCGGACGCACCAGAATAGTGCATACACAATGAATAACGTCTGGATCATTGACGATGACCGTTCCATCCGCTGGGTACTCGAGAAAGCCCTGAGCCGCGAAGGCATCACCCACACCAGCTTCAGCTCGGCCAACGACGCCCTCGCGGAGCTCGCCCGCACGCCCCAGCCGCCAGCGGTGCTGCTGTCCGACATCCGCATGCCGGGCGAGTCCGGTCTCGATCTGCTGCAGAAGGTGAAGGCCCGCCATCCGCAGCTGCCGGTCATCATCATGACCGCCTACTCCGACCTCGACAGCGCGGTGTCCGCCTTCCAGGGCGGGGCCTTCGAATACCTGCCCAAGCCCTTCGACGTCGACCAGGCGGTGGCGCTCGTTCGGCGTGCGCTCGAGCAGGGTGCGCACCAGCATGGTGCAGCGGAGGAGACCTCGCTCGCGCCCGAGATCCTCGGCCAGGCACCGTCCATGCAGGAGGTGTTCCGCGCCATCGGCCGCCTCGCGCATTCGCACGCCACGGTGCTGATCAACGGCGAGTCCGGCAGCGGCAAGGAACTGGTCGCGCGCGCCCTGCATCGCCACAGCCCGCGCCGTGATGCGCCCTTCATCGCGATCAACACCGCCGCGATCCCGCGCGACCTGCTCGAGTCCGAGCTTTTCGGTCATGAGCGCGGCGCCTTCACCGGCGCCGCCACCCAGCGCCGCGGCCGCTTCGAGCAGGCCGACGGCGGCACGCTGTTCCTCGACGAGATCGGCGACATGCCGGCCGAGCTGCAGACGCGCCTGTTGCGCGTGCTCTCCGACGGCCATTTCTACCGCGTCGGCGGCCAGCAGCCGATCCGCGCCAACGTGCGCGTGATCGCCGCCACCCACCAGGACCTGGAGGAGCGCGTGCGCCAGGGGCTGTTCCGCGAGGATCTGTTCCATCGCCTCAACGTCATCCGCCTGCGCCTGCCGCCGCTGCGCGAACGGCGCGAGGACATCCCGCTGCTGATCCGCCACTTCCTGCAAAAGAGCGCGCAGGAGCTCGGCGTCGAGCGCAAGCGCATCTCCGACGCCGCGCTCGAATACCTGCAGGGCCAGCCCTTCCCGGGCAACGTGCGTCAGCTCGAGAACCTGTGCCATTGGCTCACCGTGATGGCGCCGGCGCAGACCGTGGAGGTCGCCGACCTCCCGCCCGAGATGCGTGAACAGCCGGGGCGCGAGGCGCCCTCGAGCTGGGTCGAGGGTCTGGGCGCCGAAGCCGACCGCCTGATCGCGACGAGCCCGGGCGAGGTCTTCGATCGCCTGACGCGCGAGTTCGAGCGCGCCCTGATCCGACGGGCGCTGACCGCCACCGGCGGGCGCCGGATCGAGGCGGCGCAGCTGCTCGGCATCGGCCGCAACACCATCAGCCGCAAGATTCAGGAGCTCGGCATGGAGGAGGGGCGCAACGGGGACGAGCCGGAGCACTAACGCGCTCCGGCGAGGTGCCCGGCGCCGGGCTCGACAGTTCCCGGGCCGATCGGGCCGTGTACCGGGCTCGTGCATCAAATCAGGATGGCGGATAATGCGGCATCGTTCCCCTTCGCCGGATTGCCGCCTTGCCGCCTGCCCCCCCCTCCCCAGCCGCCCCCTCCCCCGCCGCGGGCTGCCCTGCCGGCTCTGATGCCGGCCCTGCTGCAGATGCAGCGACGGAACCTACCCCGCTGCCGCAAGACCCTGCCGAGGTCGCCGCACGGTCGCACACGGAAGCGCAGCGCGAGCTTGCGCGCCGCATCGGTGCCCTCGCCGACAGCTTCGTGATCGACTGGTGCGCTGAATGCGCCTCGACCAACAGTGTGCTGATGGAGACCACCCCGGCCGATGACGGCCGCGTGCATGTGATCGTGGCCGAGCGCCAGACCGCGGGACGCGGACGCCGCGGCCGGCAGTGGCTGTCCTGGGACGGCGCCAGCCTGACCTTCTCGACGCTGTGGCGCTTCGCCCCGGGCGCGCCGGTACCTGCGGGACTGTCGCTGGTGGCGGGCGTTGCCGTGGCACGCGCGCTGGAGCAACTCGGCGTGCAGGGCGTGCAGCTGAAATGGCCGAACGACGTGCTGGTCCATGGCAACAAGCTGGCCGGCATCCTGGTCGAGCTGCTTCCCGGGCGCGGCCGCACCCCGGCGGCAGTGATCGGCATCGGCATCAATGTCGACCTTCCCGCCCACGCGGAAGTCCCGGACCAGGCGGGCGTCACCGATCTCGCGTGCGCACTGCAGGCGCCCCCGCCCGCGCGCAGCCTCGTGCTCGCCAGCGTCCTGGTCGAACTGCAGCGCCTGCTCGAGACCTACGCCGCGGCGGGCTTCGCCGCACTGCGCGGCGCTTGGCAGCAGCGCAATGCGTTTGCCGACCTGCCGGTGCGCATCTGTAGCGACACGGACACGCTGGAGGGCATCTGCAGTGGCGTCGATGACGACGGCGCCCTGCTGCTGCGCACCGAGGCGGGCACACGCCGCGTGCTGGTAGGCGACGTCTCGCTGCGCCCCCTGCCTGGAGCGAAGGTGTGATCCTGCTCGTCGACGCCGGCAACACGCGCATCAAGTGGCGGGTCATCTCGCCGGGCGAGCCGCTGCGCGCGGTCGACGAGGGCGCACTCGCGCATGAGGCGATCGGCGAGCTCGCCGCCATCTGTCGGCGCCACACCGGACTCGGCCGGGTCTTCGGCTGCAACGTCGCCGGCATCGGCGTGGCCAACGCAATTGCCGCCGCCTGCGGCCCACTGGCGGTCGATTGGCTGCACCCCGGTGCCTCGTGCGGCGGCGTACGCAACCTCTACGAACAGCCCGGGCAACTGGGTGCCGATCGCTGGGCTGCGCTGATCGGCGCGCGCCAGACGCATGCGCACGCCTGCCTGGTGGTCACCGCCGGCACCGCAACCACGGTCGACCTGTTGTCGGCGACAGGGGACTTTCTCGGCGGCCTGATCCTGCCCGGCGTCGACCTGATGCAGCAGTCGCTGGCACGCGGCACGGCGCAATTGCCGCTGGCCGATGGCCACTTCGCACTGCAGCCGCGGCGCACCATCGATGCGATCCGCTCGGGCTGCCTGCAGGCCCAGGCCGGTGCGGTCGAGCGCATGTTCCGCCAGATTGCCGACGCACCCGGGGCGACCTGCCTGCTCGGAGGCGGCGCCGCCGCGAGCTTCGCCGACCTGCTCGACATTCCGCTGCGGCGCATCGACAACCTGGTCCTGCTGGGCCTGGGGGCGATTGCCGGCGCCGCTGCCATCACACGACACTGACACACACACAAGAGGGAGAAGACACGATGGAAGCCACCCGTATCCTGCTCGACGCCGCCGACATACCAACCCACTGGTACAACGTCGTCGCCGATCTGCCCAGCCCGCTCGCGCCGCCGCTCGGACCCGATGGCAAGCCAGCGACGCCCGAGCAGATGGGCGCGATCTTCCCGGGCGCCATCCTCGAGCAGGAGATGAGCGCCCAGCGCTGGATCGCCATCCCCGAGGAAGTGCGCGAGATCTACCGCCTGTGGCGGCCGAGCCCGCTGGTGCGCGCGGTGCGCCTCGAGCAGGCGCTCGGCACCCCGGCGCAGATCTTCTTCAAGTACGAAGGCGTGTCACCCGCCGGCTCGCACAAGCCCAACTCCGCGGTGCCGCAGGCGTTCTACAACAAGCAGGCCGGCATTAAGCGCCTCACCACCGAGACCGGCGCCGGCCAGTGGGGCTCGTCGATCGCCTTCGCCGGGCAGATGTTCGGCCTCGAGGTGCGCGTCTATATGGTCAAGGTCAGCTACGGCCAGAAACCCTACCGCCGCCTGATGATGCAGACCTGGGGGGCGGAGGTGTTCGCCAGCCCCTCGGAGCTCACCGAGACCGGCCGCCGCCTGCTTGCCGCGGACCCGGACAACCAGGGCTCCCTCGGCATCGCCATCTCCGAGGCGGTCGAGGAAGCCGCCAGCCGCGCCGACACCAACTACACGCTGGGCTCGGTGCTGAACCACGTCGTGCTGCACCAGAGCATCATCGGCCTCGAGGCCAAGAAACAGTTCGACAAGGTCGGCCTCTACCCGGATGTCGTCATCGGCCCCTGCGGCGGCGGCTCGAGCTTTGCCGGCATCGCCTTCCCCTTCCTCGCCGACAAGGCCGCCGGCGACAAGCGTGCCGAGCGCCTGCGCTGCGTCGCGGTCGAACCCAGCTCCTGCCCGACGCTGACGAAGGGCCAGTACGCCTACGACTACGGCGACGCCTCCGGCTTCACGCCGCTGATGAAGATGTACACCCTCGGCCACGACTTCATGCCGCCGGGCATCCACGCCGGCGGGCTGCGCTACCATGGCGACTCGCCGCTGGTGTCGCAGCTCTTCCACGAGGGCCTGATCGAAGCCGTCGCCGTGCCCCAGCTCGCCACCTTCGAGGCCGGCGTCCAGTTCGCGCGCGCCGAGGGCATCATCCCTGCGCCGGAGTCCTGCCACGCCATCCGCGCCGCGATCGACGAGGCGCTCAAGTGCAAGGAAACGGGCGAGGCGAAGACCATCCTGTTCAACCTTACCGGCCACGGTCACTTCGACATGAGCTCCTACGAGCGCTTCTTCTCAGGCAAGCTGGAGAACTACGACTACCCTGCCGACGCCGTCGCCGCCTCGCTCGCCCATCTGCCGAAGCTGGGCTGAGCAGCGACGACGCGCGGTCGCCGCGCGCGCTCGGTCCGGGCGCGGCGGCGCCACCCTCCCAACGGCGAGCCCCGCCATCGACAACGCTGAAGGCATGACGACCCTGCGCCTCCTGATCATCCTGTTCCTGGTGCTCAATGCCCTCGCCTTCGCCGCCATCCAGGGCTGGCTGGGCGGCGGCGTGCCGACAGGCGAACCCGAGCGCATCGCCAACCAGCTCAACCCCGAGCACATTCGCCTGTCGCACGAGACACGCCCGCCCCCCGACGAGGCCGAAGGGCGGCCGCTCGAGTTCGCCGAGACGGCACCCGAGGCCCCGCCCGCCCCCGCAATGACGTCGGCAGCGACGCCGGCAACCGACCTCGTGGTCGAGCCCGAAGCGGCGCCCGCGCAGGCGGCAGAGGATGAAGGCGATGCGCACGCCCTCGTCGTCGACGCCGAGGACGCGATCAATCGCGACAGCCCGGCCGTCGATCCCGCCCCGGTCGCCGAGGCACCGGTGCCTGTCGCGCCCTTGCCGCCCGAGCCCGTCGCACCCACAGCGCCCACTGCTCCCGCACCGCCCACCATTTGCCAGGCCTGGGCCGGCCTCACCGCCGCCGAAGCCGACCGTCTGGGCGAAGGCCTGCGCCGCATCGGCGTCACGCCAGTCCGCAGCCGCAACGAGACGCCCGACTCCTGGTGGGTGCGCATCCCGCCCCAGCCCAGCCGCGCCGATGCCGACACCCGGGTCGCGGAGCTGCGCCTGCTCGGCGTCAGCGACACCTTCATCGTGCAGGAGCCGGGGCCGACCCAGTACGCCGTGTCGCTCGGTGTGTTCAAGACCGAGAACCGCGCCCGCGTGCTGCTCAGCCAGCTTCGCGCACGCGGCGTCAGCAATGCCGGCGTCGAGCCGCGCATGACGACGAGCTATCACTTGCAGGCCACCCTGACCGCGGCGCAGTTGCGCAGCGTCGAACAGGGCATTGCGCGCGTGGCGTCGAAACGCCAGTCCTGCGCCGCGCGCTGAACCCCTCGCCCATCCGCCACGACCGCATGAACGACCTCGCCCACCGTCCCTACATCGTCGGTCTGACCGGCGGCATCGGCAGCGGCAAGAGCGCCGCGACCGAGCACTTCGCCGCACTCGGCGCCAGCGTGGTGGACACCGACCACATCGCCCATGCGCTGACCGCGCCGCGCGGGGCGGCCATCGACGCCATCCGCAACAGCTTCGGCGATGTGATGATCGCGGCCGACGGCAGCCTCGACCGCGCGGCGATGCGAGCCCGCGCCTTCAGCCAGCCCGATGCCCGTCGCCAGCTCGAGGCCATCCTCCACCCCATGATCCGAGACGAGAGCGCTCGCCAGTGCCGGGCAGCAGGCGGCCCCTATGTGATCCTGGCCGTGCCCCTGCTGGTCGAGTCGGGCAGCTATCGCCAGCGCTGCGATCGCATTTGCGTGGTGGACTGCCCCGAAGCGCTGCAGATCGAGCGCGTCAGCCGGCGCAGCGGACTCGACGAGGCACAGGTCCGCGCGATCATGGCGACGCAGGCGAGCCGACAGCAACGCCTTGCCGTCGCGGACGACGTCATCGACAACGGCGGCTCGCTCGCCGCACTGCAGGCGCAGGTCGACAGGCTGCACGCCGCCTATCTCGCCGCCGCCCGCGCGCGATGAGGCGCCAGGGGCCATGCAGCCTGTGCCAAAGGGGCGCTGTGCTATCATCGGCCCGAATTCAAGGGGCGCAATACTTGCGGACTGTGTGCGGTGATTAGTTACGAATATCCTCTCAACGAACGCATCCGCACCCTGCTGCGTCTTGAGGATCTGTTCCTCAAGATCGCACACTTCACCGCCGCAGGCGCACCGCAGGATCACCACGTCGCGCTGCAGACCATCTTCGAGACGCTCGAGGTCGCCAGCCGCGCCGATCTCAAGGTCGATCTGGTGCAGGAGCTCGAGCGCCAGCGCCAGATCCTGATGTCCTTCCGCAACAATCCCGAGATCTCCGAAGAGGCGCTGGCCGGCGCCCTTTACGAGATCGAGCAGGCGTCAACCGGCCTGCTCGCGATGGCAGGCAAGATCGGCCAGTACCTGCGCGAGAACGAGTGGCTGATGAGTATCCGCAGCCGCGCCGCGATCCCGGGTGGCGTATGCCAGTTCGACCTGCCCTCCTACCACTACTGGCTCAATCGCGAACCCGAGGTCCGCCGCGGCGACCTCGACACCTGGATCCAGCCCATGGCGCCGATCCGCGACGGCATCGAGATCGTGTTGCGCCTGTTGCGCGCGAGCGGACGCGCCGAGGCGCAGCTTGCACGCAGCGGCGCCTTCCAGCTCACGATGGCCGGCCGCAGTGCGCAGATGGTGCGCGTGCGCCTCGCCCGCGCCGAAACCGTGGTGCCGGAAATCAGTGCCAACAAGTACGCGCTGAACGTTCGCTTCATGCTGCCGGAGACGGTCGCCCGCCCTCGCCTGGCCGAGCGCGACGTCGCCTTCGAGCTGACCTTCTGCAGCCTGTGAGTCAGCGATGAACGACACGCCGCGCAGCACCGCACCGCGTACCGTGAACTGCCCCAGCTGCGGCAAGCCCGTGGTCTGGCAGCCAGAGAGCCGCTATCGCCCGTTCTGCTCGGCGCGCTGCCGTCAGCTCGACCTCGGCGCCTGGGCCTCGGAAGGCTATCGCGTGCCCAGCTCGCCGCCGGACGGCGAAGACAGCGGCGAAACCTTCGCCCCGCCCGGCATCGGTGAAGGCCGGCCGCGCTGAGCGGCGCGGCCCTCACCGGCAACCGACACGAACCTAGCCGGCAACGTCCCATACGCCGCGGATCGCGGCGATACCATGCGCGCCGGCATCGCGTGCACGGTCCATGTCGGCGCTGCCCAGACCGCCGAGCGCGAATACCGGCAACGGCAAGCCCGCGCACAGCGCCGCAAAGTCACGCCAGCCCAGAGCCGCTTGGCCGGGATGCGTCGTGGTCGGCTGAACGGGGCCGAGGAGGACGCAATCCAGCCCCAGAGCGGCCGCATGCTCCAACTCCGCACGCGTGTGGCAGGACGCGCCCACCCACTCGAAAGCCGGGCGCCGCTGCGTCGTCATCAACAGGCGCGCCGGCAGGTGGACACCGTCGGCGCCGACGCGCGCAGCGAGCGCGGCATCGCCATTCACCACCAGCAACCCGTCGCAGGCGTGCAGCCTTGCGACCAGTTCTCGCGCCAGCACCTCACGCGCGCCATCGTCGAGTCCGGACTCGCGCAGCTGCACCAGGCGCAGGCCACGGCCGATCTCGCGCTCGGCGGCGGCCAGCTGCGCGCCGACGCCGAGCCTTGCGGCCTGCGTGATGCCCATCAGGCGAGGCAGCCGCAGCGCCTTCAGGATCGGGCCATTGGCGGGCAGCATCGGCGCCGGCGCGGGGTCCCCCGGGAGGACCCAGGCCAGCGCGCTGTGAACACGGTCATCGAGCTCTCCTTCCCAGGCCGCCACCTCGAAGAAATGCAGCCTGACGTGCGCATGCTCGTAGAGGTGCTCGCGACGCAGCCAGGGGCGCAGCCGCGTGACGCGTATGCCGAGCTCCTCTTCGAGCTCGCGGCACAAGGCCTGCGCCGGCGTCTCGCCCGGCTCGACCTTGCCACCGGGAAACTCCCAGTAACCGGCATACACGGTGTCCGCCGCCCGCTGCCCCAGCAGGTAGCTGCCGTCCGCGCGCAGCAATACCCCAGCGGCCACATCCACCAGCTTGCGCGTCACCGTCCGCGCCCCTTGTCCTCCAGTCGGCCGGCATGATCGCGGGCGAACTGCCAGGCCACGCGCCCCGAACGCGAGCCGCGCATCAAGGCCCACTGCAGCGCATCCTGGCGCGCCCCGAGGATCGCCTTGCGCGACACGCCGAAGCTGCGCAGCCAGTGCGCGACGATGTCCAGGTAGTCGTCCTGGCTGAAGGGGTAAAAGGAAATCCACAAGCCGAAGCGTTCGGACAGCGAGATCTTCTCCTCAACCGCCTCGCCCGGGTGTAGCTCGCCGTCGACATGACGAGCCTGCAAGTTCTCGTCGTGATACTCGGGCATCAGGTGGCGCCGGTTCGAGGTCGCATACACCAGCACATTGTCCGACATCGCCGACACCGAGCCGTCGAGCACGCTCTTGAGCGCCTTGTAAGCGTCCTCGCCCTCCTCGAAGGAGAGGTCGTCGCAGAACAGGATGAAGCGCTCGGGCCGCCCATCGACGAGTTCGACGATCTCAGGCAGGTCCACCAGGTCGCTCTTGTCGACCTCGATCAGTCGCAGCCCCTGCCCGGCATACTCGTTGAGCAGGGCCTTCACCAGCGACGACTTGCCCGTTCCCCGTGCGCCCGTGAGCAGCACGTTATTGGCGTGGCGCCCGGCAAGGAACTGGCGCGTATTGCGGTCGATCCGCGCCTTCTGCTCGTCGACGTCCTGCAGGTCGTCGAGCGCGATGCGGTGCGGCAGGCGGACGGGCTTCAAGGCGGCCCGGCCATGACGGCGCTGCCAGCGAAAGGCGATGGCGGCACCCCAGTCGGGGACCTCCGCCGAACCGGGAAGAAGGGTTTCGAGGCGTTCGAGCACGCGCTCGGCACGGCTCAGCAGGTCTGCAAGCTCAGTCATCTTTGCGCCAGGGGCATCCATTCAAAGGGGGTAACTCGGCAGCCACGCAGCGGGACGCGCCCACCCGGTCTGTGGTTAGTCGTGACCGGTATACTGCGCACTTCCTGCTTTCGAGTTTAACCGATGCATCCGATGATTCCGGCCCTCGCCAGGCGCCTTGCGCTACCCATGTTCCTCGGTCTGCTCGCGACCGGCTGTGCCCATCAGCCCACCGAGCCCGTTCACGCGGCCGCTGCAACCTGCCCCCCGCCGCCCGCCTGCCCGGCCTGTCCGGTCTGCCCCAGTGCGGCGCCCACCGCCCCACCGGCAGAGGCAGCCGCGCCGCTCCAGCCTGCCACCTGGGAGCAACTGAGCGCCTGGACGGACGACGACCCGGCTGCCGCCTGGCCTGCGCTGCGCACCTCGTGCTCAACCCTGGTACGTCAGTCGGCCTGGAAGGACGCCTGCGAGGCTGCGGCGCTTCTCGGCCGCACCCCCGCCTCCGCCGATGTGCGCCGCTTCTTCGAGACACATTTCGTCCCGTGGCGGCTGGTCAACGCGGACGGCAGCACCGAGGGCTTGGTGACCGGCTACTACGAGCCCCTCATACGCGGCAGCCGCACACGCAACAACCGCAGCCGCTGGCCGCTGCACGGCGCGCCAAAGGACATGCTGACCATCGAGCTGGGTGACGTCTATCCGGATCTCAAGCACCTGCGCCTGCGCGGCCGGGTGGTGGGAAACAAGGTGCTGCCCTACTGGACGCGCGAACAGATCGGTGCGCGTGGCGCCGACATCGCCGCGCCGGTGCTGCTCTGGGCCGACGACCCGATCGACCTGTTCTTCCTCCAGGTGCAGGGCTCGGGACGCGTGCAGCTGGCGGACGGCAGCATGGTCCGCGTCGGCTATGCCGACCAGAACGGGCACCCTTACCAGTCGATCGGTCGCTGGCTGGTGGCAAAGGGCGAGCTGACGCTGGACAAGGCGTCGATGGACGGCATCAAGCGCTGGGCACAGGACAACCCGCAGCGCCTGGACGAACTGCTCAATGCCAACCCGAGCTACGTTTTTTTCCGCGAACTGCCCGCCTCCGACGGTGGTCCGATCGGCGCGCTTGGTGTCCCACTGACCGAAGGCCGCAGTATCGCTGTCGACCCACGTTACGTCCCGCTTGGCGCCCCGGTGTTCCTGTCGACCACCTACCCCATGACTGCCCGGCCGCTGAACCGCCTCGTGCTCGCGCAGGACACGGGCGGGGCGATCAAGGGCGTAGTGCGCGCGGACTTTTTCTGGGGCTTCGGGGCCGAGGCCGGGCGCGAAGCGGGCCGCATGCGTCAGCAAGGCAGCATGTGGGTCTTGCTGCCACGTGGCATGTCGCCCCCTACGGCACGCTGACCACGCGACGCCGCCTGCCGCCGATGATCACCTGGATCGGCGGCAGGCGGCGCGAACGCGTGCCGGTGGCGATCAGCGCTTGACCTTGGCAAGCGCTTTTTCCAGCTCGGCTGCTGGGACATAGCCGCCGATGCGGGTTCCGTCGGTCAGGAAGATGGTCGGCGTGCCACTGATGCGCAGACTCTGCCCGAGTTCCACGTTGCGGGCCACGACCGCCGCATCGCAATCTGCCCTCGCTGGCTCCTTACCGTCGACCACCCATGACGTCCATGCGTCACCCTGGTCTTTCGCACACCAGATGTTGTTTGACTTGACGGCCGAGTCCTCGCTCAGGATCGGGTACAAGAAGGTGTAGATGGTGATGTCGTCCATCTGCGCCAGCTCCTTGCCGAGGCGCTTGCAGTAGCCACAGTTCGGATCCTCGAAGGTCGCGATCACGCGCGTGCCCTTGCCCTTGACCACCTTCACCGCCTGCTCGAGCGGCAGTGTGGAAAAATCGATCGCGGCGAGCTGGGTCAGCCGCGCCTGGGTGACGTCGCGTCGGGTCGCGGTGTCGATCACATTGCCGTCGATGATGAAGCTGGTCTTTGCATCCGTGTAGACGAGTTGGCCGTTCTTCAGCAGCACCTCATACAGGCCGCCGTACTCGGTGCGCGTCACGGACTCGACCGCCGGCGCGCCGATGAACGCCTCCATCCCCTTCTTCACGTCAGCCTCGCTCGCCTGAGCGGCCGCGGCAATTCCGAGTGCAAGTGCAAGTGAGAGGGATTTGAAGGCAGAGCGCATGAAAAGGGATTGCATCAGTTTCTCCGAGGGGTCAGAAGCGGCCATTGACTGCATAGCGAATGAGCGCATCCGTTACGACCGGAAGGCGGTCAGTGAGGTTCATTCCGGAGTTGCGCAACAAGCCCAGCAGGGGGTTGCGCGCTCCGAACAGGCGATTGAGTCCGTGCGTCAGGTGTTGAAGCAGGAAGGGCTCTTCGGCGCGCCGCCGAGCATACCGCCGCAGCACCGCATGCTCCCCGACATCCCGCCACGAAGGCAAGGCCGCGAGCTCCTGCGCCAGCACCTTGGCATCCTGAAAACCGAGGTTGATCCCGTGCCCCGACAGCGGATGGATCGCATGCGCCGCATCGCCAATCAGGGCGACCCGGGGGCGCACGATCTCGTCGACACGCATCATCCGAAGCGGAAACGCTGCCCGCGGGGTGCGCACTTCGAGGCCACCGAGACGGCCTCCACCGGCCTCAGCCACTCGGCCGCAAAAATCCATGTCGTCCATGGCCATCAACTCATCCGCCACCGTATTCGGAGCCGACCATACCATCGACATCAACCCATCCGGCAGCGGCAGCCAGGCCAGCACGCCATCCTCGCGAAACCATTGGAACGCCGTACCGCGATGCATGTGTTCGCAACGGAAATTGGCCACAACCGCCCGTTCATCATAGGGCGTCAACTTGGTCTCGATACCGAGCGTCTCCCTGACCCAGGAATCGCGACCATCGGCGCCGACCACCAGTCCCGCGATGATGCTGCGCCCATCCGCGAGGCGCAGCGTCACCCCGCCGTCTTCCACGACGAGGTCGGCGGGCACCCCCGGACAGAGGAGCGTGACATTGTGCTGGCGCTTGAGGCTTTCCCATAATTCAAGGTGCACCAGGCTCGATTCGCCGATCCATGCGAGCTCCGCGAGACCGCTGTCGTAAGCGGAGAACCTAAGCTCGCCCCCGGCATCACCGAATATCTTCATTTCGCCCACGGGCATCAGGCGCGCCCGATCGAGGTGCGACCACACGCCGAGTTCAGAGAGGAAGGTCGCGCTCGCGGGACTGTAAGCGTACACACGCTGATCCCAGTCACTGCGGCGCGCAGGCGGCGCATGTTCCACCACGGCAATGCTGAGTCTGCTGCGGCGCAACGCGACTCCTAGTGCGGCACCCGCCAAACCGCCACCAACGACCACGATGTCGAAATTCATTTCATTCCCGTGGAGCGACAAGAGCGCTTGATTCTGCCCGAGCTGCGAATGGAGGTCACGCCCGGGTAGCAGCGTGCGCCCAAAGCACAAAAGCCCGAGACACGCTGTACGCGCCTCGGGCTTGTGCTGAATGGTTTAGTCTGACGATGACCTACTTTCACGAGGGCGGACCTCACTATCATCGGCGCATGTGCGTTTCACGGTCCTGTTCG